>JBHEOD010000070.1:7221-14018 GCA_046261745.1 Binatia bacterium
ACGCGGACGACGTTCAGCCGCTTGCGCACGTGGGCCACGGCAATCACGTCGCCGCGCACGGCCACGCCGAGCACGTCGGCGAAATCCGCCTTGGCGATGCGCCTGATGAGGCCCCTCGTCTCCACTCTTGCCTTGCCTTGCCTTGTCAGCTGGTCGTATCGGCGGCTGGACTGCCGCCCGTTTCGTCGGATTCGTCGAAGATCGAATCATACCACCTGGAGAGCTTCAACCCGTCGCCGTCCCTGGACAAATTCACCACCGCGCCGACATGGGCCAGGACCACCGTCCCGGACGCATCGTGGACCCTCGCCTCGATCGTCATGTACTGGGGGACGCTGCTCCTCGAGGATACGCCCGACGGAGCGAGCAGTGCCCGCAGTTCGTCCTTGCTGGCCTCGCCGTCGGCAGTGCGACGATCCGACTGGAACTCGCTCGCCGCCTCCGGGTCGATCCCGCTGAGGGCCTGCATGACGGCCGGGGTTACCGAGTTCAGGTTGATCGTTTTCGTCTGGTTGAAGACCGAGAAGATGTCGATCAAACCCGGTACTCCGTCGAAGCCATAGAAGATCTCGCGCGTGACCCCGCGCACCAGAAGCAGCTCTTCCACGGAGTCGAACCACGCGTTCTTCGCGCGGTAGGGCCGGTCGAGGCCTTCGTAGTACTCGGACTCTGCTCCGTTCGTGAGATGCAGGTCGTCCGCATCCTGCCAGTCGATGATCGAGTCGGCGATCACCTCGCCTTCGTCCGGGTCGATGCCGAGGTTCTCGAAGATCATGCGCAGCTGCGTGGCGTCGAGCTTGTTGAGCGCGAGCTTGCCGGCTTCGTCGAACACGCGCACCTCGTAACGGTTGCCTCGAAAACTGGCCGGGACCCACTGGCCGTCGCCGTGCGACAGCGAGCGGATCGGATCCGGATTCTCGTAGTCCTCTGCCGTCTCGACGTCCTGCGCCGTCTGGCGATCGGCCTTGAGCGCAAGGATCACCTCGTTGACGCCGGCCAGCGCAATCATCCGTGCGTGCGTGGACTCCTTGAAGTTGCGCGTGGAGGCCGCCTCGTCGTGCATCGCGCGAGCGAATTCGGCCGCCAGCACCGCTACCGCGGCGAAGGTCCAGAGCACCAGGATCAGCGCAACGCCGCGCTGGCGGTGGTGACGGCGGCCCGCCTTAGTCTTCTTCGTCGTCGTCTTCTTCGTCCTCATCGTCGTCGTCGTCATCATCCTCGTCGTCGTCGTCGTCGTCGAGGTCGTCGTCGAGGTCGTCGTCGTCCAGATCATCGTCGTCATCGTCGAGGTCGTCGTCCTCGTCCTCTTCGTCCTCTTCGGGGTCCTTCCCGCCTTCTTCCTTTTTCACGCCACCGAGCACGAACGCCTCGACGGAACCGCCCATGGCGAGGGCAGCGACGGGGCAGGGCTCAGCGGTCAATACCGGCAGGGTTTCCACGAAATTCATCGATTCAGTCATGTTCGCTCCTGTTGCTCGAAGTACAAACCACCGCCGAACCGGGTCGGCGATGGCCTACTCACCATCGTCATCATCGTCGTCGTCATCATCATCGTCGTCATCGTCCGGCAAAGTCGCGCCCGGCGACTCGTCGGGATCGGGCTCGGGCGCACCGCGCTTGCTCCTGCGTGCGCGGAAATCCTCGTCCGCATCGGCGATCTGGTTGAACGTGCCGACCATCACCGGGATCTCGTGGTAGAAGTCCGGGCCGCCGACGGCCGAGGGCCTCACGTCGATGCGCACGCAGGCCGGCAGCTGGTTGTCGTCGGCCGCATTCCAGACCTCCAGCCACTCATCCGTGTCGCTTTCGCGCTGGTACGAGAAGGTCACCGACTCGACGTCGTAAAGCAAAACCGTTGCAACCGTATCTTCGAATTGTGCGCGATCGAGTTCCTTGCCGGTGCCGTAGGCGGTGAACACCGGCCGCTCCGACATCTTCAGCATGCCGTCCTCGACCCAGTAGTTGACGATCGCCATGCCGCTCGCGTCCGGACGTTGTGGCGCCGTGGTGACGAACTCGAGGGTTTCCACGTCGCCAAAGAAGAAGGGCTGGGCAGAGTCGTCCTCTTCGTCGCTCAGTCCGTCTTCGTTCTGCCTCGGAAGCTGCATCGGCTCGACCGCGGCCACCTGCCGCGCGATCACGTCGTTGGCGACGCGATAGCGCCGCGCCTGCTCTGTCACGCGCTCGCCCGATCCGGCCGACCGCGCGCCGAGCACGAGCACGCCGAAGATTCCGAGGCCAATCAGCCCGAAGACCGCCATCGCGACCACCAGCTCGAGCAGCGTGAAACCGCGCTCCGAACCAGCCGTGGTCGGGGCGTGCCTCATTCGGGCAGTTGCCCGATGCGGGCGGTTTCCAGCACCAGCGCCTTGCGGCCGGACGGCCCCTCCCAGGAAACCTCCGCTTCGATCAGCCACAGTCCGAGCTCGCCGGTGCCGCGGAGGTCGCGAAGCCCGAGATCCTCGTCGCGGCCGATCATCTCGCGATCGATGGGCTGGGTGCTGACGCTCCACGCGAAGTTTCCTTCGGTGCCGCTGCGCTGGTTGTTCTCGAGCAGGTCGCGCCAGAGTTCCTCGTCGATCAGCGAGCGTGCGAGCACCGTGGCCGCGCTTTGCTTGCTGGCATCACCGGCCAGCTTGAGGCTACCGCTGAACAGCTCGAGCGCGCCAACGATGCCGACAGCCATGATCGCGGTGGCGATCATGACCTCGAGCAACGTGAAACCGCGTTGCCGCTTCATGATGCTTCCTCGATGCGCACGCGAGAGATCAGGGGGTCGAGAACGAGAATGTAGGACTGGCGGCGATCCGACGGCATGAACTCGATCTCGACGCTGCCGCCGGCCGAGGATCCGGTCGGGTAGAAGTCAAAACGGATCTCGTCATCGGCCTCGGCTTCGCGGCCGCCAATGATCTCGCCGAACTCGGCAAAGTCGGGAAGCTCGTATCGCGAGGCGATCCCTTCGACGCCGAAGGTGCCGTCGTCCGGCCAGACGACCAGCGACGTGGGCTTGCGGGTGTTCACCGCGCGCGCCGACGCCTGCCGCGCCGCCGAGATGAATGCGCGCACCGATCGCCGCACGGCAGCCTGCTTCGCACCGGCCTGGATTGACGGAAGCACCATCGCCGCCACCACGCCGACGATGACCATCACGACGATGACCTCGAGCAGCGTGAAGCCGCGCTGGCCCGGCAGGCGCCGCGAGCGCAGCCGCGACACCACTGCGGCGGGCCTGACGCGAGTGTCGCCTTCAGTCGAGATTGCTGATGTCAGCGTTGCCACCATCGCCGCCCGGGCTGCCGTCGGCACCGTAACAGAGGATCTCGTAATCGGAGGAGCCCTGGGGACCGCGATACACGTAGTCGTGGTTCCACGGATCCTTCGGCAGTTTTTTCAGGTAGGGACCGTCCCACATGTCCATTCCGGACGGCGGATCGAGCAGCGCGCGCAGCCCTTCCTGGGCGTTCGGATAGCGGCCCGTGTCGAGCGCCATCGCGTCGAGCGCGGTGCTGATGTTGGCGATCTGCAGGCGCGCCGTCTTCACGCGCGCCTTCTCGGCCTGGCCGAAGAAGTTCGGGGCGACCAGGGCGGCCAGCAGGCCGAGGATCACCATCACGACCAGCAGCTCGATCATCGTGAAGCCGGATTGCCGGCGCCTGCGGTCGTCGTCGTGTTTTCTGTTCGTCACTCTGTATCTCCTGTTCGTTCCATTCCCGTCGCTTCGGGCCGACGACCGGTGAAGGCGGGCTCGGGCTGCCGCCGGCTCACTGGATGACCTCGTTGACGCTGAAGACCGCCGAGATCATCGCCCACACGATAAAGCCGGTGATGACGCCCATCACCACGAGCACGAGCGGGCTGATCAGCGCCATCGCGCGCGCCACGGCGTGGCTGACTTCGCCGTCGTAATGGTCGCTGACGACGAGCAGCATGTCGTCGAGGCGGCCGGTTTCCTCACCGACGCCGACCATCTGCAGCGCCAGCGGCGGGAACACCTTCACTTTCTCCAGCGGCCCCGAGAGCCCCTTGCCCTCGCTGACGTCGCGCTGCACCACGGCCAGCGCGCGGCCGATCACCACGTTGGCCACCACGGCGCGAACGATCTCGAGTGCCTGGATGAGCGGCACGCCGCTCTTGAGCATGGTGCCGAGCGTTCGCGCAAAGCGCGCGACCTGAAGCTTGCGAACGAGGTCGCCGACCACCGGTGCACTGAGCAGGAAGCGGTCGAAGCGCTCGCGCCCGGCCGACGTGCCGAGCCAGCGCCGCAGCCCCATCCACGCCGCCGCGGCTGCGAACCCGATCAGCCACCAGTAGCCGATCATGAAGTCGCTTACCGCCATCACCATGCGCGTGGAGGTGGGCATGGCGGTGCCGAGGTCGGAGAAGATGGTGGCGAACTTCGGCAGCACGAACGTCAGCATGATCACGATGGCCGCACCGGCGGTGGTGGCGAGAATCAGCGGGTAGACCATCGCCGACTTCACTTCCTCGCGCGTCTTCTCGCTGCTCTGCAGGTATTCCGAAAGGCGCTCGAGAACGGTTTCCACGACGCCGCCGGCCTCGCCGGCGCGAATCATGTTCACGTACAGCGGGGGAAAGACCTCGGGATGTTCGCCGAGCGCCTGCGAGAGCGACCGTCCTTCCTGCACGCGTCCGAGGATCTCGCCGACGATGCGCTTGAGCGTTTCGTTTTCGGTAAGGGCCGACAGGCTTCCGAGGCTGCGGTCGAGCGGAAGACCGGCCTTGAGAAGCGTCGACAACTCGCCGGTGAAGACCATCAGGTCGCGGCTTTTCACCTTGGGGGCGCGGCGCCACGGCAGCTCGAAGTTGAGCGAGAACGCGCGCCGTGCCGCCGAGACCGACCCTTCGGTCACCGACAGCGGCATGAACCCCTGTGCGCGCAGCGAGGAGACGACGGCCGCCTGGCCGGCGGCCTCCATGGTTCCCTCGACCACCCTGCCCTCGCGGGTCGAAGCCCGGTATGCGTATGCCGTCATGCGTGCTGGTCCGGTTCGGTCATCGTCACATCCGGCGGCCTGATGGCCGTCCGCGCGGCGTCCGAACGCGGAATCATATACGGGGCAGACCGCACTGGCCACGCGCGCGCGGCGCGCGGCCGCGAGTTGGGCTCATGCTTGCCCGCGACAGGCGCGCGGCGGCGCGACCTTCGGACCACGCGTAGCTTTGTAGACGTTGCCGGAATCATGCGCGGGTCATGGACGACGGCCGATTCCCATTGCTTCAACCACCCGCTGCCAATCCTTCGTGAAATCCGGCCGGCGACGCCGGCCTCGCTGCGTCGCCAGTGCCGCCGCGCGCCGCGGTGCGAGTTCGAGACGTTCCTCGAGGCTCGTGGCCAGTGCGGCCACGTCGCCGGCCCGGACGACCACACGAGCGCCGGGCCCGGCCCCTGCGCCAGCCTGGACCGCGAGCCCGCCCGCATCGCTGACGATGCACGGCAGCCCGAGGGCAAGCGCGATCGGAATGATGCCGCTCTGAGACGCCGTCAGGTGGGCTGCGACGAGAGCCTCGGCCGAATCGAGGAAACACACGAGGTCCATGTCGTCAACATACCGATCCACAAGGACAATCGTCGGATCTTTCCCCACCCGTAGCGCAACTTCGCGGCGGGCCCGGCCGCGGAGATAGGATTCCCCCACGAGCAGCAGGCGCGCACCGGGTGGTCGCCGCGCCATCGCCCAAGCCTTCAGCAGCACGGCGACGCCTTTGTACGGTCGCTGGTGGCCGGCGGCCACGAAGTACCTGGCGTCCGGAGGCAGACCCGCGAGTTCGGCGGGAACCACCCTTCCATTCGGGTCGTCGAAGTCCACCGCGTCGAGAAGGCACGGCAACGGCGCCTCTTCGATCAGCCCCGCCCGGGACCCGAGCAAGCGGCGGACCAGATCGGCCTGCACGGTGCTGTGACAGACAATGCGTCCGCAACGCGCCAGCACCGCGCGGGCCGCTGCGGCCGCGCCCGGCACGGGCTCGTGCGGTAGCGCATTGTGGCAGACCGCCACGATGCGCTCGCGGGCGAGGCCGGACGTGATCGCGAGAAGGGCCGGGGCAACCACCGGGTGCCACCATTGGAGCACCACGGTCGCGCGCGAGGCCGACAGCACGCGACGAATCTCCCACCAGTTCGACGGCGCCAGTGCGTCGATCACTTCCTCGCACCACGGCGGCCGCCGGACGGACGTATGCTGGCTTCGACCGGGGAACAGCATTTGCGGATAGAGGCGAACGTACGATACCGCACAGGCCGCGATGCCCTGCCCGCGAAGCTGCTCGACGAGTCGTGCGGAGTGCGCGGCGATGCCTCCGCGCAGCGGCGGCGCGGGGCCCACCACGACGACGTCCGCTTCGGCGATCCGTTGCTGCCAGCCGGCCACCGGGCCGCGGCCGGGCGGCGCTGTCGCACCTGTCATCATCGTGAACCGGCGTCGCGCGACGCCGGTTCGGCTTCGCCTGAAGATGCCGCGGCCTCCGCCGACGCTGCTGCGCCTTCGCCCGGAGCGAAACGGTCGGCTTCACCCGCCTTCGCGGCGGCGGCGGCGATCGCAGCAACCTTCGCGCGCGCGGCCTGGTCGAACGGGTGGCGGCGCAGCCACACCCGCATGGCGACGCGCGCCGCTTCGAAGTCACCGCGAGCAAGCGCGAGGTCGGCGCGCGCCAGCGCCGGCCAGTTACGCCCCGGGTCGATACTTTCCGCACGCGCCAGTGCGCTCTCGGCCATGCCGTGAAGTCGCAGGTCGCCCAGCGCGTAGCCGAGGATCGTCCACGCGTCCGCGTACATC
>JBHEOD010000070.1:14028-18753 GCA_046261745.1 Binatia bacterium
GCGCGTGCCAGATCGCGAGCAGCGGCCGGCCGGAGCGTTGCTCGGCCCACGCAACGCACCCGCGCGCCCACGAACTGTTCGAATCGACCGCGACGGCGGCGCCGAACGCTGCGCGCGCGGCGGCGCGTGCGGACGCGGCTTGTTCGGGCGTGGACGCGGCTGCGGCCAACTCATCGCGCGCAAAGCCGAGATCGATCCAGCCCTCCAGCAGAGACGGCTGGCGACGCGTCGCCTCCGCGAGCAGCGCAACCGGCGTTTCGTTGCCGCGATCGCGGGACGCTCGTCGCGCCAGCGCGACCAGCGCTCGACCGCCCGGCGGCAGCGTGGTCACGAGCGCGATCAGCGCCTCGTCGGTGGTGAGCAGCGACGGGGAACGCGGCTTGCGGTGCACCGGCCACGTCGGTCCGCACGAGGTCCGGTCGCCGAGCACGCGAACGTCGGCAAGCGACACCGGATTGCCGATCAGCGAAGCGGCGTGCAGGGTCACGCGGCGGCGCAGGCGCGAATCGTCCACCGGAACCAGGATGCCCCGGCCATGCGCCGCCGCGGCACGTACCACCCGCTCGCCGGTGCGCAGTTCGAGTACGTCGCGGCGCTCACGCGGAAGGTGCGGCACAACTTCCAGCGCGTAGACACGACACTCCACCCCGATGTCGAGCGTGATCGTCGCCTCGGCCGGCGCGTCTTCCCATGCCCCCGGCCCTTCCGTCCAGACCGGCAAGGCGGACGGCGCCGTGAAACGCGGAGCAGGCGCATAGTGAACGACAGCGCCGGGCAGATCCGTGGCCGTCGCGAGCAAGTGGTCCATCGCCGGCGGTGCGGCGGGCGGCGTGAGCGCGAACGGACGCAGCCACGGCGGCAGTGCAAAAGGCGATTCGAGCCGCCCAGCGGTCGGTGAAGCTGCCGCCGTGTTCACGGCCGGTGACGCGGCCGACTCTGCCGCCCGTTCGGCCGTGCCGGCGCCCGACGGCGCAACCGCGTTTGCGAACGGCGATGCGGCCCGCAACGCGGCGTCGTCCACCGACGCGCGCGGCGCCGCCACCCCGGTGCGATACTCGGCGACGAAATAGTCACGCGTTTCGAACACGATGGTCCAGGCCGGCGAAAGGCGTCCGGCGACGCTCGCGCGCGTTGCGCTCCACCAGTTTCGACATGAGCCGGCAGCCTCGGTGATCTTGGGGGCGACCTTGGGGGCGACCTCGGGGGCGACCGACTCCGGGCCGGCAGCGACCGACGCGGCATCCCGCGGCGCATCGTCTGCATCCGCACCGGCCGCGCACGGCTCCTGCCCCGATTCGTCGACGGCACGCGCCGCCAGCAACGCCTCCGGCCCGAAACGCCAAAGCCACGACGTCTCGCTACCGCTGGCGACCTGCCGCCGCGGCAGCACGGCCCAGCGCACGCCGTGATGCAACGCCAGCGCATCGCGCTGCGCCGGCGTGGCCAACGAGGAGTAAAACGTCGCGCGGTCGCGCAGCCGTTCGTACGCTCGCACATCGTCGGTGGCGAACACCAGCGTGCCGCGCTCAGGAAACGCGACAACCGGCTTTCCGGAAAGTGCGGGCACCAGTTCGGAGAAATTCGGCGGTGCCAGCACGGCGGCGCGCGTGTCGCGGCCGGCAAGAAATTCGTAGACCGCCGCCGCGGCGGCCACCGGCGAACCGTCGACCTGGCCCGGATGCTCGTTCATCCCGCGACCGAGCCGGTCGGCGCCCGTGATCGCGGAAAGGACTGCCACGCTCGCGACGAAGGCGATTGAAGGCAGCGGTGAGCGCGCGCGCTGCGCAAGCATCACGCAGCCGTAGGCCAGCAGAGGCGCCATGGGCACCATCCAGCCGACGCGATAGAGCATCCACGGCACCCACAGCTTGCCGGCCAGCGCGGCGATCCCCGGAACGAACATCAGCGCGCACGGCAGCACCGTCGTCGCCAGAAGCACGCGCGCTCCCGGATCAAGACGCCGCCGCGACCACGCAATCGCCATCGGCACGGCCGCCGCCAGCGCAACCGACCCGAACACGGCGCCCGGATGCACGATCCACGCCCATCCGGCGGCGCCGATCAGTCGATTGAGCGACAGGTGTGCGCGCACCACCGGATTGTCACGACTCGCGAGCGAGACGCCCTGGTCGTCAAAGACGACGGACAACGCGAGCGCCTGTCCAATCGGATACAACGCCGGAAGCACGAGGGCCGCCGCAAGCCAGCCCTGCCCGCGCAGCCATGCGAGAACTCCGCGCCCGTGAATCGCCAGCAACGCGGCTGTGCACGTGACGAGCGACATCGTGAACACGAGGCTGTGCACCGAAACGATCGCCACCGCCGCGGCGCCCACCGCCGATGCCCAGGCGAGACGTTCCCGCCGTCCATCGCCCGGCTCCTCGTCGGCCTCGCCGCTCGCCGAGCGCACCACCAGCGCGAGCAGCACGGGAGCAAGCACGAAGGCCGCGAACAGCTTGTCCTGGTAACCACGCACGAACAGCGGCAGCGCCTCCGTTCCCCAGATCCACGCGGCCGACATCGCCACCGTGGCCGCCGCCAATCCGGCCAGGTGCGGTGAAGCCCGAAACAGCGCGCGAGCGAGCGCAGCCTGCGACGACACGACGAGCACGACGGTCGCTGCGGCGAGAGCCCCTGCCTGCACGCGCCACGCGGGTTCTCCGGTGACCAGCGCCACCACCGCCTGCATCATCAGCCAGACGCTCCAGAGGAAGCGCGGGTGAACCGGCGAGGATCGCGTGTCCGGATCGGGAGACAGCGCCATTTGCGCAAAGCCGACGTGGCCGTCGGCGAGCCAGCCGCTGACGAAGGAAAGATCCCACCAGTCGTCGACCTTGGCGCCGCTGTGGGCAAGCGTAACGGGAAGAAGCAGCGCGACGGCGACGACGAATGCGAAGATCTCCAGCGCCGAGGCCCCGTCCCAGAAGCCGGTGCGGGCACGCGCGTCACCGGCAGCGGCGGCACGCGGCCCCTCGCCGTCGAAGTCGTCGGGAAGGAGCGAAACCCCTCTGGAGAGTTGCGTGCGTCGCCGACTTGCGAGGAACGCAGCGGCGGCCAGCACCGCAATCGCGATGACTGTGGCGGCAGCGATGACGACGACGCGCGCGCCGGCGAGATACAACGGCAACCAGAGCAGCGACAGGAACCCGAGCGACAGTGCAGCCTCGAGCGCGAATCGTCCCGTTCCCCACCCTGCACGAGCGATGGCGAAGCCTCGATGCAGCAACGCACCGGGCAACCACAACAGCAGCGCCAGCACGACAACGACGGAAACGTTCACGCCGGCGTCCTCAGTTCAGGTAACCGAGGTCGCGAAGCCTCTGAAGGACTTCGGCTTCTTCCTCCGTGGAGTACTCGCGCGACGGTCCGCGACCAGCGTCCTCGCCCGCCTCGCCGCGGCGGATCGGTCGCGCGGCGAGCAGCGCCGGATCGAGAACCTCCTCGAGCACGCGGCCGTCCATGTCGGCCGGAATCTCGCGATCGAGCAGGTAGAGGATCGTCGGCGCGAGGTCGATGATGGCGGCGTCCGGCGCCGCCGCGCCTGGACGCACGAGCGGCCCCGAGGCAACAAACATGCCGTTGTCGCGATGCATGCCGGAGTAGCGATACGTTTCGTCCCAGATACGCGAGGATCCGAAGTCGGAAAGGCCGTAGAAGATGTCGGAGTCGTCTGCCGGCAGCAGGATGAGGTCGGGCGCTTCGTCGAAGCGGGCGCCGTGGTAGACCTCTTCGCGCTTGATCGCGCGCGAGACCAGCGGCCGTCCGAGCACGGGATCGCGCCACGCCAGCAGCGCCGCGGCAATCTCGTCGCGGGTGCGCTCGTAGTCGGCGCCCGGCTCGACGCAGCCGCTCGGCTCGCGCCCCTTCACGTTGAGGAACAGCGAGCCGTAGTGACGACCGAACGAGTACGCGCGGCTCCTCGCCCAGTCGACGTTGTGAAACGACAGGAAGAAGCGCTTGAGCAACGCATCGAAGGAATAGACGTTCTTGTACTCGGCATGTTTGGCGATGCCGATGCGGTCGACGAGCTTGTGCACGTTGCGCAGGCTGAAGCCGTGGCGCAGCGCGAAAGCCTTGAGGCGCGTTGGCAGGTCCGACTCCAGCTGGAGATAGCCGAGTTCGAGCAGCAGGTTGTTGAGCACCACGAAGCGCGAAGCGCGGCCCATGCCGTGGTCGCTCATCAGCATGACCGTCACGTTCTCGCCCGCCTTCGCGATCACGCGCGCGATGTCGGCGTCGAGCTTCTCGAAGTAGCGCAGCACGGCGGCCTCGTGCCGGCCGGCCGCGCGCCCATCCCGCCGGCTGCGCCACGGATGGCCGTCGTCGAGCGCATGCCAGAGCTGGTGCAGGATGCGGTCCACGTCGAAGTAGACCGTCATGAAGAAGTCCCAGTCGTCGCGCTCCATCAGGTGCATCGTCGTGCGCGTGAGCAGCTCGAGCAGCTCGTCGCTGGCGTCGAAGAACGCCTTGCTGCCGCGCTCCGAGAACGTTTCGGAAGGATAGATGCGGTAGTCTCCGACCGCCGCCTCGATCTCGGCGCCGAGCGTCGGCGGCCACGTGTAGTCCTTCGCGAAGTACGGCGTCATCCAGCCGCTGATGAAGGTGCCGTCAACCGGTTCGACCGGGTAGGAAATGGGAATGTTGACGACGCCGACTTTTGCGCCCGAGTCGCTGAGCAGGCGCCACAGCGTGCGGCCGCTGCGCATGCTCGCGTTGACCGGCGGG
>JBHEOD010000071.1:0-9453 GCA_046261745.1 Binatia bacterium
TTCGTCGCGGGACCTAAACCACCCCAAAAATCACATATCCAGCATAAAATACCGCAATTCCGTCTTGCGCCTCGGATCAATTTTCGCTATTCTTTCGCCCATGGAGAGCAGCCCCACTTCCATTCCTTTCGAAGACCTCGACGTCGTGGATCCCGCGCTACTCATTCCGCCGGATTCGGCGATCCATGGCGGATGGCGCACCGATGCAGGGGTAGTGCTCGATCGTGAACTCGTCGCGTTGTCGGGCATGCACGCGCGCTGCCGGCTCCTGCAGGCGCGTCTCGTTCGAAGCCTCATCGAACGACGCGGCTGGAGAGTTCTCGGCTTCGTGCGGCTCGGCGACTACGCCCGCGAGCGGCTCGGCATGGCACCGCGAACGCTGGAGGACGACGCGCGTGTACTGCGTTCGCTCGACGCGACCCCCATTCTCGCGGTCGCACTCGAGAGCGGTGCAATCCCCTGGTCGCGCGTGCGCGTGCTGGTTCGGATCGCCACGGCTTCGAACGAAACCCGGCTGCTCGCGGAGTCTGCGCCGATCCCCCTGCGTGAGCTCGATGCGTTCGTACGTGGGTTCGCCCAGCGCGAGCAAGCAACGCAAGAAAGCGAGGTTGCGGGAAGCGCGCAGCCCTCTGCCTCCTCGGACTCGCGCGTTTCCGAACCGACAGATGCCATCCTGCGAAATGCGCATGCTGCCGACGCGCTTTCGCCAGCATCCATTTCGCCAGCATCCATTTCGACGGATGCGGAGTCGACGGGATCCAACAACGATCCCCAACTAAGATGGGGAATCACCATCTCACGCAGCGGACGGAGAATGTGGCGAGCCGTCTGCGAAATGGCCTCCCGAATGGAAGGATGCCCGCTTTCACCGGGCGGGGTGCTCGAGCGTGTTGCTGCGGAATCTTCTGGTGAACCCGCCGGCAACCGGTGGGCGCCGCCGCCGGAACTGCACGAACAGCGCCTTCGCGACAGGCTGCATCAGAGCGAGCAGCGCGGTCGTCTTCTTTTGCGCGCCTACCTTGCCGAGACTGGTGTGGCAGAGGGCTTCGCATGGCTCGATCCGGCATCACGGGATCCAGGCCCGGCCCGCCACCTCGACGGCCTGCTTGACAAGCTCGAACATGCAGATGCGTTCGAGGTCGACCGCCGGCTACGGCTGCTGCGCCGGGCGGCCCAGCGCATCGACTTCCAGATGACGGCGCTCCTTCACATCGGCATCAACCGGCGACTCTTCCGCGAGATCGGTTTCGCATCCGTGAAGCTCTACGTCGAGTCGCGCCTGGGCTGCTCGGCGCGGACGGTCTGGAGCATGGTCGCGGTGGAGCGTGAGTCGTGGAGGCGATCCCTGCTGCTGCGCGAAGCCTGGCGCGACGGTTGCATCTCGCATCTTGCAGCCGCGGCCCTGTTGCCGATCATCTCGCCTTCGAACGCCGAGGAATGGATCCGCCGCGCCGGCGAAGTCACCCTTCGGCGGCTGCAGGATGAGGTCGCATGGGCGCTCGACCATGGGCAAGCGCCTTCGTCGATCACCCGCTCCGCGCCTCCGCCGCCGGGTGCGGACTTACGCGCGGACGGAACCGCCGACGTCGATCCGCTCGAAGTGCAAATACGTGCGCATGGGCCCGCGTCCGACGCGTCGCTGGGTCCGGCAGGGGCCGTTCGCATCGAATGCTCGGTGCCTCTGTCCGTAGCCGTGATGGTCGAGTCCACACTCGACCACCTGCAGCGCGACGGCGAGGCGCGTTGGCAGGTCTTCGAGCGCATGGTTGCGTGCGCTCTGCTCGAATGGACGCGACAGCCGCGGCACCGCGATCCGGTGTTCGAACGCGACGGCTGGCGTTGTTCCGTGCCGGGCTGCTCTTCGCGCCGCAACCTGCACGACCATCACCTGCAGTTTCGCTCGCACGGCGGCGACAACCGGCAGGACAACCGCACGACGGTTTGCGCGGCGCACCACCTGCACGGTATTCACGCGGGAATCGTCCGCGCCACCGGGCGGGCGCCGTCGCGAATCGTGTGGGAGCTTGGCTGCGCGCGTGGCCGCCGGCCATGGATGCGACTGTTCGGCGATCGATTCGCCGAGGCGGCTTAGGTCCGTCCTCGTCGTGACCATCGGGCGAAGGCCTGCATCGCCGGCTGTTCCACGACGAGGAAAGAGACGATCGAGATGAGGACCACGGCTGCGAAGATGATGGGGAAAGACATGGGCTCGCCGCGATTGGCGAACGAGGTGCGCCTCAAGCCCTCGAGAATGGGCATGTGCCATATGTAGGCGCTGAAGCTCACAACTCCGAGGACGCGAAGGGGTCGGAACTCGAAGAGGCGCTGCAACAAGCCGCGCCCCGCCAGCGTGCACAACAGGACGATGCCCCACGCCGCGCCGTACCACGCCGCATCGTTGCCGAGCACTGTCCGGGCCAATCGATGGCTTGGTCCGAAGGGATCTCCCAACAGCCACGGCGCCAGGATCGCAACCAGTGCGAGCAGGCCCGCGAGATCGCAACACCGCCGGACGGAAACGGAGAGTTCCCGCCGCGAAAGGTCACGCCAAGCGAACGCGGCCATGAAGCCGACGACGAAGGGCGCCAGGAAATCGTGCAGGTCCACGGATCGATACGTGACCACGTCCGGTGGCCAGAGCCACGCCGTGGCCAGCAGGAATGCGAGGAGGGTCGCCAGACTCCTGCCGGTCCTGCCCCTCGCGACGCCGTACACGGCCGTCAGCAGAAACGGCAGCAGCGCGTACATCTTCATTTCGACGGGGATGGTCCAGAAAATCTTGTAGCCGTCGAGAAGCAGCAAGTGCCTCCACACCGACGGCTCCTCCTTGCCCGCCAGCGCGAAGGAGACGAGGGGTGAGACCGCGGTCAGCAGCAGCGCCAACGTGTAAAGCGGATAGATGCGCGCGATGCGGCGCCCGGCATAGCCGCGCCAGTAGCGCAGCGAGTTGGCAATCCGCTCCGGGGTCTCGAGGTAGTGCCACGTCAACAGGAACGCGCTCAGCACGAAGAACAGGTAGATGCCCCAGGCTCCGCGGCCCTTGAAGTTCAATCCGGGGTACAGGAGCACGCCGGCCGTGCTCATGTGGCTGACCAGCACGATCCCCACGGCAAGGCCGCGCACTCCCTCGAGAACAGGCAGGTGACGTCCGTCGGACGGACTGCGGAGCAGTCGCGGAGCTAGCACGGCACCATGGCATCCGCTTCGATCTCGACCAGGAAGTCGGGGGAGACCAGCCGCGAGACCTCCACGGCGGTGGCGGCCGGATCGATACCCGCGAACACTTCGCGATGGGCGCGCGCGAACTCCTCGAAGCGGCTGATGTCGGTGAGGAAGGCCCGTGTGCGAACGACGTGGCGCATTCCGGCGCCGAGTTCGGCGAGGGCCTTCTCGATGATGCCGAGCGCGTGGAGGGCCTGGGCGTAGACATCGCCGGGCGCGACCACCTTGCCGTCCACACCGACGGCGACGGTGCCGGACACCGCGATGAAGTCCCCGACGCGCCTGGCGCGGCAGTACGCGACTTTGGCCTCCCACGGACTGCCGGAGTACACGCTGCGGCGCTCGGTGTCGCTCATCCCTGCGAACGTAGCGGATCAGCGTGGCGTTGCGACCGTTTGGCGGCTGGCCCGCCCGCAGGTATGCAGCGGCAACGGAGGATTTCATGGCGCGTCTGTCGAAATTGAGTCGTTCGGTCGAGGGAAAGGTGGTGCTGGTGACGGGCGCGGCGTCGGGCATGGGTCGCGCGACGGCCCACCTGTTCGGCGACGAGGGCGCACACGTGATCGTCACCGACCTCGGGGCGGACCGCGTCCAGGCGGTCGTCGATGAAATCCGCGCGTCGGGCGGCTCGGCGCGCGGCTGGGAGATGAGCGTCACCGACACCGAGGCTGTCCGGCGCGTGGTGGCGGACGCGGCGGCCCACTTCGGCGGCCTCGACATCGTCGTCAACAACGCAGGCATCGTGTGGATGACGCCGATCGACAGCGACGACTTCGAGG
Source organism: Binatia bacterium (assembly GCA_046261745.1). GTDB lineage: Bacteria > Desulfobacterota > Binatia > UBA1149 > CAITLU01 > DATNBU01. Next base: position 4,002 of record JBHEOD010000071.1, read on the forward strand.
AGCTGTGGGCCAGGTCGCTCGACGTTCTGCTGACGGGCCAGGCGCGCGTGGTCCGCGCGGCGCTGCCCTTCCTTCGCAAGTCGGCGAGTCCGCGCATCGTCAACATCGCATCCACCGAGGGCTTCGGCGCGACCAAGTACGGCGCGGCCTACACGGCGGCCAAGCACGGCGTGATCGGCCTGACGCGCTCGCTGGCGGTCGAGCTCGGCAGCGAAGGCATCACCGTCAACTGCATCGCACCGGGCCCCATTCGCACCGGCATGACGGAGGCGATTCCCGACGAGAGCAAGGCGATCTTCGCGAAACGTCGCACCGTGCTCGGCCGCTACGGCGAGCCGGAAGAAGTCGCACACGCGACGCTCAACTTCTGCCTGCCGTCGATGACGTTCACGACCGGAGCCGTGCTGGTGGTGGACGGCGGCGTGCTCATCCGCAACGCGTGAACCGGCGGCCTGTCTAAGAGGGATCCGGGGTCTCGGCCAGCTCCAGCACGGCAGCCGCGAACGGCTTCAGCGCCTCCACGCTCTCGAGCCTGCGCGCGTGCTGCGACCACGGCGCGACGTACGCACGGTAGCGGCCGGCATCGAAGTCGTTCGCGAAACGCGCACGCTCGTCTTCGAGCGAGCGTGCGAGCGCGTGCATCGCGTCGACGGCTTCGCCACGTATGCGCGGGTCGTCCGATTCGAAGCCGAGGATCGCCCACCCCGCCCCGCGCATGTCGCCGCCGTCGCGCAGCGCGCGCAGCAGCAGCAACGCATCGCGCTTGCCGGTGGGAAGCACAGCACCGGCCGCTTCGGCGGGCGTCATCGCGTCCATCCAGCGCCGCGCGGCCTGACGGCGGCGTTCGAGATTTTCGTCGAAGACCCCTTCGCGCGGGCCGGGACGCGGCGGCATCGTGGCCGGCTCCGCAAATCCCGCTTCGGCAAGGTCGCGGCGCGCCAGGATGTCGTAGCGGCCGAAGCGCGCGGCGAGCCGGTACTCGTCCGCCACGTGGCGACGCAGGTAGTCGAAGTACGTGGGCGCACCGGCAAAGAAGTTCCAGCCGTGGCCGAGCGTGACAATGAAGCGCGGCCGATGCTCGCGCAGCAGGCCGAGCACGCGGTTCTCCTCGGCGCGGTCCGGGCGTCCCGGGTACCAGTAATCGTGCGGAGCGAGGTTCGTGCGGCCGGCGGCGAAGAGTACGCCGCTCGTGGCCGGAAACGACCACAGCGCTTCGCCGTCGCTGGTGTGGGCGTGCAGGAACGCAACGGCGGCGGCAATCGCCTCGAGTTCGTCGCCCGCGGCGGCTTCGACGTGAACGTCGAGCCGGTCGGAGATGGAGCCGGCCGGGGCCGCGCCCGACCACGCCGCGACGGGGCCCACGATTTTTTCGCTGAAGGCGATCGCCAGCACGACGGCGGCGGCAGCGAGGAGGCCGCCGCGCACGGCCTGTCGGCCGTCCAGCGCTCGCGGCCACGTCCCGGCGGCCCACCATGCGGCCACGCGACCAAGCAGCCCGCACGCGACGACGGCCAGCAGAGGCACAGCCTGCACCTGGTGCATGAAGTCACTGCGCGGGAACATCTGCGCATACATCGCGACGGCCAGCGGCGTCAGCACCACCAGCGCACGCGCGCGCGGCGAGCTGCGCAACTCGGCCGCCGGCGCGCGAATCAGCCACGCCACCGCCCCGAAGCTCGCTGTAGCCGCCAGCCAGTAGGACGCATTCTCCAGCTGCGCGTTGATCGAGCGGACAACTCCTTCGGGCGCGACGCCGCCACGCGCGAGCAGGAGCGCGGCCACGGCTCCGGCCGTGAGGAAGCCGATCAGCACGAGCAACGGCGACACGCGTCGGCGCGCAACCATGCGGCCGCCGAGCGCGATCGCGAGCAGCGCCGCCACGACGAGAACCGCGTAAGGCTCGGGCGCAGGGTGCGGCTTGTAGTAGAGCGTCTGGTAATCGGCACCCACCAGGAAAACTTCGTACAGGAGGCGGTCGATGCCGAGGGAACGCTCGAGCGGCACGATCCACGCCAGTGTCGGCAGCACGAACGCGGCGGCGAGGATCTCGAGCGAAACGCCGGCCTGCGGCGCGTCGTTGCTGCGCAGCCGGTCGGAGAGCGGCCCCGCGCACAGCGCGGCAAGCACGAACGCGGGCAGCAGGTGCACGAACGCGTCCATGCCGACGATTCGGAACTCGAACGTGTACCAGAGGCCATACGCCATGAACGCCGCGGCCAGCGGCGCGGTCACTCGATCGTAGCGCGTGCATCGCGACGCGAACGCGACGACGACCCACGTGGCACCCGCCAGCGCGAATGCGCCGGAGTTGGGACGAAACCACATCGCGAAGGCAGCGGCGGCGCCGGCCAGCACGAGCAGGCCTGCGCGCGGGCGCGCGGCCCACGACAGCATCGCGAGCGCGAGCATGACCCACGCCAGCGTCACCGGCCAGGTGGGATACGGGATGTTGAAAGCCGCGAACTCGCCACTGTAGACGGGCACGAACGCGAGCCACACGAGGGCCGGAATCGGCGCGAGCCGGCGGCCCGCGATCCGCCGCGTCGCTTCGGTGAGGCCGGCTGCGGCCAGCGCGTTGATCACCGCGAGCACCGCGCGCAGTGCCGTCGCGGAGGTCCCGAACAGCGAAAACACCGCCGACCCGAACGCGAAGAAGCCCGGCGTGTAGCCGGTGTGGAAGTCGACGTAGGGGCGCTGCCCGCGCGCGACGCGGTCGAACCACGACAGCAGCGTGCCCTCGTCTTCGAGCTGGAATCCGTAAGGGCGAAGCAGCAGCAGGTACGCGAGCGCGACGGCGAAGACGCCGAGGGTCGGCGCGGCGTCGCGAAGCGTCATGATCCCTCGTAGCAGAGCGGCCGGGGCCCGACAACGCGGCAGGAAGCGGGCGAATCTACGGCGGACACGGCGAGTCGTCGCCGCCGGTGATTCTCCATGCGGCCACGCGTACGTCGACGCTCACCGGCTGGTTCGACACCGTGATGGCAGCCTCGTTGAACTCCACCGCGGCGACACGGGCCCGAACGTTGAGCGAGTACCCGTACGATTCCTGCGGCGTGCCTACCAGGCCGCCGCGATCGAGCACGCCGTTCATGTTCTCGTCGTGAATCACGCGCACGGCATAGCGACCCGGTGCCAGAGGAATGCGGACGGGGAGCACGGCGCCCGGCTGCGCATCGGCGAGGCGCAGGGTGAGGCCGGCCGCAAAGGCCTCGGACTCGCCGTCGGTGAATTCGGCCGCCCTCTCCTCGGCGAATACGGCGACTTGGAGATTGCCGGTCCGGTTCTCCATGCCGCAAAGGCGGATGGTCAGTTCGGCAGCCGTCGCGGAAGCGGCGGGCAGGAGAACGGAGGCGAAGACGAGTAGGGCGATCATCACGACGAATCTCCTCAGCGGCCCGCCGATGCGCCGCTCGGCCCGTCCGACTATCCCAGCAGCACGACCTTGAACGCTCGCGCGGTCGCTGCAAGCACCGACGCCGGCACGACGCCGAGCAGGACCGTGAGGATGGTGGCCACGGCCACCACGAAGGAAGCATATCCCGTGGCGGTGGGCAGCGTGTCCTCGACCGCCGGAGGCGCCTCGAAGTACATCGTGCGCACCACGCCGAGGTAGTAGGCCGCCGAGACCACGCTGTTGAAGCAGGCCAGCACCACGAGGCCGAACAGGCCCGCCTCCATGGCGGTCTGGAAGAGGTAGAGCTTGCCGACGAAACCCACCAGCGGCGGGATGCCGGTCAGCGACAGCATCGAGACGGTCATCGCGGCGGCCAGCGCCGGCTGGCTCTGCGCGAGGCCGGCGTAGTCCGAGATCTTCTCTGCTGCCCGCGGCCCGTCAGCCACCGCGATCATCACGCCGAACGCGACGAGGTTCATGGCGCCGTAGCCGGCCAGGTAGAACAGCACGGCCGAGCCGGCTGCGTCGGTACCGGCCACCACGCCCATCAGCAGGTAGCCGGTGTGCGCGATCGACGAGTACGCGAGCATGCGCTTGAGGCTGGTCTGCCTGAGCGCGATCAGGTTGCCGACGGTCATCGTGACGGCCGCCGACGCCCACAGCACGCCCTGCAGGTCGGGATGAAGCGGCTCGAGGCCGACGACGGCGGTGCGCAGCAGCGCGGCGAAACCACCCGCCTTGACGGCCGTGGCCATGAAGGCGGTGACCGAAGTGGGCGCGCCCTCGTAAACGTCCGGCGCCCACAGGTGGAACGGCACCGCCGCGATCTTGAAGCCGAGGCCGATCAGCACGAGGCCGGCGCCGAGCACCATCACGAGGTGATCGGCGGCGGCGATGTCGGGCCTGGCGAGCGCCGCCGAGATCTCCGCGAGCGTGGTCGAGCCGGTCATCGCGTACAGCGTCGCGATGCCGTAGAGCAGCAGCGCGGACGCGAACGCACCGAGCAGGAAGTACTTGAGCGAGGCTTCGTTCGAGCGCACGTCGTTGCGCAGGATGCCTGCCAGCACGTAGACGGCCATCGACATGGTCTCGAGGCCGATGAACATCACGATGAGGTCGGTGGCCGCCGCCATCACCATCACGCCGAGCACGGCGAACAGCATCAGCGGGTAGTACTCGCCCTTGTTCACGCCGGCGGCCGGCAGGTAGTCGATCGACAGCAGGATCGCGCCGACGCCCATCGCGCAGGTCAGTACGGTGAAGAACGCGGTGTAGCTGTCGTTGGCCAGCGCGTCGGCGTAGACGGTCGCGGCGCCCGGCTGGACTGCGAGAGCAGCGATGCCGACAAGGCCGATGATGGACAGCCAGGCGACGCCGGTGAAGCGCTTGCTGGTCGTGAACATCTCGACGACGAGCACCATCAGCGCCCATGCGCAGCCGGCCAGCAGAGGCAGGATCGGCAGCAGCGAGTACGGATTCAGCGGCTGCGGCATGTCAGTGGCCCTCTCCGCCATGGGAACCGTGGTCGTGGCCGGCGTGATCGTGACCGGCGTGCGGGTCCACCGGCTTCGCGGCAGCGGCCGGACGCGCGCTCGAGGCGCCGACGGCGGGGCGGGTACGCGTGGCGCCGGCCTTGGCTGCACGACCGATGTCCGACTTGTGGCCGTTGGCGGCCAGCGCCGCATCCGGGATGCGGTCGAGCGTGCGTGCCACGGAGGTGCGCATCGTGTCGAAGAACGGCTTGGGGTAGACGCCCATCACGAACGCCAGCGCCACCAGCGGCAGGATCACCGCCAACTCGCGCGGGCTCATGTCCTTCAGCGTCGCGTTCTTCTCGTTGGTGATTTCGCCGAACATCACGCGCTGGTACATCCAGAGCATGTAGGCAGCGCCGAGCACCACCCCGCTGGCGGCGATCGCGCCGAGCGCAACGTCGAAGCGGAAGCCGCCGAGCAGGATGAGGAATTCGCCGACGAAGCCGTTGAGGCCCGGCAGGCCGATCGACGACAGCGTGATGATGAGGAAGCACGCGGCGTAGACGGGCATCTGCTTCCAGAG
>JBHEOD010000071.1:9463-18681 GCA_046261745.1 Binatia bacterium
GCCCGCCGTACTCGGAAATCAGGCGCGTATGGCGGCGCTCGTAAACCACGCCCACCAGGAGGAAGAGCGCGCCGGTCGAGATGCCGTGGTTGAGCATCTGGTAGACGGCGCCTTCCATGCCGGGCGTGTTCATCGACGCGACGCCGAGCATCACGAAACCGAGGTGGCTCACCGAGGAGTAGGCCACCAGCTTCTTCATGTCGGGCTGCACCATCGCTACCAGCGCGCCGTAGACGATGCCGATCACCGCCAGCGCCGCGATCCAGCCGGCCGACTCGGCGAACGCGTTGGGGAACAGCGGGATCAGGAAGCGCAGGAAGCCGTAGGTGCCCATCTTCAGAAGCACGCCGGCCAGGATCACCGAGCCGCCGGTGGGCGCCTCGACGTGCGCGTCGGGCAGCCAGGTGTGAAGCGGGAACATCGGCACCTTCACCGCGAACGCGACGAAGAACGCGATGAAGCACAGCATCGCGGCCGTGGTGGGCATGGCCGTACCGTAAAGATCGGTGATCGCGAAGCTCGGCGATCCGGCTGCCTGCGTGTGCGCGTAGACGAGGTACAGGATGGCCGCCAGCATCGGCAGACTGCCGATCATCGTGAAGAGCAGGAACTTGATCGACGCGTAAACGCGCCGCTCGCCGCCCCAGACGCCGATGATCAGGAACATCGGCACCAGCATGAGTTCCCAGAACACGTAGAACAGCAGCAGGTCGAGGGCCACCAGCGCGCCGAGCATCGTGGTCTCGAGCATCAGCATCGCGACGAGGTAGCCCTTGATGCGGTGATGGACGGTGTCCATCGACGAGATCAGCACGAGCGGCGTCAGGAACACCGTGAGCGCGATCAGCAGCAGCGAGATGCCGTCGATGCCGACGAAGTAGGACGCGCCGATGCCGGGCAGCCAGCCGAAGCGCTCGACGAACTGGAAGTCGCCATTGGAGGCATCGAAGGTGGCCCAGATCTGCGCGGTGATCGCGAGCGGAACGAGGGACAGGGCGACGGCCGCGCGCTGCATCAGGCCGATCGAGGCTTTGGGCAGCATGGCCACCAGAAGCGCCGCAACTGCGGGAGTGAATACGAGGAGGGTGAGCAAGTTGCGCATCACAGGCTCCCCGCCACCGTGAGCGCGAAGACCACGACCGCCACGCCGACCAGCACGGTCAGCATGTAGTGCTGCACGTTGCCGGTGGACCAGCGCCGGAGCAGGCCGCCGAAACCCCTGGCGGCCGAGGCCGTGCCGTTGGCGGCGCCGTCGATCAGCGCCACGTCCACGTCGATCCACAGCTTCTCGCTGCCGCTCATCAGCGGCTGCACGACGGTGTAGTCATAAAGCGCGTCCACGTCGTAAGCGCGCTGCATCCTCGGGTAGACGCTGCGCAGGCCGGCGGCGATGCGGCGGTCGGCGCGCGGATCGCGCGAGTACATCACCCACGCGACTGCGATGCCGAGCAGCCCGGCGCCCACCGAGACGGCCATCAGCATCAGTTCGGTGCCGGTCGAGATGCCGAGTTCGTGGTGGCCGACCGAAGGCGCGAGGTAGCCGGCGAACGCGTTGTGGCCGCCGAGCGCGTGCGGAATGCCGACGTAACCGCCGATCACCGACAGCACCGCCAGCACGACGAGGGGGATCGTCATCGACGACGGGCTCTCGTGGGCGTGCGACCACGTGTGATGGTCGCCGCGGAACTCGCCGCGGAAGGTCAGCACGTAAAGGCGCGTCATGTAGAACGCGGTCATCGCGGCGCCGGCCACGCCGCAGGCCCACAGGCCGGTGTGGCCGCCGGCATAGGCCGACGCGAGGATCTCGTCCTTCGAGAAGAAGCCGGCGAGGCCCGGCACGCCGGCGATCGCGAGCACGCCGATGAGGAAGGTCGCATGCGTGGTCGGCATCTTCTCCATCACGCCGCCCATGCGGCGGATGTCCTGCTCCTCGTGGAGGCCGTGGATGACCGAGCCGGCGCCGAGGAACATCAGGGCCTTGAAGAACGCGTGCGTCATCACGTGGAAGATGGCCGCGCCGAACGCGCCGACGCCGAGGGCCAGGAACATGTAGCCGAGCTGGGAGACCGTGGAGTAGGCCAGCACCTTCTTGATGTCGTTCTGCGCGATGCCGATGGTGGCGGCCATCAGCGCGGTGGCGGCGCCGATGCCGCCGATCAGCTGCATCGCCAGCGGCGCGGCTTCGAACAGGCCGTGCAGGCGCGCCACCATGTAGACGCCGGCCGTCACCATCGTGGCGGCATGGATGAGGGCGGAAACCGGCGTCGGGCCGGCCATCGCGTCGGGCAGCCACACGTACAGCGGGATCTGCGCCGACTTGCCGGTTGCGCCGACGAACAGCAGCAGCGCGGCGGCCAGCGCAATGCCGGGCGTGAAGTCGCCGGCATGCGCGTTGATGTTCGCGAACGCCAGGCTCGGCGCGCCCATCTCGGCCAGCGCCCAGAACAGTGTGAACGCGCCGAGGATGAAGCCGGCGTCGCCGATGCGGTTGACGAGGAAGGCCTTCTTGCCGGCCGAGGCCTTCTCGGGATCCTTGTACCAGAAGCCGATCAGCAGGTAGCTGCAAAGGCCCACGCCTTCCCAGCCGACGAACATCAACACGAGGTTGTCGGCCAGCACGAGCACGAGCATCGCGGCCATGAAGAGGTTGAGGTACGCGAAGAAGCGCGCGTGATCCTCGTCGTGGGCCATGTAGCCGGTGGAGTAGATGTGGATGAGCAGCCCGACGCCGGTCACGATCATGACCATCACCGACGACAGCGCATCGACGCGGAAGTTCACGCCCGCGGAGAAGTCACCCGACGCGATCCACTGGTAGACGGGATCGACGATGGCGAGGCCGGTCGGGCCGGAGAAGATGGTGAAGAACGCGGTCGCGGCCAGCGCGAAGCTTGCGGCGACCGTTCCGCACGCGACGAGGCCGACAGCGCGGCGCCCGAGGCGATCCCCCGCGAACAGGTGGAAGACTACCCCCAGCAGCGGCAGCAGCGGGATGTAGCGAAGATACGTTGCGACTTGCGCAACCTCGTTGGCGGCTACTGCTTGCATCCGGGATTCCTAACCAATCACCACTTGAGCAGGGCAATTTCGTCGGCGGCGACGGTCTGCCGGTTGCGGAACAGGGCAAGGATCACCGCAAGGCCGACCGCGGCCTCGGCCGCGGCGACGGTCATCACGAAGAACACGATCGACTGCCCGTGCATGAGACCGAGGCTGTGGGCCCCCGCCACGAACGCGAGGTTGGCGGCGTTGAGCATCAGCTCGATGGACATGAAGATGATCAGCACGTTGCGGCGCACCACCACGCCGATGGCGCCGATGGCCATCAGCAGCGCGCTCAGCACGAGCCAGTGGGCCAGGCCGATGGTCATCATAGGCCGGTGACTCCCTCGGAGTTCTCCGCGGCGGTACGCTTGGCGAGCACCACCGCACCGACGACGGCAACCAGCAGCAGAATGGAGGTGAGCTCGAACGCGACCAGGTAGCGACCGAACATCTGCCGCGCGAGCACGGCGGTGGTGCCGAAGCCTTCCGGCAGCGCACCCGAACGTGCGGCGGGCGCCACGATGGCGGCCATCGCGACGGCCAGCCCGCCGGCCACGACGGCACCGGCACCGAAGCCGATCGCGGAAAGCTTGGGCTTCTCGCCCACGCCGCGGTCCGACTCGAGGTTGAGCAGCGTGATCACGAACAGGAACAGCACCATGATGGCGCCGGCGTAGACGATGATCTGCAGCGCGGCCAGCAGGTGGGCCTGCAGGAACGCGAACTGCACGGCCAGGATCGACATCACGGCCACCAGCGCGAGCGCGCTGCGCACCGGGCTCCTGGCCATCACCACCGCCAGCGCGAACAGCACCGAAGCGGTGGCCATCGGGTAAAACAGGTACGGACTCACGAGTACGTGTCCTTGAGAAGGATGAGCAGCGCCGTCACCATCAGGTTCGCGAGCGCGACCGGAACCATTCCCTTCCAGCCGAGGTTCATGAGCTGGTCGTAGCGGAAGCGCGGCACGGTCCATCGGATAAGGATCTGCAGCCAGCAGAAAAACAGCACCTTCAGCATGAACGCGCCGACCTGCGCCAGCGTGATGGCCAGGGCCGGCAGCGCCAGCGCGGAAGTCATGCCGGGGAGCAGGATCCCTTCCTTCGAGAGGTACGGGATCTGCCAGCCACCGAAGAACAGCGTGGTCACGAGGCCGGCCACCATCACGCTCTCGGCAAAGTCCGACAGCATGAAGGAGGCCTGCTTGCCGCCGGAGTACTCGGTGAAGTAACCGGCGATCAGCTCGGACTCGCACTCGGGAAGGTCGAACGGCACGCGCTTCGACTCGGCGATGCCGGCCGTGAAGATGATGAGGAAGGCCACCGGCTGGTAGAAGATTCCCCAATTGGGAAGGAAGCCGAGGAACAGGCCGCCCTGCTGGCGAACCATCGACTGCAGGTCGAGCGTGCCGTAGAGCAGGATCATGCTGACGAGCGCCACGCCCATCGCGAGCTCATAGGAGATCATCTGCGCGCTGCCGCGAATGCTGCCGAGAAGCGCCCAGCGGTTGTTCGAGGCCCAGCCCGCCAGCGCCACGCCGAAGACGCCCATCGAGACCAGCGCCGACACGTAGAGCACGCCGACGTCAAGGCGCACGGCCTGGAGCTCGACGGTGCGGCCGAACAACTCGACGGAATCGCCGAACGGCACGGCCACCATCGTGACGACGGCCGGGAACAGCGCCAGGAACGGCGCGATCGAGTGCACGAACTTGTCGGCGCCGTCGGGTACGAACTCTTCCTTGGTGAAGAGCTTCATCGGGTCGGCGATCAGCGTGTTCACGAAGCCGAGGTTGAACGGCAGGATGCCCAGCACCGAAGCGCGGTTGGCGCCCACGCGGTTCTGGATCAGCGCGCTGCCCTTGCGCTCGATCCACAGCAGCATCGCCGCCAGATTGAGCACCATGAAGATCACGATGAAGGACTTGAGGCCGGGGATCAGCCAATCGAAGAGAAGCGCGTCGCTCACGGCTCAGCCCTTCGCCTTGCCGCCGGCGGGCAGCGCATCGAGTTTGTCCACCAGCGCGAGCACGCTCTCGACGGTGAGGTTCTCGACGTAGCGGTCGTTGTTCAGCTGCAGCATCGGCGCGGTGTCGCACGATCCGAGGCACTCGGCCCGTTCGATCGAGAACTTGCCGTCGGCCGAGACTTCGCCGGCCTGGATGCCCGTGCGCTTGCAGACGGCGTCGTAGATGTGTTCCGCGCCGCGCAGGTAGCACGACAGGTTCGTGCAGATCGCGATGTGCGAGCGTCCCATCGGGCGGCGCCAGTACATCGTGTAGAAACTGACCACGCCTTCGACCCAGGCCTGCGGCAGCTCCATCAGGTCGGCCACGTAGCGCTGGGCCGACGGGCTGATCCAGCCGAACTCGCGCTGCACGAGCCACAGCACCGGCATCAGCGCCGCGCGCCGTTCCGGGTAACGCGCGAGGATCGCGTGGTACTCGGCGAGCGCCGCGGGACCGAAGGATACCGGGCCCGTGTCGGTGACGGCAGAAGGGTTGGTCGCGTGCTGGGACATCGCCTTTGTTCGTGGTGCGCCCGCGTCAGCGGTCGCACTCGCCTCCGATCATGTTGACGAGGCCGAAGATGGCCGTGAGGTCCGAGACCATGTGGCCGCGTACCATGTCCTCGAGCGCTGCCATGCCGTACCAGCACGGGGGCCGCACGCGGATGCGGTATGGACGGCCGCTGCCGTCGCTGACCACGTAGAAGCCGAGCTCGCCGTTGGCGCCCTCGCCCGAAAAATAGATCTCGCCGACGGGCACGCGCACGCCCTCGATGACGATCTTGAAGTGGTTCATCAGACCTTCGATGTTCTCGTAGACATCCTTCTTGTCAGGCAGCACGAAGCGCGGATCGTCGATGCTGACGCGGCCCGGCGGCATTTGCCTGAGGGCCTGGTCGATGATGCGGATTGACTGCCGCATTTCCTCGTAGCGCACGGCGAAGCGGTCGAAGTTGTCGCCCTTGGTGCCGACCGGCACTTCGAAGTCGAAGCGGTCGTACATCATGTACGGCGCCGCCTTGCGCACGTCGTACTTGACGCCGGTCGCGCGCAGCAGCGGACCGGTCAGGCCAAAGCTCAGCGCTTCCTCCTTGGTGAGGATGCCGATGCCGGCCATGCGGTCGGCGAAGATCCGGTTGCGCTCGAGCAGCTTTTCACAATCGCGCAGCACTTCCTCGGTGCGCTTGATGGCGGCTCGAACCACCTGGTCGAAGTCGGCCGGCACATCGCGCACGAGGCCGCCGATGCGGCCGTAGCTCACCGTCACGCGCGCACCGGTCACGTGCGCGTTGAGATTGTAGAACAGCTCGCGCGCCTCGTTCATGTAGAAGCCGGCCGAGATCGCGCCGAGCTCGGTCACCGACATTCCGAGGCAGGTCAGGTGGTCGGCCAGCCGCGAGCATTCCGACAGAATCACGCGGATGTAGGTGGCGCGCTCGGGAACTTCGATGCCGCAGATGCGCTCGACGGCCTCGCAGAAGATGTGGTTGTTGATCTGTGGCGAGGCGTAGTTCAGGCGGTCGGTGTACGGGATCACCTGGGTCCAGGTGCCCTGCTCGCACATCTTCTCGAAGCCGCGGTGCAGGTACCCCAGCGTGGTGTCCATCGAGATGATGTTCTCGCCGTCGAGGCGAAGGTCGAATTTCACCGTCCCGTGGCAGGCCGGGTGCGACGGCCCCATCTGCAATTCCATGATCTCCGACAGCGGGTCGGAGGCCATGGCCAGATTTTTTCGGGATTCCTCGGTGCTCATTTATTTCAACGCTCGGCGTGGCGCGCTCAGTTGCGCTTCGGCCACGGGTCGGCGAGCGGATCGCGCTCGGGAGTCAGGGGCTGGCGCTTCTGGTACGGGTAGCTCTTGCGGAGCGGGTGGCCCACGAACTCCGGGTACATCAGGATGCGGCGGGGGTCGGGGTGGCCCTCGAAGTTGACGCCGAACATGTCGTAGATCTCGCGCTCGGCCCAGTTGATGCCGGCGTAGACGTGCGAGGAGGTGGGCATCGACGGTTCCGCCGCGTCCACGGCGGTCTTGACGACGATGCTCCAGCCGAAATCGACAATGGAGCGCACGATGTAGACGACCTCGACGAGGCCCTGGGGCGTCTCGCGGTCGATGGCGGTGGCGTCCACGAAGAGCTTGAACTCGAGGCCTGGAGCATCGCGCAGGAACGTGAGCACGTCGGGCATCTCGCTCGCGCCAACCTCGATGGTGGGCATGAGCGCGCCCGCAACGGCGCGCGCATCGCTGGCCGGAACGGCGGCCAGCACGCGGGCGGCGAGGTCCGTGCTGTCGAGTCCTAGCGCCATTCGAGGGCTCCCTTGCGCCACGCGTAGGCGTAGCCGATCATCAGGATGAGCATGAACGTCATCATCTCGACGAAGCCGAACAAGCCAAGTTCCCGGTAAATCACCGCCCACGGGTACATGAACACCACCTCGACATCGAAGACGATGAAGAGGATCGCCACCATGTAGAACTTGATCGAGAAGCGGCCCCAGCCGGAACCGGTCGGATCGTTGCCGCACTCGAATGCACGCCCCTTGATCTCGCTCGGACGCCGGGGCCCGAGCAGGCGATTGAGGTTCGTCATCGCACCCACGATGACGGCGCCGATGATCAGCGAGATCAGTACCGGAATGTAATCGGACATCCTGGGAAAGCGCCGGCGGGAGTAGGGCTTTTTGCCCGCTTGGGGCCGCCGACGACCGGGCCTTATCCCCAGCGCATGGCACCATGTCAACGTAGCGGCAGCGGGCTACGCAGAGGCTCGGGTTGCCGCGTCGTCGTCTGCTGTGTACGAACCTCGCCACGGCATCACACCCGCCGAGCCCACCCGGGCCCTGCAGTGGGTGACCGCTCCTCCAATGGCAATCGACTCTCTCGAGAGCGCCCGCGTGTTCGCCAGCGGCATCGTCGCCGATCTCTGGCCGGGCGCCGCCGTGGCGTCCGTCGATCCCATGCGCGGCGACGCATCGACGCGAAGCTACGCTCGCGTGAGGCTCACCGGCGCGGCTGCGGGAGCACCCTCGACGCTCGTTCTAATGATGATGCAGGACGCGGCGGTCGCGATGTCGTCGGAGGAACTCGGAGTCTTCGGCAAGGACGGCCCAAAAGAGCTCGCTTTCGTGAACGTCGGGCGCTTCCTCGCCGGCCTCACCGACGCCGTCCCCACCATCCACGCGGTCTCGCCCGACAGCCGCCTGCTGCTGCTCGAGGATGTCGGAGACACGCCGCTGTGGGAGGCCGCTGCCGCCAGTCCTGCCGAGACGTTCGGACGCGCGCTCGACCTTCTGGCGGACCTGCAGGCCCGCGCGACCGACGACGGCAGCGGCTGCTACGCGTTCGTGCAGTCCTTCGACGAGAAGCTTTTCGCGTGGGAATTCGAGCATTTCCTCGAATACGGCGTGGCCGGCGCCGCACCCGACCTCATGGCGGAGAGCCGCCGCGAGCTTCGCGCCGTGGCCGCGCGGCTGGCTGCGCTGCCGCGCGTGTTCTCGCACCGCGATTACCACGCGTGGAACATCCATGTGCAGCCGGCCGAGCCGGGGCGCGACCGCAACGCACCAAACACGCGCCTGCGCCTGATCGACTTCCAGGACGCGCTGCTGGCGCCGGCTCTCTACGACGTGGCGTCGTTGCTGACCGATCGCAACACGCCCGAGCGAATCACGGCAGGCATCGAGGAATCGCTGCTCGTCAGATTCTACTCGCGTCAGAAAGCCGGGCGTCTCGAGAGCCTCGCGGCCACGCGCTCGGCCTACCGGCTGATCGCACTTCAGCGCGTGCTGAAAGTGGTGGGCCGTTTTCACTACCTCGCCGAGGTGAAAGGAAAGCCTCACTACCTCGGCCTGTTGCCGGCCGTCTGCCAGACCGCACGGCGGCTGCTCGCAAGCAGCGAAGGCGTCGCGGCCACCGCGGTGCTGTTCGAGACGGCGGGGCGCGATCCCTCCCGCGTCGAGATCCGGCCGATCGTGCGGGCGACGCCTGCGCCTCCGGAGATTGCTCCGGAGGTCGCTCCGGAGATCGCCGCGGACGTCGCCCGCCGGCTCCTGGACTCGTGTCGCGAACACGGCGATCCCGTTCCGAGCGAGCTGCGGACGCTGGGGCCTAAGTTCGAGGTGGACGTTCCGGTGACGGCGCCGTGGGCCGGCTCGCAGGGCGGACG
>JBHEOD010000072.1:0-18177 GCA_046261745.1 Binatia bacterium
ATCCGGGCCCGCGTGGTCAATCGCGTCTCGATCTTCTACAATCCGCGCCTCATGGGCGCCGATGGGATCGCGATGGTTGGCCCGCTCGGCGTCAAGACTCCGTCGCGGGCGCCACGGTTGCGCACGCTGGCAATCCGGCGTGTCGGCGAAGACGTGCTCTGGGAAGGGGAGCTGCGATGAAGAAGACAGGTGCCGGCAAGTCGATCGAGCTCGAGGCCGCGCTGCGACAGGTGGCTCGCGGCGGGGTTCGGCGCGTCCATCGAGGCTTCTCGGGGAGTGACCACCGGAATCTCGGCGGCCGATCGAGCCGCGACGATTCAGGTGGCCAGCTCGCCCGATGCCGAACCCTCCGATCTCGTGATGCCGGGACACGTGTTTCCGATCCAGGTAAGAAGCGGCGGAGTGCTCGTGCGTGCGGATGCCGCGGCGGCGGCCTCCGACCTGTGCTCGCTGGCCGGGGAAAGCAATTCCGCCGCGCTGTGTGCGGTGCTGGACGAAGGCGGTGAACTGGCGGGCGTCGACGTCCTGGTGCAGTTCGCACGGGAAGTCAGCGCGCCTCTGCTGCCGATCGGCGCGATCGTCGCGCACCGGCTCGCCACCGAGCTGGTGGTGGACCGCGTCGCCGAACGCGACATGGAGAGCGGCCACGGCGGTCGCTTTCGTGCCATCGTCTATCGCAACGATTTCGATCGCGACGAACACATGGCCCTTGTGGCCGGAGATCTGAGCGGCAGCGAGCCGGTCACCGTCCGCGTGCACTCTCAGTGTCTGACCGGGGACGTCTTTGGATCCAGCCGCTGCGACTGCGGTGAGCAGCTCCGGCTGGCGATGGACACGATCTCGCGCGAGGGGCGCGGCGTGATCGTCTACATGCACCAGGAGGGCCGCGGCATCGGCCTGGCCAACAAAGTGAAAGCCTATGAGTTGCAGGACCAAGGGCGTGACACGGTTCAGGCCAACCTCGACCTCGGCTTCGGCGAGGATCTGCGCGACTACGGGATCACTGCGCAGATCCTCAAGGATCTCGGCGTCCACCGCGTGCGCCTGCTGACCAACAATCCTCGCAAAGTGGCCAGCCTCGAACGCTACGGCGTGACGGTCGCCGAACGTCGCCCGATCGAAGTTGCGCCCCACGAAGGAAACATCGCCTACCTCACGACCAAGCGCCGCAAGCTCGGTCACCTGCTCGAAGTGGGCGGGCCCGGAATCGAAGACAAGGAGACAGGAAAATGAGTTCGCCGTCCGGCGTGCGTATCGCCATCGTCATCAGTCGCTTCAATCGCGCGGTGACCGACAATCTGCTCGAAGGCGCGCGCGAAGCCGTGGCCAAGTTCGGCCTGCATTGCGACGATGCGGATGTTTTTGCTGTCCCCGGTGCATTCGAGCTTCCGTTGCTCGCACGCGAGGCCGCTCGCAGCGCGCGCTACTCCGCGGTCGTCTGCCTTGGCGCGGTGATCCGCGGCGAAACACCGCACTTCGACTACGTGTGCCAGGAGGCTGCGGCTGGAATCGCCCGAGTGTCGCTCGAAACCGGGAAGCCGGTTGCCTTCGGTGTGCTGACCACCGACGACACCACGCAGGCTCTCGAGCGTGCAGGAGGATCGGTCGGCAACAAGGGCTACGAAGCGGTCGTGACCGTCGTCGAAACCCTTGCCGCTATCGAACGCGTTCATGCGGCCGGGAGCCACGCGTGAGCCGACCGTCCCGGCGAAAAGCACGCGAGGCCGCTTTGCAACTGCTCTATCAGGTGGACCTTACCGGCAACTCGGATGATTCCGCGTTCGCTGCTTACTGGCAGTCGTGGCCCGAGGAGGAACAGGATCCGCGCACGCGGGAGTTTGCGGAGAACCTCGTGCGATTCGTGCTGTCCGAGGAAGAACGCATTGACGCCGCCATCGACACCGCGGCGAGGAACTGGGACCTCGAGCGCTTCTCGCGCGTCGACCTGAACCTGCTGCGGCTGGCCGTCGGCGAACTTCTCGGTTCTCCTGAGGTCCCGGCCCCGGTGGTGATCAACGAGGCGGTCGAGATCGCGCATCGTTTCTCGGACGAAAAGTCCGCTTCATTCATCAACGGCGTGCTCGACAGGGTGGCCCGCGATACCGGCCGCATCGGCTCGCGAGACGCGGCGCGGGTCGTAAAACCGCGCGGATTGGAAGGATGACTTTTTCCGAACGATACGAGGCCGGCGACATCGAAACACGCTGGCAGGCGCGCTGGGAAGCCGCTGCGAAGACTCCGGCACCGTCTTCGGGCGGCCCGGCTTTCTACTTGCTCGAGATGTTCCCGTATCCATCGGGACGCATCCACATGGGCCACGTTCGAAACTACACGATCGGTGACGTGCTCGCGCGCTTCATGCGCGCTCGCGGCTTCGACGTGATGCATCCGATGGGGTGGGACGCGTTCGGGCTTCCGGCCGAGACGGCAGCCATTCAGCGTGGCGTGCAACCGGCTGACTGGACCTACGAGAACATTGCGACGATGCGCCAACAGCTTCGTCGTATGGGTTTCAGCTACGACTGGTGGCGCGAGATCGCGACCTGCCATCCCGGGTACTACCGCTGGGAGCAGAGCTTCTTCCTTGAGATGCTCGAGAAAGGACTGGCGTACCGCAAGAAGGCCGTCGTGAACTGGTGCGAGCAGTGCGGCACGGTGCTGGCGAACGAGCAGGTCGAGGACGACCAGTGCTGGCGCGGACACCGGCCCGTCACCCAGAAGGAGCTCGACGGCTGGTTCCTGCGAATCACCGCGTACGCTGACGAGTTGCTTGGAGGGCTCGACACTCTCACCGGCTGGCCTGAGAAAGTGCGCACGATGCAGCGCAACTGGATCGGCCGCAGCGAGGGCGTCGAGATGTCCTTCGAGATTGCCGAAACGGGTGACGAACTCGAGATCTTCACCACGCGCGCGGACACGCTCTTCGGCGTTACGTTCGTGAGCATCGCGGCCGAGCATCCGCTCGCCGACAGGCTCGCGCAGGCCGGCGGCCGCGCACAGCAGGTCAGCGACTTCGTGCGACGCATCCGGCGCCAGGACGCCACGGAGCGGGCACAGGGCAAGGAGGGCGAATTCACCGGTTGCCACGCCGTGCATCCTCTCACCGGAGACCGTGTGCCGGTCTACGTCGCCAATTTCGTTTTGATGGGGTACGGAACCGGCGCCGTGATGGCAGTACCGGCACACGACCAGCGCGACTTCGAGTTCGCGAAGGTCCACGGCATTGCGCTGAAGATCGTGGTGGAGCCGAGCGGCGAGAAGCTGCCGGCCGGAGCGCTCGAGTCGGCGTTCGAAGACGACGGAGTGCTGACCGAGAGTGCCGAGTATTCCGGACTGTCGAGTCTTGACGCACGAACAAAGATCGCCGAGCGCCTCGAGGCGACGGCGAAGGGCCGTCGCAAGATCAACTTTCGGCTGCGAGACTGGGGGATCTCCCGGCAGCGTTACTGGGGGACACCGATTCCGGTGATTCACTGCGCGTCGTGCGGAGTGGTCCCGGTTCCGCTCGAGCAGCTCCCTGTCGAACTTCCGACGGACGCGCCGCTGCTGGCGGGCGGTGCGTCGCCGCTGCCCACGCTCGACTCCTGGGTGCGCGTTCCGTGCCCGCGCTGCGGCGCGGCCGCGCGCCGCGACACCGACACGATGGACACGTTCGTCGAGTCTTCGTGGTATTTTTTGCGCTACACGTCCCCGCGTCATGAAGACGCGGCGTTCGACCGCGAAGCGATCCGCCGCTGGCTGCCCGTGGATCAGTACATTGGCGGCGTCGAGCACGCCGTGCTGCACCTGCTCTACTCGCGCTTCTTCACACGTGTGCTTCGCGACCTTGGCTATCTCGAACTCGACGAGCCGTTCACGAACCTGCTCACCCAGGGCATGGTCATCAAGGACGGCGCGAAGATGAGCAAATCGAAGGGCAACGTGGTGGACCCCGACGAGCTCGTCGGCGCGTACGGCGCAGACACTGCGCGCCTGTTTTCGGTGTTTGCGGCGCCGCCGGAGAAGGACCTCGAATGGAGTGAGCGCGGGGTGGAGGGGAGCTACCGCTTCCTGTCCCGCGTCTGGCGCCTCGCGCTCGCGATGTCCGGCAAGCCGCTGGCCTGGGAGGACCCCGGCGCCTCGGGGCTCGATGCCGACTCGATTGCCCTGCGTCAGGTGGTGCATGATACGATCCGCCGCGTCACACGCGACGTCGGCGAGCGCATGCACTTCAACACGGCGGTTGCGGCGATCATGGAACTGGTCAACGCGATCTACGAGCGTCGCGCACGCGACGGTTGCGACACCGATCCGGTTGTTCCATTCGCGGTCGCAACCGTCTTGCGCCTGCTTCTGCCGTTCGCTCCCCACGTGACCTGCGAACTGTGGGAGAAGCTGGTTCAGGGGCCCGCGCTCGAAACCGTGCCGTGGCCGCTTCACGATGCGGCTGCACTCGTCCGCGATTCCATCGAAGTCGCGGTACAGATCAACGGGAAGGTGAGGTCACGGATCGTGATCGCGGCCGCCGCGCCGCAAGGCGATGCGATCGCGGCGGCGCTCGCCGACGCCAAGGTGGTAGCGGAGCTTGCGGGCCGCACGCCTCGCAAGACCGTCTACGTTCCGGGCCGGCTCGTCAGCGTGGTGGTGTGAGGAGCCCGAGGCTCGAACGACTTGGCCGGTTTCGGCGGGCGCTGCGGTCCGGTCTCGCCGCCGGCCTGTTCGCGCTTGCCAGCGTGTCGGCGGGCTGCGGCTACACACTGGTGGGCTCCGATGCGGTTCCGCGCGACATTCGCACGATTCGCGTGAGGGTCGTGGCACCGGAACGCGTCGATCCGCTCCTCGCCGACGCCCTGGCACGTGAGCTCCGGCGCGTGCTGCGCTGGGGCGGTCGCTTCCGCCCGGTGGAAGACGAGGGCGCCGACGCGGAACTGTCGCTGCGCATTACGACCGATCGCACGCGCGCGGTGGCGTTCGACGAGTTCGACCGGGTGCTCGACTACCAGAGGACGATCGCGGTGGATGCCGAGCTCAAGCGGGTCGGGGATCAGGTGTTGTGGTCGGCAGATCGAATCGCCGCGACGCGCGGGCAGGCGGCTGTGGAGGGCGGAGTAGTGACCTCCAGTTCGGCGTTCCAAGGCGGCGATACGACGCGTGTGGATGCGCTCGGTGCGTTCGATACCGTTCAGCTGGGCGAGGAACGCAAAGCAGCCGCACGCGAGGCCGCGATGCGCGATCTCGCCGAAACCGTCTACTCGCGCATGACCGAGGGGCTCTGACGAGACGGGCCCTGCCGAGCAACGCCTGCGAGGTCTGGATAGCGGCACTGGCAGGTTCGGCGGGAATGCGACCCGATGCGAGGGCCGGGTCGGCGGCGCGGCCGCGAGACCGCGCCGAAGCTTCAGCTCTTCAGTGCGGCGACGGTGCGGGCAAGCCGGCCGGTCTGACGATCGGCGGTGCGGCGGTGCAGCACGCCCTTGCTGGCGGCCTTGTGAAGCTGGCTGGCAGCCTCGCGGAGCTTACCGTCCGCGGCGGTCTTGTCGCCTGAAGCGACGGCTTCACGCAGCTGGCGCACCATAGTGCGAAGCTTGGCGCGGACCGAACGGTTGGCGAGACGGGCTTTTTCGGACTGCCGGTGGCGCTTGAGCGCCGAAGGATGATTGGCCACGGAACCTCCTGGGAATGTGCGAAACAGTGCCTGATATCAACGCATCGGCGGGGGGTCAACCTGACGAGCGCGGCCGCGTGTCGCGCGCCGCCCGGGTCGTTGCAGTGATGACGATGGTGTCGCGCGTGGCCGGCCTGGTCCGCGACGCCGCCATTAGCGCCGTATTCGGTACCGGGGCAGGTGCGGACGCGTTCTTCGTGGCGTTCCGCATCCCGAACATGCTCCGTCGAGTGGTGGCCGAAGGCGCGACTTCCGCGGCTTTCGTGCCGGTCTTCACGGAACGCCTGGTCGAGGGCGGCCCCGCGTCGGCGGTGCGAGCCATGGGCGCCGTCGGTGGGGCCGCCGCCTTGGTACTCGCCGTCCTCACCGTCGCGGGCATGCTGGGATCGCCGACGCTCACTTCACTGTTCGCGCCCGGCTTCTCCCGTGATCCCGCCAAGCAGGCCCTGACGATCTCCCTGACCTTCTGGACGTTCCCGTACTTGCTGTTGGTCGGTAGTGCCGCGTGGGCGATGGGCGTGCATCATACTTTCCGGCACTTTGCGCTTCCGGCGGTCGGCCCGGTGCTGATGAACCTGTCGATCATCGCATTCGCCCTGGCCGCGGCTCCCCGAATGGAGGCCCCGGTGTGGGCGCTGGTGGCTGGGGTGCTGGTTGGCGGTGCGGCGCAGGTGGCGGTGCAGGTGCCGTCGCTGTGGCGCTACGGGCTGAGGCCTTCGATGTTCGCCGAACTCGGGCACCCGGCTGTCGCGCGATGCGGAGGGCTGATGCTCGCAGCGCTGCTTGGCGGTTCGGTCTACCAGGTGAACGTGCTGCTCGCCACGGTCTTCGCGTCGCTGCTGCCGGCCGGGACGGTGTCGTACCTGTGGTACGCCGACCGCCTCTTCGAGTTCCCGCTCGGCATCGTGGCTGTGGCCGTCGGCACAGCAGCGTTGCCGAGTCTTTCTTCCCAGGCCGCCGCGCGCCACTTCGACGCGATGGGCGACACCGTCGTGCACGCGATGTCCGTGACCATCGCGTTCTGCCTGCCGGCGGCCGTGGGGTTGTGGCTGCTGTCGCACGACATCACCGCGCTGCTCTTCGAACGCGGCAGCTTCACTGCCGCCGATACCGCGATGACCGCATGGGCCCTCCAGGCGAGCGTACCGGGCCTGCTCGGCGTCGGGCTCGTGCGCATACTTTCGGCGGCCTTTTTTGCGCTCGGACGGCCCCGTCTCCCGGTACTCGCCGGAGCGTTCACGATGATCCTGAGTGCGCTGCTCTCGATCGCGCTCATGGGGCCTCCAGCGGCCGGTCCGCCGTGGTGGGGTTCAGGGCTATTGGACACCCTGGGCAATGCGCTGCGGGTGGCGGACCTCCGTCATGCGGGACTCGCCATGGCCACGGGCCTGTCGGCCACCGTCAACGCCGTGATCCTGTTTGCGATGCTGTGGCGCGCGCTGCCGCGCATGCCGGTTGGCGCTCTGGGCCGCTCGGTGTTGCTGCACACCTCGGCCGCCGTCGCGATGACGCTCGTCGTGCTCGCGTGGATGGCGCTGGCTGCGCCCTGGACGTTCGCCGGCGCGACGGCCGTCCGGGTGTCCGGCGGGATCCTTCTGGGCGGCGTGGGATATCTCGCGGCGGCCGCTTCCATGGGGAGCGCAGAAATATGGGAACTGTTGCGTGCGCTGACGCCCTCGCGGCGGACGAGTTCTATGACGCCTTGACGCGAACCTTCGCTTGCTGCCACGCCGCCTCGAGCTCTTCGGGAGAGAAACTGCTCATTTCCCTGCCTCGACCGCGCAGGTCGTTCTCGAGCGAGCGGAAGCGTGAAGAGAACTTGCCGAGTGCGCCTTCGAGCGCGTGCTCCGCGTGAATGCCGCTGAGGCGGGCCCAACTCGTGACCGCGAAGAGGATGTCGCCGATCTCCTCTGCCAGTGCGTCATCGTCTCCGACGGCTGCGGCCGCATCGGCTTCGGCGAGTTCTTCGTCGATCTTGCGTCTCACGTCGCGAGCGTCGGTCCAGTCGAAGCCCACCGACGAGGCTTTCTCTCCGATTCGATGGGCGCGTGTGAGTCCGGGCAAGGCGCGCGGCACTCCGTCAATGGCCGAAGGGTTCTCGTGTCCGCGCTCGCTTCGCTCTTCCTTCTTGATGCTCGCCCAGTTTCGCTCGACCTCGGCGCTCGATCCCACCTTCACGTCGGCGAAGACGTGGGGATGCCGGCGAACGAGCTTCGCGCAGATTGCGTCGATCACGTCGCGGATCGCGAAAGCGCCGCGTTCCTCGGCAAGCTCGCTATGGAAGACGACCTGCAAGAGCAGGTCGCCGAGTTCGTCGCGAAGGTCCGCGTCGTCGCCTCCGTCGATGGCTTCGAGAACCTCGTAGGCTTCCTCGATGAGATAGGGCCGCAGAGTCTGGTGGTTCTGCTCGGCGTCCCACGGGCAGCCGCCGGGCGCGCGCAGGCGGTGAAGGATCGCGACGAGGTCGCCGAAATCGCGACGCGAATCGCTCAATGCAGGCCGGCTCGCGCGACCGGAGACTCGAGCTCTCCAAGAATCTTGGACGCGTCGTCGAGGGCCTTGCGACGCCGCTGCATGCAGGCGTGGTGCGCAGCAAGACGTGCCTGGCGACGGGCCTCGTCAAACTTGCCATGGCGCGCCAGTGCCTTGGCGAGCGAAACGCGCGTGCCGACGCCACTTGGATTGAGCTGATTCGCACGGCGGAGCAGCTTCAGCCCTTCGTCAGGATCGCCGCCGATCAGGGTGGGCAGGTCGAGCAGCACGCCGCCCTTGGCGGCGAGGGCGTTGGCGTAGTTGGGGTCGAGCTCGATGGCCCGGTCGAGATGATTTTTGTCGAGATTGCGAAGTGCGAAGAGATTCTTGGTGAGGCCATCGGCGAGAAGGAGTCGTCCGTTGGCGGCGAAGAACACGAAATTGGCTCCCGGCGAGTTCGGGTTGCGCTTGAGGATGGCCTGGGCTTGCTCGCTGGCGCGGCGATAGAGAGCCGTCGCCGTTTCGTCGAGGTCGCGGAGCTCCGCGGCGCGCAGGGATCGCTCCGCCTGATGAACTGCCGGATCGGTCTCGAGCAGCGGGGAGGCGGCTAAGGGACCGGCGACAAGAAGTGCCAGTGCGACGGAAAAAAGGTGTGAAAGCGTGCTCGGTCGCATGGGCTCCTCCCCGTTTGGGGTCCACGGCGATATCAGGCTGTATCGCCAACCACCGACGGAGGCGTTAACACGCTCCCGAACTCGGAACAACGTCGCACCTTAGGCCTACTCGGGCCAGTCCCTGTTTCGCCTGAGTGAGATTCCAACGTCTGAGGGCAAATCCCGAGGGCGTGACGACCCCTCTAGCCGTGAGGGTAGTGCTGGGAGGGCCCGAGGCATGCTCTGCCATTTACCCTTGCAACCCTCCAAGCAAGCGCGACTGCAAGCCATTCACGGCGCGTTGCAGCATGCCCCAGTAAATCTTCTGTCCGACTGCCGGCTTCGTTGACCCCCCTGGCCTGTGGCTGTCATCACTAAAGCACGGGGAAATACGGGTCAGGCCTAGGAGGCCGCCCAGAGAACCACGGCCGCAACCTGGGAGGAGGTAGGCATCATGAGTCATCCTGCAGTCGCATTTGGGACCACGGAGCAGGTGGGCGTCGAGCCCTCGCGAGAACCCGAGAACCGGCTGATGCTGGCGGTGCTGGAAGAAGCCCTTGTCACGTTTCAGCGGGGGCTCAATTCCCCCCTCCCGGAGCGCCGCAAGCGCTTTTGCGAAGTGGATCGCTGGGTGTCGGAGAGAGACTCGGACTGGCCCTTCTCGTTCGAGAACATCTGCCAGACGCTGCGGATCGACCCGGATTACATCCGCGCCGGCCTGCGCAGCATGAAGTGCCAGTCCCTGATCCGCCGCGCGGCCACGCGCGGCCGCAAGCTCCGGCGCGAACGGATCTACGATCGCCGCGGCTGGCGCGGACACATCAAGTAAACCCGGGAGGGCGGTTCCCGGGCAGCGGTGGGAGGGCGTTTGCGGCACCCTCCCGCCGCCGTTAACTTCGCGGATGCCTGCATCCAATCCTGCCGTCGTCTCGGTACTTGGCCGAGACCAGAAGGGCGTTGTCGCCCGCATTTGCACCTATCTCGCCCAGCACAGCGTCAACATCGAGCAGATCGACCAGAACGTGATGGAAGGCCTGTTCATCATGTCGATGCTCGTCGACCTGAAGGACCTCGACATCAACCTGGACACTCTCATTCTCGACCTGAAGGATATCGGGTCAGAGATGCAGATGGACGTGACAATTCGCCTTCACGGCGAACGCACCCGCAAGCGCGTGGCGTTGCTGGTCTCCAAGGAGCCTCACTGTCTCGAGGCCCTGATTGCGGCACGACGGGACGGCGAACTCGATGCCGAATTTCCGATCGCCCTGTCCAATCATCCCGATCTGGAAGCCCTGGCCACGGCTGCGGGAATCCCGTTCCGATGGATGCCGTCCTCCGACAAGCCGGCCCACATGCGCTTTCTGGCCGCCGGCCTGGCCGACGTAGCCCCCGATCTGGTCGTTCTTGCCCGTTATATGCAGGTGCTGAGTCCGGAACTTACCCGGTCCTACGCGAACCGGATCCTCAACATCCATCCATCCCTGCTGCCGTATTACCCCGGCGCAAACGCGTACAAGCAGGCCTACGATGCGGGCATTCGAGTTTGCGGCTGCACGGCCCACATTGTCACTGAAGAACTCGACAAGGGCCCAATCGTACTGCAGGACGTCTTCCACATCCGTGTCGGGGAGGATTCGCTGGAGACGGTGAAAGCGAACGGCCAGGCGCTTGAAGCAAAGACGTTAACCCGGGCGGTCCAGCTGTGCGTACGCGACGAGGTCGTCGTGGTGGACGGCAAGGTGCTTTTCCGACCCGGACGTGTGAACTGAGTTCCGTCGGATGCCCGTCAGGCCGCGGCCATCTCCGCCAGAGCGGCGACGCTCACCTCGATGCCGAGATCGGAACCCACCAGTTCGAGGGCGTCCCGCAGCGCCGGGAACGGAGAACTGGCCGGGACACGCATACGAATCCGCAGCGTATACAGTGGTGTACCGCTTTCCGCGACAGGCTTTGCTTCACCTCGAAGATCGGTGATCAGCACGTCGTGGTCTGCGAGCACTCGTGCGACCCCCGCGACGATGCCGGCCCGGTCCACGCCGACGGCCGAGAGCGTGAAGTCGCCTCCGTCGACCGCCGCCTGGCCCGGGCCGTCGACCGGTCGCAGGAACACGGTCAGATGCCGTTCCCACTCCAGACGCTTGGTTGCCTCGTATAGGCGATCGGGCAGATCGGCGCCGCTCCCGCTCACAAGCATCAGCGTCGCGAACTCGCTGCCGAGCATGGTCATGCTCGCGTCCTCGAGATTACAGCCACAGGCGTAAACGCACTCGCTGAGGTCGGCTACAATTCCGGGACGATCGCGACCGATGGCAGCCATGGCGAACCATTTCTTTGCAGACATGGCGCGCATGGTAGCAGGCGGCGCGCGCCGATCCAGAGCGGGAACGGAAGCGACCCTGTCGCCGCCGTGCCATTCTCGAAATTGCCGCGGTGGACCTCTCGGGGTAACGCCGGTCGGTCTCGCGGGAGAGTCAGTTCTCGAGAGGGGGGCTGATCAGGCACTCATCGACGATGATTCCGCGTTCGCGGATCCGCACGAGGCGCCCCTCGATCTCCACCCGTCCTTCAGCGATGAGGCGCAGTGCCTGCGGATAGATGCGATGCTCGATTGCGAGAATGCGACGCCGCACGGTCGCAGCGTCTTCGCCCGGCGCGACGGGTACAGCTCCCTGCACGATGATGGGACCGTGATCGACGTCCTCGTCGACGAAGTGAACGGTCGCGCCTGCGATGGTGACCCCGTACTCGGAGGCTTGTGCCTGGGCGTTCGTGCCGCGGAAGGCCGGCAGCAGCGCAGGATGGATATTGACCACGCTCTGGGGGAAGCGACCGAGCAGTGCGCCGGTGACGATGCGATCAAATCCGGCCATCACGACCAGTTCGACGCCCGCGGACTCGAGCGCATCCGCCATTCTCGTGTCGAAGCTCTCACGTGACGGGAAGGCGCGGTGGTCAAGATGCAGGGTCGGAATGTTGCGGGCTTTGGCTTTGGTCAGCACGGCGGCGTTCGCGCGGTTGCAAATGAGGAGCGCGATACGCGCCGCGATGCGCCCGTCGGCCACGGCCGCCTGGATCGCGTCGAAGTTGGAGCCGCTTCCCGACGCGAGGATCCCGATCGAGAACTGGCCCACGATTGCTCAGCCTTCGCTGTAGGAAACGCCGCGCCGGCCCTTCTCGACGACGCCGATGACGCTGCTGGTGACGCCGCGCCTCTTGAGGATGGCCGCCGCGGCACCCGCGTCGGCTTCCTTCATGATCACCGTGAAGCCGACGCCACAATTGAATGTGCGATCCATCTCTGCGCGGCTGACGCGGCCGCGCTCGCGTACGGCGTCGAAGATGGCTGGGGACGGCATCGCGCGGCGCTCAATGACGGCGCGCAAGCCCTTCGGAAGCGCGCGCACGAGATTGCCGGGCAGCCCGCCGCCGGTGATGTGGGCCATCCCGTGCACGTCGTGCTTTCCAATCAGCGCAAGCAGCGGTTTCACGTAGATGGCGGTGGGCGTGAGCAGGGCTTCCCCGACGGAGGTTCCGAGCTCGGCGATTCGGCGATCGAGGCCTTTGCGAGTGGTCGCGCCCAGTGCATGGCGCGCGAGACTGTAGCCGTTGCTGTGGAGCCCAGTGGACGCGAGGCCGAGGATGATGTCGCCCGCGCGTACGCGCTTGCCGTCGATCATCTTGCGTCGTTCGGCAATCCCGACGCAAAATCCCGCAAGGTCGTATTCGCCGGGCTTGTAGAATCCGGGCATCTCGGCGGTTTCGCCGCCGACCAGCGCCATGCCCGCGCGCCGGCAACCTTCGGCGATGCCGCGAACGACGGCTTCGCCGTCGATGCCGCGAAGCGATCCCACCGCGAAATAGTCCAGGAAGAAAAGCGGGCGAGCACCGGTGGTGACGAGGTCGTTGGCGTTCATCGCCACGAGGTCGATCCCGATGGTGTCGTGCCGGCCGAGAAGCTGGGCCACCGCGAGCTTGGTTCCGACGCCGTCGGTGGACGACACCATGATCGGTTCACGCATCCCCTTGGGCACCGCGAAAGAGGCAGCGAACGGGCCGATACCGGTGAGTACTCCGGGAATGCGGGTTTTGGCGGCAAGACGGGCGATGCCGGAAACGAGCCGGTCGGCCGCCCCGATGTCGACTCCTGCACTTCGATACGTGAGCGCTCGTTTCGGCACGGGTCGCCCCTAAAGGACTAGCTGGCGGATGTCAACGAAATCAACTTCGCGCGGGCGATTCGCGAACAGCTCGCGCGCCAGGCCACCACGGCGCGGTCGCCTGGTAGCGAGCGGGTTTCTCGGTCGGGAGAAAGCTATTCAGCGCTTGCGGGCGAGCATCGTCGCTCGTGCGGTGTCCCCGCGCCGCTCGTCATACTGGAGCAGTTCGAATTCGGCGAATGCGCGCGGCAACTCGCCGGCTTCCAGCAGGAAGTCCCGGCGTGTCGGGCCTTCCGCGTTCGGGCGGCCCTGTTCCATGAACGTGTCGATGAGGAGCAGGCCTCCGCTGCGAAGCGAGGCGCGAAGTGTCGCGAACAGCGCGCGTTCGAGGAAATCCACCTGCACGACCAGGTCGAAAACGCCGGCGGCCAGCGGCCATGCGTCCGCGTCTGCCTGAACGAGGAGAATCTCCGTGCTGCACTTCTCGTGCGTGGTCGAGTGCAGGTGACGCAAGCCCCGCATGGAAACGTCCATCGCTACGACTTGGTACCCGGCTTGCAGAAGCGCGCGCGAGTGACGTCCCTGGCCGCAGGCGAGGTCCAGCGCGACCGCGGGCGTGCGTGGCACCCGCGGCAGCGCGAGCACCGACGGGCGCGCTTTCAGCGTTGCGGGGTTGCGGTGGCGTTGGTCCCAGCGATTGCGGTCCTCAATTGACATTTCCTGATCACTTCCTCGTCGGCGCAAGCAAGCACGAAAAAGATGACTTCGGCGGCGCCAGCCTCGCGAAGGCAGCGACTGGCATCCAGAAGCGTCGCCCCCGTGGTGAGGACGTCGTCGGTCAGGACGATCGAGTATCGTTCCACGCTGCACCGGCCAAGCGCGAAGGCGCCGCGTGCATTGATCCGGCGGGAACGACCGCCGAGGCCTCGCTGCGGCGGACGTCCCGGAACACGGCGAAGGGTGCGCGTGAGAACCGGGACTCCGCTGCATCGCGACAGGGTTCGCGCCAGCCATGCCGCCGGGCTGAAGCCGCGTTCCCGCAGCCGGGCATTGTCCGACGGGACGGGCACGATGGCATGATGCGCAAACGCCAGCGGCGCGCATCGTTCGGCGAACAGGCGAGCCAGGCAACGACCGGCATAGCGATCGCCCTGATCCTTGAACGATCGTAGCGAGCGTCCGAGCGGCGAGAGCGAGTGTGCGGCGCCGCCGGCAGGCGCGTGATAGGCGCCAACGAAGTGGAGGCGGTGCAACGCGATCCTGGTTGCGGCGGGGCGAGGGGACACGGCGCTCGCCGCGAGGCAGGCCGGGCACATGGGCGCCGCGCGGCGTGCGCCGCAACCGGCGCACCGGCCGAGGCCCCCGATGGAAAAGCGGGTGCAGAGGTCAAAGCGTTCGCCCCAGGTCGCCACGGCACGGTTGTGCCCGGGGCGTGCGGCCGAGGGCAATGCCAAAGAGGTTAAAAGCTGGCAAATGCACGGCGGCGGACGACAGCGTGAAGATCACTCCTCCGCGAGCGTCTCGTTGGCGAACGCGAGAATTTTGTCCGCCATGAGCCGGGGCCTCTCGATCGGCAGGTTGTGGCCGGCGCCTTCGATCATCTCCAGGCGGGAGTTCGGTGGCAGTGCGCGTTGAAGCAGGACCGAGCCGCCGGGGGGCGTGAGTCGGTCGGCCAGCCCCTGCACAACGAGCACCGGACAGGCGACGCGAGCCAATGCGGTCGTGTAGTCGTAAACGCTCGCCGCACGCGCCTGCTCCGCATAGACCTTGGGGTCGGTGGCGGCGGCGATGCGCGCGTGTGCTGCCACGATGTCGGGCTGCCGGCCCGCGAACTCCTCGGAGTAGCCCCGCGCCGCGGCGTCCGCCGACATGGAAAGTCCGCGCGCCTCGACGGAATCGGCGAGGCGGCGCCAGTTCTCCGTGGCCTTCTCGTTGAGTCGGCTCGATGTGGAAATCAGCACAGCCGCTGCGACGGAAAGCGGTTGTCGTACCAGCAATTCCTGGGCGATGACGCCCCCGAGAGAGTGACCGACGAGGACGTAAGCGCCGAGGCCGAGCCGCCGGGCGACTTCGTCGATGTCGTCGGCCACTTGGGCGAGCGTCCACGGCCTCGTGCCACGGGTGGAATCTCCGCAGCCCCGCAGGTCGGGAACGAACACGCGCGCCGCTGGCGCGAGCGCTGCCGCGAGCGTCTCCCACGTCCGGCGCGAACCGCCGAGCCCGTGCACAAGCATGATCGCGGGTCCGGTGTCGCCGGCCGCGTCCACTTCGATCTCGACGTCTGCGGTCGCGATGCGCATGGGTCGCCGACTAACGGCGACGCCCCGTCCAGTCAATAAATGCGGACTGATTCCAGTCAGGGCGCACGGTCACGTGCATCCACCGCTGGCTTGGGCCAGCTTCCTCCGGTGCGGCCGGTCATGTAGCAACCGCGCGGGAGGACGGCGAGATGGGACTCATCGACGGCAAGACTGCGATTGTGACAGGCGCAGGACGCGGAATCGGCAGGGCGGTGGCGGAATTGATGGCCGAACATGGAGCGTCGGTCATCGTCAACGACCTCGACGAGAGCGTGGCGCGCGAGACGGTCGAGGCCATCCGCGCCGGAGGTGGCAAGGCCGAGGTGTGCGCGGGCTCGGTCACCGATGCGACATTTCCCTCGCGCCTGATCGCTGCGGCGATGGACGCCTATGGCACCTTCGACATCATCGTGAACAATGCCGGATACACACACGACGGCATGATGCACAAAATGACTGACGAACAGTGGCAGGCCATGCTGGATTGCCATTTGACGGCGCCGTTCCGAATCCTTCGCGAGGCGTCCCGGCACTGGCGCGATTGGGCGAAGGTCGAGGCCGAGACCGGATCGCCCAAACCCCGCAAGGTAATCAACGTCTCTTCGACGAGTGGCGTCGCGGGCAATGCCGGGCAGGCGAACTACGCGGCCGGCAAGATGGGAATCGTTGGAGTGACCAAATCCCTCGCAAAGGAGTGGGGCAGGCTCGGCGTGTGCGTCAACGCCGTGGCATACGGTTTCATCGACACTCGGCTGACCGCTGCAAAGGATCGGTCCACGAAGGCCAGCGTCGACGGCAACGAGATCGAGCTCGGTATCCCGGAAGCGATGCGCGATGCGGCCATCCAGCGCATTCCGCTTGGACGCCCGGGGTCTCCAAGGGAGGCTGCCGGCCCCGTGCTGTTCCTGGCGTCGCCGCTGGCCGACTACGTGACCGGTCACGTAGTCCTTGTGACCGGAGGATCCTACATGTGACGCCGCGGTTCAGTCGTCGCGCACGGCCTGGGTGATTTCGTCCGCGCGGGCTCGGCCGGCGGCCGGCGGGCGGCCGACTGTGCAGTCGATGACGGGATTCTCCTCGTCGAAGGCTTCGAAGACGATGTCGACGTCGTCGAGGGTGACCGTGAGGTTCCCCGCCAGGTCGTCGAGCTCGCAGTCGACATCGTCCAGAACGGCGATGGGGTCGCCTTCGTTGATCTCGCCGTCGGCTTGGTCACCGGCGTTGTCGAGCAGGAAGATCACCGCGATTGGTCCGGAGTCGATTCCGCTCAGGGTGAATTCAGTCTCGCCGGACACCAGCACCGCGGCCTTGCCCGGCGTCGTCGCTGGGGGAGGAGCCGAGGGGCACGGACACCTGTCGTCGTCATCGTCGTCGAGGTCGTAGACGAACACGACGATGTTTCTACCGGTCACCGGCGAGATGTCGTCGAGGTTGCCCTCGACGGTCAGGGTGACGTCGTCGTCATCGTCGTCGTCGCCCCCGAACGTGATCGTCCCGTCCCCACAGCTGCACAGCGCAGGAACCATCGTCGCCAGCAGCGCCGAACGCAGCCAGGCCGGAATTCGAATCGAGGTCATGAGGCGTCCTTCGCGGCGGCAAGGGCACCGCCCGCTGCGGCGGCGTGGACCGTCGCCGGTTCGCGTGAATCGGCGATGATGAAGCGCGGACGGCGCTTGACCTCTTCGTAGATGCGTCCGACGTACTCACTGAGGATTCCAAGGCTTAGCAGCTGCGTGCCGCTGAACACGAGCACCAGCACCACGAGCGAAGTCCATCCCGAAACCGTGGCATCGGTGAACATGTGCATTGCGATGGAGTAGAAACCGAAGAGAACGCCGAGCACGACGGTCACTCCGCCCATGAAGGAGATCACGCGCAACGGCACGATGGAGAAGGAGAACACGCCGTCGAGCGCAAAGCGCAGCATGCGGGCAAAAACGTACTTGGTGCTGCCCGCGTAGCGCTCGCGAGCCGTGTACGGAACGGCCTTGCGACGGAACCCGAGCCACGGAACGAGGCCACGAACGAAGACGAACCGCTCTTCGCAGGCGAGCAATGCGTCGGAGACGACACGGTCGAGAAGTCGGAAGTCCGCGCCGCCGGTGGGAATGTCGACGCCGGTCAGGCGCCGCAACAACCTGTAGAAACCTGCCGAGACGAACTCCTTGAGGGCGTGGCCGTCGTTTCCCTCGCGAACGGTGAAGACGACGTCGTAGCCTTCGCGCCAGTGGGCGACGAGGGTGGGGATCAGTTCCGGGGGATGCTGAAGATCGCCGTCCAATGAGATCACGGCATCGCCGCGAGCACGCGACATCCCGGCCAGAAGCGCCATCTGGTGGCCGAAATTGCGAGAGAATGACACGAAGCCCACACGCTCGTCACGAGAGGCGAGCGCGGCAAGGCGCTCCGCCGTGGCGTCGGTGCTGCCATCGTCGACGAAAAGGGCTTCCCATTCGCAGTCCAGAGGGTCGAGGGCTTCGTGCAGCCGGCGAGCCATCTCATCGATGCAGCCTTCCTCGTTGAAGCACGGAACGACGATGGACAGCAATGGCCGGGCAGGGCGGTGTTTCTCGCGTGTAGTTTGGAGCATGGCTACAGCCTTCGTGGGTGGCGGCGCAGCGCGCGGTAGTGTAGAGACGAGGGCTCGGCATGTCTAACCGTTCCTCTCGACAAACAAGGGACTTGGGTCGATGACGTTCGCGCGTCTCGCGAAGCTGCTGGCGGTTATGCTGGTCGTGGCGGCCCTCTGGCACGCGCGTGTCCCGGCGGCGCCGGCGCGGGTCGCGATCCTCGCGCTTCCCGGGGCCGCGATGGAACTCCTGCCGACCACCGGAGTGCGGCCGGGAGTTATCACCACCACCTCGAAAACCAACGGTACTGCTTTTTGGCGCGGCCTGCTTTCTGTTCACGACGATGAGGAAGGCAACCCGGCCCGGTCGCAGCCCATA
>JBHEOD010000072.1:18187-18656 GCA_046261745.1 Binatia bacterium
CGCGATCGTGCGAGCATTCGCGGTGCCTGCCCGGCTGTTCACAGATGCGGAGCGGGCCCGCACGGTGGAAGATTCCTTTCTCGGTAGCAGTTCCGGACAACTGGTGGAGGCGGCCGACGTCACGGCGGGGCGGCTGCCGGCGCCCTATGACCGCGCCATCGACGCGGTCGTAAGCGCTGCGGCAACGTTGCGTCCCGAGGAATGGAGCGAATGGATCCGGGTACCGGGCCAGGCGGGCGCCATGCCATCGGCGTCGGGTCCGACGGCGGAGTTCCAGTTCGCCCGTTTCACCGACGCGACCTACTACTTCTCACCCGCCTATTTGCGCTTCTCTTCCGGGATGGTCGGATCGGGGTTCCTCCGCGGCCTCGACCGTGGGCTCCGCCCGCTTGTTGCGCAGCACGCCCTGACGCTGGCCGGCAGGCGACTCGAGGCATCGAAGAGCGCCTTCGCGAGTGCGGTGGACGCG
>JBHEOD010000073.1:0-7219 GCA_046261745.1 Binatia bacterium
CCGCTCTCGGCGGATCGCTTCGAACTGAGACGCTGTCCCCAGTGCGCTCTGGTCTACGTGTCGCCGCGTCCGAGCCAGGAACGGATGCGCGTTTATTATCCCGACGGATACTTCGGCAAACGCCATCCGGTCCTGAAAAACTTCTTCATGGGTCTGCGGGTCCGGACGCTGCCTCGTGCCGTCAAGGGGCGGGTGCTGGATATCGGATGCGGTCGCGGTGACTTCCTTATGGCCTGCCGGCAGGACGGGTGGGACGTGGCCGGTGTGGAACAGTCGGGAACGCCGATCATGGAGATGCGTCGCTCCCTGCAACTCGACGTCGGGACCACCGAAGAGCTGGACTCGCGGCCGGATGCTTCTTTCGACGTGGTGACGATGTGGCACGTGTTCGAGCACATGGTCGATCCGCGCGCCATGCTCCGCCGGAGCTTCCGGTTGCTCCGCCCGGGCGGTGTTCTCGTCGTGGAGGTACCCAACTTCGGAAGCTGGCAGGCCCGTCTCGGCCCGGCCACCTGGTTTCACCTCGATGTTCCGCGTCACGTCATCCACTTCGATCGCGCAACGCTGACCACCATGCTGGAGGCCGAAGGATTTGCTGCCGAAAGCTGGAGCACGTTCTCGGCGGAGTACGACGCGTTCGGAATGATGCAGAGCGTGCTCAATCGCATCTCGCCGACGCCCAACTGGCTGTTTCAGAAATTGATCGGGCAGGGCGGACGCACAAGGGCCGGTGACGTGGCGGCCACCGTGCTGCTGGCGCCCGTTCTCTCCGTGCTGTCGCTGGTGATCTCGGCAATCGCTCCGGTGTTCGGACAAGGTGGCGTGCTTCGTGTCACCGCGCGCAAGAACGCCTGAAGCGGTTTTCCACCTTCGGCCTGACGCATCGGCTCGCCGGTAGCGGCGTCACTCGCAGACGCGAAACGACACGGATGCTTCGAGCACGCGATTGCTCATCGGCTCAATGGTCCATTCGCCGACCACGGGGTGCGAGGCCCCGGCGAGTTCCGCGCCGCACGACGACGGTGGCGTGCCGAACCCGATGCGGCATCGGTGAACGGTTCCCGGCGAAGGCGGCATCCGGATCTCCCAGCGGCCGACTTCCTTGCCCTGCTGTGTGTGTACCAGCGTGACCGCGCTGGAAAGGGGCGGCACCACCGTCAGCGCTACTTCGATCTCCCCGTCGGGTCGCGTCAGCGCGGTGGCGCTGGGATCGGTGACGCGTGAGACCATGCCGTTCTCTGGGCCCATCGACGCGACGTCGATGCGGCGGCAATGCGGAGTCTCACGAGCCGGGTTGCAGGCGCCGGCGGCCAGGCCTCCAGCCAACGCGAGCAACAGCAGTGTGATCGTTCGGTTCCGCATTGTCCTAAAAAATCCCGTCAGGGCCGGCAGTCGCGAATCTGAAGGAAGATCGGCGTGCTTGCTTCCTCGGCGAAGCGAACGAGGAGACCCTCCGGCGACAGCGCCACGCACTGGACCTTGCCGCGGGCGACTTCCGTGTCCTCGAAGCGGATCTGCACCGCGACGCGACTGCGTTTCCAGAACGCGAGCTGCACCGAGTCGGGCCCCCGCCAGTACCCGCCTTCGAGAAGTTCGGGAAGCTCGACGTGCACCGAAACCGGCCCGCCGAAAGCGTCGGGACGTACGTCGATCGAACGTGGCGAACCGGAAAGATCCGAAAGCAGCGTCCCGGTCGTTCGATCCAACGGAGTGAAGCGGATGGGTTCGAGGCTGCGGGCGGTTGCGCGGAAAGCTTCGTTCTCGGGAATGTCCTTCGAAGCGAACGCGGACATGAGAGAGCTCCAGGTTCTCTCGAACGACACGGGCTTGAAGATCTGGTCGATCGTGAAGTCGTCCAGCAGGCGAAGCATCGCAGGGGCTGCCCAGGACCGGCAGGACGTCTTCATGACTTCGCCGGCTGCCGGCGGCGCACAAACGGGATGCTGGGCTGATGCCGGTGCTGCGCCTGCGGCGAGTACCAGCAGGATTGCCGAGGCAACGACAATGGGAAGACGCACGCGGCGGATCCTACGGGTCGGGACTGCGTGCGTCAACGAAGGCGAGACCGGCCGCGTTGCGCACTGTTCTCAGGCACACAGTCGAGTTCGGCGAGCGCGGCGTGAAGGTCGCTGCGAAGGCGGGTGATATGGCGGCGGCGCTGCACGGCGCTGGCGTGGAGGTCGCCGCTGGCTGTCTCGACAGGATACGCCCTGGCGGAAGTCCAGCAGCGGCGCGCCGGGAGGGACGGCGACGAGGTGCAGCGGCCTGCGTCGCGGTCACCACGCGAGGCCAGGGTTTGGGCGGCCGCGAATCCGGGATCGAGCTGGACGGCACGGGCAAACGAATGCCGAGCGTCGTGGTCGAGTTTCTTGCGCTCGAGTTCGTCGTTGGTGTCGAGCATTCGTGTCAACGCGACGATGCCAAGGTTGTAGCTGGTTTCGGGGATGGACGGCTCCAGCGCGAGCGACTCGCGAAGGGAGCTCTCGGCCTCGTCGATCCATCCGAGTTGGTAGTAGGCTGCGCCGATGGAGTTGCGGTATTCGGCCTGGGTGCGGCGGTCGTGCAGTTCGCGATCCGCGGGACGTCCGATTCCGGCGTCCCTTTGCAGCAAGGAAGCCAGCCTCATGCGGTAGAGATCTTCGAGATCCTGGCCATCGTCGCGGGCCATCGCCGCGAGATTTTCCTGCGCCAGGTGGAAGCCGCCGGAGGCGGCTCTCTCGAAGTGATGCCGCGCCGCTGCAAAGTCGCCGCCGGCGTAGGCGACGAATCCACTCAGGTTCTGCCAGCTGTTTCCCCGCCAGGTTTTCGCGACGAAATCGCGACTGACCAAGGCCCCCTGGGTAAAGACCACCACGCTGGCCACAGCGAGCGCGGCGCAGTTGACCAGCGACGCAGAGTACAGCGGGGGGAGTCGGTGAGAGAGCAGATGGAGCCCCGACGCCAGCCAGTACGCGAACAGGCAACTCGTCGAGAGCAGGTAGGTGGCCTTGACGGCAGCATGCATGGGCACGGACGTCACGCCGTAAGCGAACAGTGACATCGACGCGACGAAGAACACCACCGCGGGGCCGTCGGTGTCGTCCCAGCCGCTGCGCGCGAGTCTTCCAAGCGCCGCGAGGAAACCGACGAGGACCAGGGCGGTGGGCAGCAGCCCGAGCGCGAGAAGGATCTGGCCGGAGCGCCTGGCCTGTTCATCGACGGTGACGAGGGGGAGTACCTGGCCACCGGGTCCGTCAAAAAAGGTGTTGGTGAAGAGCCCTGTCCATACCGACTCCCGGACGGCGTCGTGGATCTGCTCGTACGGCGCTTCCATCGTGATCGGAATGCCGCGCGGCCACTGCGGCCGGACGACAACGACGGGATCGAACAGCAGGAACTCGGCTGGGTTGCGACGGCCGATGGACTGGATGTTCTCGATGCGGCGAACGTCGAGAGTGTCGCGGCTCATCTGGAAGGGGTTGCCGTATACTTCGATGTTGCGAAGGTAGAACCATCCGCAGCATGCGAGCGCGACGGCGCCGGCAAGCGCCGCCAGCGGCAACACGCGGGCGGCGCGACTGCCCCTGCGGCCTGCGAGCAGCGCAAGGGCGATGCTCGTGAATGCTCCGGCGACGAACGCGAGAGCGGTGAACTTGGTCAGCATTGCCGCGCCGAGCAGCAATCCGAGGGTGAGGGCGCGGATCGTCGTGGATGCGTCGAGGAAGCGGATCGTCGCGAGCACGACCAGGCTGGCGAGCACCGCGTACAGGCCCTCATTGCCGATGTAGCTTGCGGTAAAGAGCTGAAGCGGCAGGAAGAGCAGGAAGCCCGCCGCCGAAAGTGCAAGAACAGGATTGGCGGGGAAGCGTCTGCTGACCAGCGTCCACGCGACTGCTGCATGCGAAAGCGAAGCCGTTGCGATGACGGCCGTGCCGAGCTTGAGGCGAACGGAAGCGTCGAGCACGTCGAAGGTGTTCCACACCCATGCCATCCACGCGTAGTAGAGCGGCGGGTGGAAGAAGGACCAGCCCTGGGTCGCCAGCGGAATGGTGCCCGTCGAGGCGAGGTGCCAGATGTAGGTGAAGTGCCCCATGCCGTCGGGTGCGCGCAGCCCCGGAAACTCGGCCACATTGTGCAGCCGCACAGCCAGCGAGATCGCGGCCATCGACCACAATGCGAACAGGATGCGACGGGAGGCGGATTCAGGCATTGCGGCCTCCGCACTCGCGCAGTCTCGTCGCCGGATCCAGCGCCGCCGGTAGCGGCTCGATCTGGCGGCGTCGATGCAGCGCGGCTGCGTTCTGGTCGCCCGGACCCGTGCGCATCGGGTAGAGGCGATGCTCGCACGGCCTCGCAACGGCAGAGTTGCGAATCATCGCGGCGCCCAGCTCGCAACGACCCTCGAGCGTGGCAGCGACGCCCGCCATCGCCTCCGCTTCGCGATAGGCAGGGTCGAGGGCCACTGCCTTCGCAAACGCGCGGCGTGCGCGGCGGGTGATTCGCGACGAAGCGCCGGTGCTCGGGCTTGCGATCGCGCGATCGAGCAAAAGGACGCCAAGATTGTAGTGAGCTTCCGGCAAGCCGGGGTCGAGGCGCCGCGCGCGATGCGCCGCAGCGATGGCGTCGTTCGTCCATCCGAGACGCTGAAAGATTACAGCTTCGGTGTTCGCGTACTCGGCCAGGGTGGCATCCCGGTACAGGCTCTGGCTCCGGTTGGTCCGGGCAAGCTGCGAGGACTGGCGCCGGCTGGCAACGCGCGTCCGGTAGAGGGCCTCGAGCGGCTGGTCGTCATCGAGTGCGAACGCGGCGAGATTCTCTTCGGCCAGGGCCCAGCCGTCGCGGGCCGCGGATCGGAAGAGATCCCTTGCCTGCTCCCGGCGGCCGGCTGCGGCGTACACCACCCCGTGCAGATTGCGGACCGCCGCGCTCGCCGGTTGATTCTCCTTTGCCTCGAAAAGCAGTCCTTCCGTGAACACCGACGAACTCACGACGGCCAGCAGCACGCACAGGCCAAGAGCGACACGACCGAAAGCCGGGAAGCGGGCATGGAGAGCCTCGAGTCCGAGCGCGAACCAGAATGCGAACGCGATCGAAACCGGCAGAAGGTACGTTGCCTTGACGGCGGCCTGGGTGGGCACGCTGCGCGTTCCCACGACGATCACGGCGGCCATCGCCATCGAAGCCAGCAGCATCACGACGATGGTGTCGTCCCATCCCTTGCGGCGAAGTCGTCTCAGTCCCGAGACAACGCCGGCGGCGATCAGCAGCGTCGGAATCATCCCGAGGCTGAGCAGGAGTTGTCCTGCACGCCGCGACGTTTCGCTTTCGGTTATGCGAGGAAGAATGAAGCCGCCGTAGCCGTCGAACCACGCGTTGGCGTACAGGCCGGTCGGGATGGATTCGCGCATTGCGCTGTAGGGCACGTCGGCCGGGCGCGGCGAGTCGAGGCTGAGCCCGCGGGGCCATTGTGGGCGGTAGAGAATGACAGGATCGAAAAGCACGTACTCGAGCACGCCGCGCCGCCCCTGAAGCTGCGAGTCTTCGATCTGCGACAGGAACAGTCCTTCGCGACTGAGCTGGAACGGATTGCCGTACTCGATCGCATTCCGGCCGTAGAACCACCCGCACACGACGAGAAGCGATGCCGTCACCATCGCCGCCCTCGCCAGGCCCGCGCGCAAATCGCCCGCGGTCATCGCGCGAAGGACCAGCGCGCCGAGCGAAGCCGCGACGACGACGATGGCCGTGAACTTCGAGAGCATCGCCAGGCCGAGAGCCAGGCCGAGCAGCACGCAACGCGTTGGACGCGGGTCGCGTAGCGTCCACAGCAGCACCGCCAGCGCAATGCCCGAGAGCACGGCGCAGAGGCTCTCGTTGCCGAGAAACCCGGCGCTGTAGATTTGCACGGGAAGAAACAGCAACAGGCCCGCGGCTGCCAGCGCAATGCCGGGCGAAGAGGGCAGGCTGCGGCGGCAGATCTTCAGGGCGAGCCATGCCGGCAGCACCGTGGCCACGGCCAGCACCATCGTGCCCAGGCGCAGCCTGAGCAGCGCGTCGATGCCCGCAAGCCCCTTCCAGAACACGAGCATGAACGCGTAGTAAGCCGGGGGTTGGAAGAATTCCCAGCCGGCGGTCGCCGGAGGAACCCGTCCTTCCTCGGCGAGGAACCAGATGTAGCCGAAGTGGGCGAACGCGTCGTAGCCGCGCATCAATGGGAAGTGCAGCGCGTTATGGCAGCGGATGGCGATCCCGAGAGCGAAGGCCACGACGCAGAGAAACCTGAACC
The DNA here is from genome assembly GCA_046261745.1 of Binatia bacterium. Lineage (GTDB taxonomy): Bacteria > Desulfobacterota > Binatia > UBA1149 > CAITLU01 > DATNBU01. Next base: position 6,266 of record JBHEOD010000073.1, read on the forward strand.
ATCGCCGGGGCATCGGTTGCCCGTGCCAGATATGTCGCCCCATCCCCTGTTACAATACACCCTGCCGGCCTCAGCACGAGACTCGGCGTCGCCGGTAACCGCGCTGCGCCGGCCGGACACGGCGCATTTTGAGGAGTCGGTGGGCCGCGATATACGCGTCGGCTTCCGGTAGACCGCCGGCGGTGGAGCGTTGCAGTCCGGTCGCTCTCGTTAACCAACGAAACGAACGTGATGAACCCGAGTCAATCCCGGTCGTGACCGATCCACGAAATCGCGCCGACGCCGACGGCCCTTCGGGTGGAATGCCCGTGGCGGGCTGGGGCGTGCGCCCTCACTGGGGCGTCTATGCCTCGCTGCTGCTGACGTCCGCGGCTCTCATCACGCTCGAAATCTCGCTGACCCGCTTCTTCTCCCACACCATCTGGTACCACTTCGCGTACCTGACCATCTCCGTGGCCCTGCTTGGCTTCGGCGCCGCCGGCTCCATCGTCGCCGCGTTTCCGGTCCTGCTCGCCCGGCGCGGCCAGCGTTTCCTGATCTCGACGCTCGCGCTGGCCGCGTTGCTGACGATCGCGGGGCTTGTGTTCGTCGCCCAGTTCCCGATCCAGGTCGAGAAGCTCACCACGGCGCCGCTGCGGTTCTCGCTGACGCTGCTCACGTACTACATCGTCGTGGGTACGCCCTTCCTGCTCGCCGGTTTCTCGATCAGCGTGCCGTTCGCCGCCTGGCCCGGCCGCATGGGACGCCTGTACTTCTGGGACCTGCTCGGAGCGGCACTCGGCTGCGCGGTGGTGGGCGCGTTCATCGAACTGCTCGGCGTGCCCGGCCTCATCTTTGCCGCGGCCGGAATGATGCTGCTCGCTGCGTCAGCGCTGTCGGTGGCCGGTGGCCGCTCGCGCTCGGGATGGGCACTGGGCGCGCTGGCCGTGGTGGTACTCGCGCTCGCGGGCCCCG
>JBHEOD010000073.1:7229-16231 GCA_046261745.1 Binatia bacterium
GCGTATGCCGGTTCAGGTCACCGGTTCGAAGACGCTGGCGACCACGGAGCGGGCCGTCCAGACGATGCTTCCGGATTTGCCGCCGCTTTCGCAGAGAGCCGACCGCTTCCAGAAATGGACCGCGATCAATCGCGTGGACGCGTTCGGCTGGGACCATCCGCTGCCTTTCGCGTACTGGATGAAGCTCGGACTGAGCCCGTCGTGGAAGTGGCCCGACTCCAGACCGATGGTCGCGACACTGACCTACGACGGCGGCAACGGTTCCGACATTTACGGCTCGCGCGGGAACATCGCGCAGGAGTTCGAGTTCCTCGAGCACCACCAGCTGCGACTGCCTTACCTGCTTCTGGACAAGCCGAACGTGCTCGTGATCGGAGTCGGCGGCGGCATCGACCTCTTCAATGCGATCAAGCAGGGCGCTCGTCACGTCACCGGCGTGGAACTCCAACCGGAGACGGTGGGGCTGCTCAAGGGCAGCCTGAGCGAGTTCAATCATCGTTTCTTCCATCGCGACGACGTCACCCTCGTGGCCGGCGAGGGACGCCACTTCGTTCGCAAGACCGATCAGGTCTTCGACCTGGTGCAGATCACCGCGGTCGATACGTTCGCTGCCCAGGCCGTCGGGGCCTACGTGCTCGCCGAGAGCTACCTCTACACGGTCGAGGCGATGCAGGACTATTTCCGCCGTCTCGGACCCGACGGGATCGTCTCTCTGGTAGTCGGCGACCTCCCGTACGCGGGCCAGGCGCCGCCGCTGGCAACGCGACTGACTTCGATCGGGTTCCGTGCCCTCCAGCGCGACGGGGTGGCCGATCCCGGCAGAAACATCATCGTCACCAACTTCGTCGCCGCGGGGGAGGTGTCGGAGAACGCCGTCGTGCTCATCAAAAAAACGCCGTTCACTCCGGACGAAATCGAGCGGGTCACGGCGTTCAACGACAGGGAAGGCTTCCACACGCTCTACGCGCCCGGCCTTACCGGTTCCCGCCTTGCCGATCTTCTCGGTTCCGACGAGGCGGTGCGCAACAAGGCGCTCGAGGCCGAGATGTTCGCCGTCGAAGCCACCTACGACAACGATCCGTTCTTCTACAACGTCAGCAAGTGGAAGCACTTCTCGCCCAAGGACTCCACCTACTTCATCCTGCCGGGCTCGTTCATGGGGCAGCTCGTGCTGGTGCTGATGGTGGTACAGTCCACTTTGCTCGGCGCGGCGCTGGTGATCGTGCCGTTGCTTCTCGGTGCGCGCGGGGGATTGCGCGGCCCCGGCGTGTTGGCCTACCTGGCCTATTTCCTCGCGCTCGGCATCGGCTTCATGTTCGTCGAGATCAGCTTTGTGCAGGCCTTCGTGCTGTTCCTGGGCTCACCGACTTACGCGCTTTCGGTGACGATCTTCGCGCTGCTGCTGTTCTCGGGCGTCGGAAGCCTGTTGTCGACGCGCTTTTCGTCGCGGCCCGAGGCGGCGCTGCGCTGGCTCGCGCCGCTGGTGGCGGTGCTGATCGTCGCGTACTCGTTCGGATTGTCGCGCGTGTTCGATGCGGCCCTTCATCTCGACCTGTCCACGCGCATCGTGATCGCGGTGCTTGCGCAGATGCCCGTCGGCCTCACCCTCGGCATGTTCATGCCCCTTGGGGTCGCGTGCGTCGCCAGGGAAAATCCGCGGTTGACGCCGTGGGCTTGGGGCGTCAACGGGGTGGGCTCGGTAACGGGGACGACGCTTGCCGTGCTGCTGGCGATGGCCGTGGGCTTCCGGTCCGTGGCGTTGATCGCCGCGGCCCTCTACCTGATCGGAACCGCGCTTCTTCTTCGCACCAGCCGGACCACGCGGCAGGCCTAGTCTGCATCGGCGCTCGACTCTGCAGCCCGGTCCCTTGCCGTCAGCGGACGCACGCGCCTCGGCTGGCCCCCAATCCGGCGGCGCCATCGCCGTTTTTCAGTTGCGATTGCGTGAGGGAAGCAGCGACATCACGCGGCTGATCAACTCGTCGGACAGTCCAAGGTGTCGCTTGGCCCACGCGTAGGCGCGCAGCGCGATGTTGTCCAGTCGGACCAGCAGGTGCTTGACCGCCGAGTCGGCGGGCCGCGCATAGTACGTGGTCGCCACGGCCGCGGTCTCGGCTGCACTGTCAGCCGTGTAGTAGTACCACTGCAGGCTCTTGCGGCTCTGGGTTGGAGGGCAGGTCAGCGGATCGGGGAACCCGTGCAGGGCGTTGGGCGTGTTGAAGAGCACGGCCCTATTGAGAATGCAGTCTACGGTTTCGACGTTGTTGCGCATGCGCGAGTCCCACAGTTGCAGCGCGCCGCCCCATTGCAGATCCCAGCCCTCGTTCATGTAGAGGATGAGGTTGCAACGCCGCCGCCAGTTCGGCTTGGCGCGATGCATGGTGAAGTCGGTATGAACGTTGAGGAAGCCACCGGCCCACGACTGGTGCATGCCTCCACCCTCGATATCAGGATCGGCCATCAGTCCGTCGATCCCGGTGAGCCTGCTCAGCAGCGCCACGAAGCGGGGTGAGTTCAACTCACGAATGATCTCGCTGATGATCGGCGGGAAGTTCTCCCAATGGTGCGTGCTGGCCTTGTTCTCGTTGACGTGGCGATAGCGGATCCAGTGGTCGTCGGCGTGGGATGGGAAATCGCGGGCCGCCCGGACGGCGACTTCGGGTACGAGGAAGTCGTCGAAAGCCAGATGAGGAAACGGGATGTTGGAGCGATAGATTGCGGCCAGTTCGTCGAGACGGGTCTCGTAATGGTCGTAGTCGAGGACGGTGGCCGGGGATCGATTCCCTGCCGGCGTTGTCTCGCTCCCCTTCTCCATTTCCTTCACTCCCTGATCCGCCGACATGCCCGGGTCCGCAGAGGCGGGCAGTGTCCACCCGTGCCAGAAGTGGGGACTTCTCCGAACGCCCTGACTTTATGGCGACCGGAGGCCTCGATGGCAAGACGTCGTGACGACGGGCATCCGAGCCAGCTGGTGGGCAACGGGATCCTTCGCCGGCACCTTGTGTCTCGGCATCCCCTCTCGTATGGGTCCCGTGACTTCTTCGGGCGCGAAAGCCTGGGATGAGCCGAGCAGGCCGGGACCTTCCATGAACAAGCAGGAACGCAGCGATGCGGCCGATCGAGGCGGCGCCATCGGGATGGCAGTGGCCGGCTGGGGGCCGCGTCCGAACTGGGGCGTTTACGCGGCGCTGCTTCTGACTTCGGCGGCGCTGCTCACGCTCGAGATTTCGCTGACCCGCTTCTTCTCACACACCATCTGGTACCATTTCGCCTATCTGACGATCAGCGTGGCGTTACTGGGTTTCGGTGCCACCGGCTCCATCGTCGCGGCGTTTCCAGGCATGGTGGCTCGCCTCGGGCAGCGATTCCTGGTCGCCATGCTCGTGGTCGCTGCGCTGGTGACGGTAGGCGGGCTCGCCTTCCTCTCCCAGTTCCCGCTCGAGATCGAGAACCTCACGAACAAGCCGTTCCATTTCTCGCTCAGCCTGCTCGTGTACTACGTGGTCGTCGGCACACCGTTCCTGCTCGCCGGCTTCTCCATCAGCGTACCGTTCGCGGCGTGGCCGAAGATGATGGGCCGGCTCTATTTCTGGGACCTGCTCGGGGCGGCCGCCGGCTGCGCGGTGGTGGTGTCGCTGATCGAACCGCTCGGCGTGCCGGGGCTCGTGTTCGCCGCCGCCGGGCTGATGCTGCTTTCGGCGGCCGCGCTATCGGCGGCGGGCGGCGGCACGCGCTCGGGCGCGGCGCTGGCCGCGATCGGCGTCGCCGTGATCGTGCTGGCGGGTCCGGCCGGCCACGACCTGCCGGTCAAGGTGACCAGCTCGAAAAGTCTCTTCGGCGTCGAGAAGACGTACCCCTCGGAGACCGACAAGTTCACGAAGTGGACGGCGATCAATCGCGTGGACGCGTTCGGCTGGGATCATCCTTCGCCGGATTCGCTGTGGAGCGGGATCGGGCTGAGCAAGCGCTGGACCGCCGATCTTCCGCCGGTGGCGCGGCTCACGTACGACGGCGGCAATGGCTCGGATATCTACGGATCGGGCGGCGACATCGTCGGCGAGTTCGAGTTCCTCGAGCATCACCTGCTGCGCACGCCTTACCTCGTGCTCGACAAGCCGAAGGTGCTCGTGATCGGCGTCGGCGGCGGAATCGACCTCTTCAACGCGATCAAGCAGGGCGCCCGGCACGTGACCGGCGCCGAGCTGCAGCCCGAAACGGTGGGACTGCTGCGCGGGCGCCTGCGCGAGTTCACCGACGGCTTCTATCATCGCGACGATGTCGCGCTGGTGGCCAGCGAGGGCCGCCACTTCGTCCGCAAGACCGACCAGACCTTCGATCTCGTGCAGATCTCGTTCGTCGACACGTTCGCCGCACAGTCCGCAGGCGCGTACGTGTTGGCCGAAAGTTACCTCTACACCGTCGAGGCCATGGAGGACTACTTTCGCCGCCTCGGACCCGACGGAATCGTGACGACGGTGATGGGCGAGATCGTCTTCGAGGGGCAAGCGCCGCCGCTGACCACCCGCCTTGCGCTGATCGGATATCGCGCGCTGCAAAGGCAGGGCGCGCCGGACCCCGGCCGCAACATCATCGTGGTCGGCTCGGTTACCGAGGGCACGTTCGCGCAGAACGCATCGGTGATGGTCAAGAAAACGCCGTTCACGCCGCAGGAGATCGAGCGCGTCGCCGGGTTCGCCGCGGAAAGCGGGTTCACCATGGTCTACGCTCCGGGAATCGCCGGCTCGCGCCTGTCGGTGCTGCTTGGCCCCGACGAAGATGCCCGCGAGGCAGCCATCGATGCCGAGCTTTTCAACGTGGAAGCCAGCTACGACAGCAACCCGTTCTTCTACAACGTCGGCAAATGGAGCAATTTCTCGCCCGGCAACAGCATCTATTTCCTGATGCCGGGCTCGTTCATGGGCCAGCTCGTGCTGGTGCTGATGGTGGTGCAGTCCACCCTGCTCGGCATGGTGCTGGTGATCACGCCGCTGCTGTTCGGTGCGCGCGGGGGCCTGCGCGCCCCCGGCGTGCTGTCGTACCTGGCATACTTCCTCGCGCTGGGCGTCGGCTTTATGTTCGTCGAGATCAGCTTCGTGCAGTCGTTCGTGCTTTTCCTCGGCTCGCCCACGTACGCATTGTCGGTCACCATCTTCGCGCTGCTGCTGTTCTCGGGAATCGGCAGCCTTGCATCCACGCGCTTTGCGGCGGCTCCGGAAGCCGCGCTGCGGCGGCTCGCGCCCGCCATCGCCATACTCATTGTGCTCTACGCATTCGGTCTCTCGCACGTGTTCGATGCGGCGCTGCACCTGGAGATCGGGCCGCGCATCCTCATCGCGGTGCTCGCGCAGATGCCGATCGGGCTCACGCTCGGAATGTTCATGCCTCTCGGCATCGCGTGCGTGGCGCGCGAGCATCCTCGGCTCGTGCCGTGGGCGTGGGGCGTCAACGGGGTGGGATCGGTGTCGGGAACGACGCTGGCGGTGCTGCTGGCCATGGCGATGGGCTTTCGCACCGTCGCCATCACGGCAGCGGTGCTCTACCTGGTCGGAACCGCGCTACTGATGCGCGCCACCAACGCCTCGCGTGCGTGAGCAGCGCAGCGGCTTTCCAGCTCACTGACTCGATTCATCACGGACGATTCTCGCGCGCTCCGGTATCGCGGGCCTGCGGACTCCGACCGCGCCTCCCCGGCCGCGAGCAGGTTTCGCTAAGACTTCCACGACATTGACGGCCCGTTCATGAGCCGATACGGTACGCTTTCATGAACCGTCCGCTGCAAGTCTATCTCGACGACAGCGAACACCTGCGACTGGAGCAGTGGGCGCGGGAGAAGGGTTGGACCAAGTCCCAGGCTGTCCGCTTCGCGCTGCGCGCCGCCACGCACCGGCCGACCGGGGATCCGCTGCTCGACGCGGCAGGGATGATCGACGGCCTGCCCGCGGACGCTTCCGAGCGTGTCGACCACTACCTGGCGGAGACGTACGTTGCCGAACCCGCATCGAAGTACCAGGTCGCCGGCGCCCGGAAACGGTCCCGCGTTCGTCGATAGCAGCGGCTGGATCGCGTTTTTCAGCCGCGGCGACGCGCATCACGCCGACGCTTCGGCATTGATGCGCGCTGCCGTAGACGGACGGACGACGCTGCTGACGACCAACCTCGTGGTGGCGGAGACCCAGCGCTTGCTGCTTTTCCGCGTCGGGACTGCGGCGGCCTCGCGTGCCCTCGACGTGTTCGATCGCAGCCGGCACCTCACCATCCACTTTTCCACGCCTGCCGATCACTCGGCGGCCCGTCAATGGATTGCGCGCCTTGCCGACCTGCGGCTCACCTATACCGACGCGGTGAGTTTCGCGGCCATGCAGTCCTTCGACTGCCGCGGCTTCGTCGGCTTCGATCGCGACTTCGATGCCGCCGGCTTCGTGCGCTGGCAGCCGTGACGACAGGCGCGCGATCCGCCGTCGGGAGAGCCGTGCGATCCGCCGTGGAGATGGGCACGCTTGCATCGACGGTCCTTCCTGCGATCCATCGGCCTGCAGCAGCGCGCGACCGGGATGTCGCGACCGCCTGCGGCAACCACTCCGAATGACCGACCCGATAAGACCCGGAAGCGGCGAGATGGGCGTCTCGGATTTCACGGAGGTGCAGGTCGCCGGCGTAGCCGACGTGCAGGCGGACGGGAAGGCCGCCTGCGCGGTGCCCCCGGAGCCGCCGCGCGGTTCGGAGCCGGAGTTGCCGCCCGCGCGCGACCCCGACCACGCGCCGATCCGCGTCGCGCGGCGTGCCTGGTACGGCCTGCTCACCCAGGCCGTCGACAAGGTGCTGCCGGTCGCCATCCTTCTCTACCTCGCGCGGGCGCTCGAGCCGGCGGCCTTCGGCATCTACTCCTTCATCACCGCGTACCTCGCGTTCTTCCAGATCGTCTCCGACTACAGCATCGACACGGTGCTGGTGCGCACGATGAGCCAGGACCCCGACGAGCGCGACGCGCTGCTGCAGGCTGGGCTCGGCCTCAAGCTGACGATGGCGCTGGTTTCGGTGGTGGTGGCGGTGGCGTTCGTCGGCGTCGCGTCGGACCACCAGGCGCCGCCGCTGCTGATGCTGGTGGCTGCGCTCAGCTTGCCGACGGCGCTCGGTGGCGCGTATCGCGCGTGGCATCGCGCGCGGCTCGAGATTCCGGCGCTGTTCGCGCAGGCGGCGCTGCGCGCGGTGCTGCTGGCGGTGGGCGTTTACGCGGCGGCGGCGCAGGGCAGCGGACTGGTCGCGATCTTTGCAGCGATGTCGGTGGCCAACCTGCTGACGTTCGTGATCGTCGCGTTCGCGCTGCGCGGCACGGTGCAGCCGGCCATTCGCATCGATCTCGTGCGCTGGCGCCGGCTGGCCGGCGGCGTGGTGCCGCTGATGCTCAACGCGTTCGCGATGACGGTGAGCCTTCGCATCGGGCAGATCCTGCTGATGACGATGCGCGGGCCGGTCGAGGTGGGACAGCTCGCGGCGGCCTCGCGCGTGACCGAGGCGTTCACGCTGCTGCCCGAGGCGCTGATGATCAGCGTGTATCCGCTGATGGCGGGACTGCACGCGCGCGACTCCTCGGCGCTGCTCGCCACGGCCGAGCGCTCGACGCGCTATCTCGTCGTGGCAACCGGCGTGCCGGTGGTGCTGTGTGCGGTGCAGGGAACCGAGATCATGCGGCTGCTGTTCGGTCCGGCGTTTGCCGGCGCCGGCGCGATTCTGTCGCTGCTGGCGTTTACCGCGCTGCTGAGCGCGACGGGTACGGTGATCCTCAACCTTCTCGTGGCCACGCACGGCGAGCGCGCGTTGTCGCGCAACACGCTGGCGTTTGCGGCGGTGGGGGCGGTGCTGTCGTGGGCCGCCATCGATGCGTACGGCGTGGTGGGCGCGGCGGCGGCCACGCTGGCGACGAGCGCGGCGTCGCAGCTTTCACTTGCGCTGCTGCCGTCGACGCGGCTGTACGTTCGCGCGTCGCTGCGCTCGGCTGTCCGGCCGGTGGCGGCCGTGGTGCTCGCCATCGCGCTGGCCCGACTGACGGGCCTGCACGGCTGGCTCGCCATGGGCACGACGCTGCTGTTCTACGTGGCGGCCGTGGCCGCACTGCGCGTCTTCGGCCCCGCCGAATGGCGCCTCCTACGCGCCCTCCAAGCCGGCCGCCGCGCCGAGCCCTGACGCAAAAATGGGGTCAGACCCCTTTTTCAGATGAAACCCCGGCGTTTCGCGGCGCGGCGCAAAAAAGGGGTCAGACCCCATTTTCTTCCAGCGCGTTGCGGGACTGGTTCTGAAAAAGGGGTCTGACCCCCTTTTTTCTGCGGTGCGCAGCGGGGGTGTTTGCCAAGCTTGGGGCGGGGGTGTCTGTGAAGGGCGGCGGGTCCTCGACGGGCGCCGCCGCGTGAACCCTGATGATTCGCTGCGCCCTGTGTGAAAAGCCCGGAGCCCCGCCCCGCGACGTCTCGTTCGAGGAGGCTCTCGAGTGGCTGGAGCATGCCGAGGACGCGCCCGAGGAACTCCTGTGGATCGACAGCGGCGCGCCGGCGCCTGACGAACTCGAGGCGCTCGAGAAGGCCTTCGCGCTCCATCCGCTCACCGTCGAAGACCTCACGCACCGCAACCAGCGCGCCAAGCTCGAGGAGTATCCGGGCTACCTCTTCCTCGTGCTGCACTGGTTCGCGAGCGCCGACAGCACCGCGCATCCGCACGAGCTGCACTGCATCCTCGGCCGCAACTTCCTCGTCACCATCTACGACGACCGGCGCATCGTGCCCGTGGAGGAAGCCTGGCAAAGCTACCTTAGAGGTCACCAGCGAGAGCCGCGCGGCGCCGACGGCGAGCTTTACCGCTTGCTCGATCACCTTGTGGACGGTCATGCGCCGCTTCTTTCCACACTGGAGAACCGCCTCGAGCACCTCAGCCTGATGGCCAGCAAGGACGGCCACGACGACATCAGCAAGGTGGTGCACGTGCGGCGCTCGCTGGTGCGCGTGCGGCGGGCG
>JBHEOD010000073.1:16386-18474 GCA_046261745.1 Binatia bacterium
ATCGGCGCGCTGTCGCGCCGCGAGCACGGTTTCATCACGCAGAAGTCGCTGTTCTATTTCCGCGACGTGTCCGACCACATCCAGCGCCAGTACGAGGCGATCGAGTCGCTGAAGGAGCTTGCCCAGAGCGTGATGGAGGTTCAGCTCGCGCTCGTCGAACGCCAGCAGAACCACGTCATCCACCGCCTGACGCTGCTGTCCACCGTCTTCCTGCCGCTCACCTTCCTGACCGGCTTCTTCGGAATGAACTTCACGGACCTGCCGTTCGACGACTCCGGGCTGCTGGTTTTTGCGCTCGTGGCGATGGTGGCCGTGCCGTCGATCCTTCTGCTCTGGTTTCGCAAGAAGGGCTGGGTCAATCCCTGAGCGGAGCGGCGCGGCGCGGCGCGCGCGTGCGGGCGGGCGGCGAATCGCCAAGGCCAAGGCCCGGGCGTCGAGCTGCGCGCCCCGCGTCGCGACGAAAAAGGGGTCTGACCCCATTTTTGCGGCGGCCTCGGTGCCCTACTCCTTGAACCTGCGATCCCGAAATCTGCAGCTGTCGCCGATTATTCTTCGGGGTTGTTCGTCTGGGGGGTATCGGCGAGGGCGGAATTGCGCGCGAGCGTTGTCGCGGGCGAGATCGTGCGCATTCTAGTGCAGCCTCGTCGGCGCGCGACGCCGGGTAGGCCTCGGCTCCTCACCCGAACGAGCGAAAGAACGGAGACACGAACATGATCAACCAGTTCAAGACCATCTTCCTGCTCGGCGTGATGACGGCTCTGCTCGTCGGCGTCGGCACGGTGCTCTCGCCCGAGCACACCTCCACCTTCCTCGTCATCGCGGCCGTCATGAACCTCGGCGCGTACTTCTTCAGCGACCGGCTGGTCCTGCGCATCTCCGGCGCCCGCGAAGTCAGCCCCGGCGAGGCTCCCGGCCTGCACGCGATGGTCGAGGAACTCGCCGCTCGCGCCCAGATCCCCAAGCCGAAGGTCTACGTCATTGAGCAGCAGCAGCCGAACGCGTTTGCGACCGGCCGCAACCCCGCCCACGGCGTCGTCGCGGTGACGACCGGCCTCGTCGAGCTGCTCGACGAGCGCGAACTGCGCGGGGTGCTGGCCCACGAGATCGGTCACATCGCGCATCGGGACATCCTGATCTCCTCGATCGCCGCGGTGATGGCCACCGCCATCGGTTACGCGGCCCAGTCGCTGATGTTCGCCGGCATGTTCGGCGGTCGCTCTGACGAGGACGAAGGCGCGGGCGCCGGCGGCTTGCTGATCATGCTGGTTGCGCCGATTGCCGCCACGCTTGTGCAGCTTGGCATTTCGCGCTCGCGCGAGTTCCTGGCCGACGAAGCCGGCGCGACGGTGTCGGGCGAGCCCGCGGCGCTGGCGCAGGCACTGAGGAAGCTCGAGCACTACGCGGCGGCAATCCCGGCGGACGTGGCGCCCGGCACGGCGAGCCTTTACATCGTGAATCCGCTCACCGGGGGCGCGCGGCTGTCGCGGCTGTTCTCCACCCACCCCGCCACCGACGAGCGCGTCGAGCGCCTGCTCGCGCTCGCGCAGTCGGGCCGGGCCGGCGTGCGCGCCGCGCCAACGTCCTCCACCCACACCGCCCCGACCTGGCGCTGAAAAAAACAGGGTCAGACCCCTTTTCGCAAGAAAAGGGGTCTGACCCCTTTACGAGAGACGCGCTGATGAGAAATGGGGTGCATCGAAAATGACCCCCTTTTTTCGTGGCGGGTGCAGGCCAACCTGTACCTGAAACCGATTTTCGGTCAGATTCGCCAGTGCCGATGAACATTGCAGCGATCCGACTCCGCACCGTCCTTGGAGCGTTGCTTGCGGCGAGCCTCACGCAGGCCTGTTCGGTTCCCCGCGGCCCCGCGCCGCAGGCGGAGCCGGCTGAGGGCGCCGAACGCGTCCGCCTGGTACTGCAGATCACCATCGACCAACTGCGCGCCGACCTCGCCGTTCGCAATCGCGAGCAGTGGACGTCCGGCGGCTTTCGCCGCCTCTACGACAACGGCGCCGTGTTTACCGAGGCGCATCACGCGCACGCCAACACCGAGACCATCGTCGGCCACGTCACGCTCGCCACCGGTAC
>JBHEOD010000074.1:0-11696 GCA_046261745.1 Binatia bacterium
GATAGAGCCCCGTCTCCTGTTCGGGGCCGTCGGAAGGTCCGAGGCCCGTGTTTGACCGGGGTTGGGTTCCGGAACGCAGGGCCGACCGCTGGGCCGGTGGCTACCCCAGCATGACCCGCCGTCAGTTCGGGCTTCTCAAGCGATCTATGGGGGTCGTTTCCAGGAAAACGAGCCGAAAATTTGACGAATGTATGCTCGAGGTCGCACCTTCGTAACATGGAGCCCAGCAAATACAGGTACTTGCAGGTGCAGGCGTTCGCCGCGCCCCGCTGCCACGACCCATCGGCCCGGGATGGGTCCAACAGACGCGCACCCGCGAGAAGGCGCACCCAGGAAAAAGGAGGCTGACCCGATTTTTTAGACGGGGGACGTTGGGCGGGGTCCGCCAACCGCCCGAACAAACCGGCTCGCCAGCCTGAGGTGCCCCGGCTCCGCCACCGGCGGCAGCAGCGCCAGCGGACTCGTCACCACCACCGCGAGCAGCCGCGCGCGCGAAAGTGCCACGTTGACGCGATTGAGCTCGTACAGGAACGGAACGTCGCCGGGCACCTCGGCCGTCCGGCCCATCGCGTACACCACAACATGCGCCTGCCGCCCCTGGAACTTGTCCACGGTGCCGATCTCGTAGCCCGGCAGCTCGTGGCGCAGCCGGTTCACGTGCGCATTGTGCGGCGCGACGACAAGCACGTCGGCTGCTCGTAGCGGGGCGAGCGCCTCCGCCGAACCCGCAGCCGTCGCGGGCTCTCCTTCAGGCGTCGCGAGCACCGAGCCGCCGGTTAACCGCGCGAGAAGCTCGACGACCGCGTCCACTTCCTTCTCGGGGCCGCCCGAGACCGGCAGGTGAATCACGCCGGGCCGCATCGGCAGCATCGTTCCGCATACATCGATCGACGTTCCTTCGAGCCGCCGCGCGGCCGCCTTGTCCGACGCGCTGAGCTGCGATGCATACGCGAGGCGCCCGACCACCTGGCACAGCGCCGGATGCATCCGGTGGGACACGTCGAGAAAAATTCCCGCCTCGGGAGCGATCGTGGGTTGGCCCTGGATCAGGTGCTCGAGCAACGACACCTTGAGCTCGGCGTCGTGCGCGGCGACGATCGGTGCGGCAAGCTGCTGCGGATCGCCGACGGCCAGCACGCGCGGGGCTGCCTGCACCACCGACAGTGCGTCGGCCAGCGGAACCTGCCCGGCCTCATCGATGATCAGCAGTTGGAGGCTCTCGACGACATCCGCGCGGCTCCACCCGTACTTGGTGGCACCCACCACCAGCGACGTCGCCGGGGATGCTGCGGCCAGCCGCGACGGAAGTGCGGACGCCGGATCGAGTTGCTCGATGGCAGCATCATGGCCCTTGAGCGGCTTGGAATTGACGTGCGTCACATCGACCGCCAGCTTGCGCTCGCGCGCGACGCGCAGAACCCCGGTCAGCAGGTTGTCGATCACCTTGTGCGAGTTGGCGGTGACGCCGATCCTCGCGCCGCAACCGGCCGCCGACGCACGCTCGATCTCGTCCGCGACGATCTGCGCAGCCAGCCATGTCTTGCCGGTCCCGGGAGGGCCCTGCACCGGCAGCACATCGCCGGCAGCCATGGCCGCAACGATTTCGCGTGCGGCGTCGGCGGGCTTGCTGCGATCGATCACGGAAGCGAGAGCGACAGGAGCACGCTGGTCGAGAAGCCCGAGGCCCACCTGGGCCCAGGCGGGAGCGGAGTCTTCGAGAGCAGCCTCGGCCAGGCGCATCAGCGAGAGCCACGGTCCTTCCGGCCCGGCGAACGGCTTCAGCACGAGCGCGTGCACACCGGCCAGGTCGCTCGTGGTGGTCACCACGGCGGTTCCTTCCTGCGGATCGATCTCGAGTACGGTGGCCGTGCCTCGTCGTTCTTCGTCCACGAACTGCACTTCCAACGCATCGTCGGTCTTCACCTTCCACGCGCCGGCGCGGCACGAGAGCCGGTACGTACACTTGCGCTGCCTCGTACCGGCGGGCGGCGGCGTCTTCTCGAGGAGCACGAGGTCTTGAAGAACGGATTCGTGTTCGGTCCCCGGCCGCACGCCCGTGACGGCGTTGCCGGCATCGTCGCCGTTCAGCTCGCTCCACGCGTGTTGCGCGGGATCGACCGCATCGGCCTGCGAGCCGACCTCGCCGCGCCGGGCCCAGTCGCACAAGCGGAAGTAGTCGGTCCACTTGACGCTGTCTTCGCGCCGGTGCCACGCGAGCATTCCGCCAAGCCTTCGCGCGCCCGCCACGCTGAGGCCGCAGCGCAGCGCGCCCGTCGCACTCCGCTTGCGCCGCGGCGGCGAGCAGTCGTCCCTCGAGCAAAGACGTATCTTCGATGCGCTTGCGGAGCTTGTCCGACTGCTCGTAAGCCTCCGGTTCCACGTGCACGAAATCCGCGGCGTCTAGGCTCGCGCCGAGTTCGCGCAGCCAGCGATGCACCGCGGCCGTGGCCCGGACGTCGTGCGTGTTGTACTGCTCGATGCCGTCGAGGAGTTCCTGGCGGCGCGCGGCCGTGGTGCCGGCGGCAATCGCGCACTCGTAGGCCTTGATGCTGTCGTCGCCCTTGGCGACCGCCGCAGCGTCCACCTTGCGATCGTAACCGGCCAGCACCTCGACGATCTTGAGCGACGTGGATCCATCATGTGTGCGCAGGCCGGACTCGACGCGGCGATAGAGATCGACGAAGCGCTGCTCGATGAAACGCTCGACTTCTTCCACCAGGCTGTCGCGCCGCTGCGTCGGCCACGCGGCGGCCAGGCGGCGCAGCGACGTCGTCTCGTAGGAGTTGTAGTGGTACACGCGCCAGTCGCTGCCCTCGGCCTCGCGGTTGCGCATCTCCGAGAGGAACCATGCGAAGGCTTCTCGTTCTTCATCCGGGTTGTGCGCCCAGCGCCGGTGGTACGCACCGTCCGGAGCGCAAAACGCCCAGAGATAGTCGAGCGTGGGATGCGCGGCGTACGGGTCGCCTTCGAGGTCGAAGTACATATCGAGCGGATGCGGGGCAGGGATGTCGCCGAGTGCACCCACGGCCGGCTGCGGACGGATCACCTCATAAGCGGCGTCGCCTGTCTGTACGCGCGCCTGAGCCCGCAGCCTGTCGAATGTCTCGACCGCCATCCGCGCAGGGCGCTGATTGTCCGCTGTCGACGCGAGAGAAGTCATGTCCGCGATTCCGGCGGCGGTGAGCAGCGCGCGCTGGCGGCGATTGAGTCGCTGCACATGCCGCAGGTCGGCGCCTCCCCACACGCCGTCGCAGCGCGGGAGCCAGCGGCAGCCCTGGCACGACGCCACCGGTTCGGGCGCGCACGTTCGCTGTTCGTCGTGAAACGCCCGGACTTCGGTGCGCAGTCGCTCGACGTACGCCGCAGCGTCCTCGAACGGCCACGGCGCGTGCTCGCCGGTTCCGAGCACGACGACGAGCCGCGGCGGCGGCGCGCCCTGCATCACCTCGAGGATGAGGCCGTAGTGCGCGAGCTGAACGAGTGCGGTGGTCTTCAGAGTGCGGGCGAGCTTGGTGTCGTGCACTTCGTAGGCGAAGTCCCCGAGGCTCGACGCGACGCCGGGCTGCTTCACGAGAAAGTCGGCGAATCCGACCCAGGGTCCGTCGCGCAGCGTCGCCTGGAAGATCACGTCGGCGCCGGCTCTCATCGCCTCCATGGTCTGCGCCGCGCTCGAGGCCACGGAGTCGTCGTCATGCGTGCGCGGCGGAGCGATCTCGACGACGCGCAGGCCTGATTGCTTGAACGCGCCGAGAACTTCGCGTTCGTGGGCGAACCCCCGGGTGACGGACGGTTCCTCGGCCGGCAAACCGGCCGCGTCGGCGCTGGCGCGATCGGCACGGCGGACATCGGCCAGCCAGTCACGCAGGGCAAGGTCGGTGTGAACGAGTCGGTCGAGCTCGGCCGCGTGCCTGCAACCCATGTACACGGTGAGGTCCTGCGCCGAATGCAGCCAGCCGTTCGTGGCGTTAAGAATCATCGGCACGTGCCCCGGTCTTCCCGCCGGGAGTGATTTGCGTGGTGGAGCATCCCGAAGCTGATGCCAGTTGGGTAGGTGCGAGTCCATCCCCACTGACGCTCGCTCACGGACCCGGTGCGGAAATCTTTGGTCCCACCAATTTCCACCCTGACGTAGCTCCCAAAGTCGTGTCATAGTCCTGTTCGCGCACGCTGCGGGGCGGGCGACGGTCCGGGTCAAAGTTCGACGTTCGAGGTCCAGGTTCCGGGGGGCATGGCCACGCGGCCGCGCACGACATCGTTCGTGCGTTGCCCGGCGCTGCCTGTCCTCCGCCGAAAAGCGAGGGTTCCAACGATGCTCCGTCCCCGGAAGCGTCCTGTCGATGTCTGGTTCCACGCGTTCGTCGTCGTCGCGGCCATGCTTATTCCCACCGTCTCGACCGCAGCTTCCGGCCCGGTCGGCCCCGAGTACGCGGTCAACGACCGTCCGCTGCCGCCTAAGCAGTGGTGGACGAGTTGCACCGACTCCGCCGGCAACCGCGCCACGCTCGTCCATTACTGCGAAGGCAACCGCTGCGACGATGAACCCGGCGATCTCTACATCCGCCGATACAACTCCAATGGCGACGCGAAAGGCCCTGCTGTCCAGGTCAACGAGAGCCCGGCCTGGCTGGTAGGCTTTCGCGTCGCCTGCAGCGATGACGGTTGGGTCGTCGCGCAGTGGCGCGAGGCGTCTTGCTACAAGCACCGCGCGTTCAATCCGCACAACCAGCCCGGCGGCCCCACCACCAGCGCCGGCGCTTCCGATTGCCGAGTGCGTCCCAACGTTGCGATCGGCGACGACGGCACGATGGTGGCGGCGTGGCCGGACTGGCTGCCGGCTGCCGGAAGCCAGATTCTCGTACAACGCTTCGAGCCTGGCGGGGAACCGCTCGGCGACGGCGTCGTCGTCAGCGACGACGCCACCGAGGCGCGCGTGCAGCCGAAAGTTTCGATCGACGGCTCCGGCGCGGCGCTCGTCACCTGGCTCGGCCAGGTGGACCGCTACAACGGACACGGCCCCGTCGCCGGTCGCTTCGTCGGTGCCGATGGCCAGCCGACGGGCGAGGCGTTCCAGATCAACACATTCGGATACGGCGAGAACTCCGATCCGGCCATTGCACGCATCGGCGCTGGCGTCTTCGAGGTTGCGTGGAACAACCCGCTCGAAGGCGGCCGCCTCGCGCGCGAGGTTCACGTTAATGGTGCGGCATCCATCGTTGCGGACGTGGCAGCCACGCCGGCTCGCTTCGGAGCGCCGCGCGTCGTGGATTCCGAGCGCGGCCTCGGCTTCGCAGGCGGTTCGCTCGCAGGAACGGACCATTCGAGCTTTCGGATGCGACGCACGACCACACGCACGCCGGCAGCAACGGAGCCGGTGTGTGGATCGCGCTGAGGACCGGCAACTCGTCGCAGATCGGAATCTCCCGCTCGACCGACGACGCGGCTACGTGGCAGGACTTGCCCGAGGACCTGCCCGCGACCATCGCCGCCGGGCCCGGCTACATTCAGAAGGCCCGCGTGCGCGGCGCCGGCAACACCTTCGTGGCGGCCTGGAGTGTACCTGTCGGAAACTCGAACTCGATCCTGTTCTCCCGCTCGGCCGACGGCGGCGTCACGTGGTCAAACGCCAAGGCGGTCGCCACCGGCGACGACTCCGGCAAACTGGGTTTCGACCTGGCCACCGACGGCGACGGCACCTGGATCGTGATGCTCGCCGACGAAGGCATCCGCTTTCTTCGCTCGAGCGACGACGGAAAGAACTGGTCGGCGCCGGGCGCAGTCGTCGAAGATGCGTACTGCCCGTCGTGCGCAACGTCGTGGCGCTACACGCGCGTGTCGCTGGCGTACGACGACAGCGACGGCTGGCTCGCGATCTTCGCTGCGCCGCTCTACCAGAGCGCCACCTACGGACGCGACGGCGATCTCTTCGTGCTGAAGTCGACGAACGGAGGCTCGAGTTGGAGCGGGCCGCTGCCTGTCGCATCGCACGCCGCCGCCGACGGCTCGCCCGACTTCGCGCCGTCGATCGCCAGCGACGGCGCGGGGCGCTGGCTCGCAACCTGGGTCTCGCATCATCCGGTGGGCGCGAACGACGGCCTCGACAGCGACATCCTCGTCGCCGCTTCCGAAGACTTCGGCGCCACGTGGAGCGCGCCGGCGCTGCTCGCTGCCGCGATGGCGACCGACTCGGCCAGCGATGCGCACGTCGTGCTCGCCGCCGGCGGCGACGGAGACTGGCTGGCCAGCTGGCAGCGCACGAGCTTTTCGCTCGCGCCGTGGCTGGTTTCCGACACCCTCATGGTGGCCGCCGCCGACGCGACGTGCGGCGACGGCGTGCTCGAAATCGGCGAGTCCTGCGACGACGGCGACGTCGACAACGACGACGGCTGCGACTCCAACTGTACGCCGAGCGGCTGCGGCAACGGCATCGTGAACCCCGGCGAGGAATGTGACGACGACAACGCCGACGCGTGCACGGCCGGTTGCAAGGAGCCGCGTTGCGGCGACGGCATCGTCTCGCCCCGGGAATCGTGCGACGACGGCAACGAGGACGACGACGATTCGTGCCCGAGCACTTGCGGCGCGCCTTACTGCGGCGACGGCTACACGGACTTCGGCGTCGAGGAATGCGACGAGAGCGGCCGCTCTACCCAGTTCTGCACTCCGGCGTGCAAGCGCGCGCGCTGCGGTGACGGTTACGTCGCGCTGCGCGGTGAGGCCTGCGACGACGGCAACTCGATCGACGGCAACTCGATCGACGGCGACGCGTGCCCGAACGACTGCTCGAAGGCCACCTGCGGCGACGGCTTCACCAGTCTCGGCTGGGAGGAATGCGATCCGCTCGACTCGTTCTACGGGGACGCGTGCACGGACGATTGCCTTCTGGTCGGACTCTGCGGCGATGCCAATGCGGACGCGTCGATCACGGTCGGCGACGCGCAGATCGTTCTCAAGAGCGCGGTCGGCCTCGATGTGAGCTGCCCGCGGGCGGCCTGCGACATGGACGCGAGCAAGACGGTCACGGTGCTCGACGCGCACATGGACCTGCGCAAGTCGGTCGGCCTCCAGGTGGGCGACGCCTGCTCGATCGGCACGGGCACGATCGTGTTCTGGATCGAGGAGACGCGCGAGATCGGAGCGTTCCAGGTCGCCATCGACTATTCGTCCACCGGCGGATCGTTTGCCGGCACGGGAGCGGACGTGGCGTGCGTGTCGACTCTGGACGCGGACGGTCTTTTTCAGGCTGCCTTCAACGACATGGACTCGACGAGCCTGCTGAGAGCAGGACTGGTCGCTCTCGACGGATTTTCCGGCCGGGTGGAACTCTTCAAGTGCGAGTTCGAAATGCCCGACGAGATGCCCGACGCACGCCTGGCGGTCACCATCGAGGATGCCACCGATCCCAACGGCAACGCCCTCGACCCGATCCCGCTCGTCGGCTACCGCGTGGAGTAGTGATGATGCGATATCGGGGACAGGTACAGATTTTCGACGATTATCCGGGACAGGTACGGATTTCCCGGAGGCACATCCGGCACCCGGTCCGCATGGAAAGCGGGGCCGGGCGGCAGGAGGCCTGTGCACAGAGCCTCCACGGAGCATGAAGGAAAGGAGTAACGTTCTTCACAAGAGTTGAAACCGCGCTGTCTCGGGGCCCTCGCGCCTGTTTTCTCCCGGCAGGCGCGCGGGTGCCCGCCAAACCCTCCCGTCGCGCCCGCGTCTGCTTCCTCCTCCAGGCAGAAGCGAAGCGGACGGGAGGGTGCTTCTTCAAGCGCAAAAAAAAGTGGGGTCAGACCCCATTTTACGAAAAAGGGGTCTGACCCCTTTTTTTCATGAGAAGCGGGCGAGGAAGGCTCGGTCGATTCTGTCCTTCAGATGCCACGCGAGGCGGCCGGCGACGGCGAACCCCCACTTGGTGGCAATGGCGCGCCGGTTGCCGAGGTTGATCAGCGACAGAAAATTTCGCTGCGGGCGGAACTCTACCAGCGGAAGGCCGGTGAGCGCGGCACGAAGGTTGGCGTCGAGAACCGGCGCGGCGCGCACGGCGTGGACCCCCGACTTCGGTACCCACGCCTTGCCCTCAATGGCTGCGCAGTCGCCGGCCGCGAAGAGGCCGCGATAGCCGCGCACCTCGAGCGTCGTGTTCACGCGCACGAAGCCGCGAGGATCGTGGGGCAGCGCCGACTCGGCGATGAAGTCGGGAGCGGCGGCGCCGGTAGCCCAAACGACCAGGTCGGCGCGCAGGTGCCCCGACGCGAAGCCGACGCCGCGCTCGTCGACGAAAGTCGCATCCGTCGTGGCCGCGATGGTGATCGCGCGCGCCGAGGCTTCGCGGGTCACGAGGCGATGGACGCGAGCGCTGTGGCCCGGCAGCAATCCGTCGGCGCCGCAGACGACGACGATGTCCGGTCGAAGACGCGCCGCCTCGAGGCGGGCATGCAGCGTGAACGCCAGCTCCACGCCCGCGGCGCCGGCGCCCACCACGGCCACCCGCGCGGGCCCGTCGCGCGTCAGTTCGTCCACGTGGCGCTCGAGGCCGGCCGCGAAGTCGCCGATCGGGCGCGTGGCCAGCGCGTGCTCGCGCACCCCGGGCAGGTCGAGGCCGCGAATCGACGAACCTACGTCGAGGCTCGCCACGTCGTAACCGTGCGTGGTTCCGTCCTCGAGTTCGAGAATCTTCCGGTCGGGATCGATACGCCGCGCGCGGCCGAGGACGAACCTGGCGCCGGCGCGCCGGGTCAGGGGCTCGACGGCGATGGCCGTTTCGTCGAGTCGATAGTCGCCGGCCACGAAGCCGGGAACCATGCCGGAATACGTCGCATCGGGGCGATCGGTAATGACCGTCAGCGCCACGCCGTCCGGCGGATCCGCGATCCAGCTCTCGAGCACCAGAACATGGGCGTGTCCCGCGCCTGCCAGGACCACGCGGGTGGCGTCTTTCGTCGTCATGAGGAGGAGTCGCTCGCCTTCGAGGGGCATGCGCTCGCCCCGCAGCTTCTGCGAGCGGTGTCATTCGTTGTCATGAAAAGGAGTCGCCCCTGCCCGTGGCGCAGTCTGCACGACGGGGAAGCCCGGGCATAGTCGCGGCAATTTCGAGGAACGCTATGGACGCGGTGACGGAAACCGGGATAGATTCGCCCCTCGCCGTCGCCTGCCGTTCGGGGGACCATCCGGCAGCGCAAGACTGAGGGGGATTCTTGACAACCGTTCCACAGCGACTCCCGCGCGAGGAGTTGATCAACACGATCACCCACGGCGCCGGCCTGCTGGCCAGTATCATCGGTGCCGTGGTGCTCGTCGGGATGACGATGGGCAGCCGCAATCCGCTCGAGGTGCCGAGCGTCGTCATCTACTGCGCCACGCTGATCCTCGTGTACCTGTCCTCGACGCTCTACCACGCGGTCCTGCACCCGGAGACCAAGAGCCGCCTGCAGGTATTCGACCATTGCGCGATCTACCTGCTGATCGCCGGCACCTACACTCCGCTCCTGCTGCTCGGCGTCGGCGGCCAGCTCGGCTGGACGCTGTTCGCGTTGATTTGGGCGATGGCGGCCTGCGGCGTGGTCTTCAAGTGGTTCTTCACCGGCCGCATGGGCACGGTTTCGATGATGACTTACATCGGGATGGGTTGGATCGCGGTGTTCGCTGCCCAGCCGCTGCTGTCGGCATTGCCGTCGGACACGGTGGTCCTGATCGTTGCCGGCGGTCTTTCCTACACGCTCGGCAGCGTCGTCTTCCTGTCGACCCGGCCCTACGCCCATACCGTCTGGCACCTGTTCGTGCTGGTCGGCAGCACCTGCCACTTCTTCGCGATGGTCGCTCGCGTGCCTATCGCCTGAGCTGCGATCCAGCGACGGCGAGACTCACCCCGCCAGCCCCTCGCTCCACCGCACCACCGCATCGGCAACCTCCCGTTCACTGCTCACGAAGAAGTGGTCGGCGTCGGCGAGCAGCATGACGGTCGCGCCGGCAGGCACGGTTAGCGCTTCGAAGTCAGCTTTCGGACAGTAGGCGTCGCGATCTCCGGAGAGCAAAAGCAGCGGCACGGACAGGCGACGGACAAAGGACGCGTCGAACATCGCAAGCGGGGGCGCGATGGCCGCGACACCCGCCAGCGGGTTGCCCGCAGCGGCCGCTGCGACGCCTGCCATCGGAATCCCCGCAGCGGCAGCGGCAACGCCTGCCATCGGAATCCCCGCAGCCGTAGCCGCGACGCCCGCACCGGCAGCCGCGACGCGCAGCGCGATCAACGACCCGAACGAATACCCGGCGATCGCGACGCTCGTAAGCCCGGTTGCGGCGGCCAGCGCGTCGACCGCGGCGCGTGCATCCTCGACTTCCGGCGCGCCGCCTCCATGGGAGCCGCCGCTTCGGCCGACGCCGCGAAAATCGAATCGCAGCGTCGCGACTCCTGCGGCAGCGAGAGCACCGGCGACGGCAACCACGACGGAGTTGTTCATGTCGCCGCCATAGAGAGGGTGGGGATGGCAGATGACGCACCCCTGCGCAGCACCGGGTGGAATCGAGATGCGGCCGTCGAGCTCGACGTCACCGGCACGAAAGCGAAAAATGCTCTCGGAAATCATGGGCGCCACGATAGGCGGCGGAACGGGCCGTGGCGAGCCCGGGCGTTGCGTCTTCCCTGTGGATGACGTCAATCTCGGGCGCCACGATGGGAATTCCTGCCTGCACGCACCGCCCGCCTTGCCCGGGATGTCCGCGCTACGGCGAGCGCGGTCTCGCGCCCGCGCCGGCGGAAACGCTCGCTTCACTTGCGGCCCGCACTGGCGCACAACTCGCTCCTGTCATCGCGGGCCCGCCGCTCGGTTACCGGGTGCGTGCGCGACTGGCCGTGCGCGGCCGCTCCGCTTCGCCCAAGCTCGGCATTTTCCAGGAAGGATCGCACAACATTGCCGACATCCCGTCGTGCACGATTCATCACCCGCGCATCAACGCGGCGGCGCGGATGATCCGCGATGCGATCCGTCGCGCGGGTGTCGCGCCGTATGCGGAGCGTCCGCACGTGGGCCTGCTGCGCTACGTGCAGATCGTCGTCGAGCGCGCGACCGGCCGCGTGCAGGTGGTGCTGGTCGTCAACGATACGAGCGAGCAGTCGATGCTGCCCGCGGCGGCGCTGCTGACTGCGCAGCTCGGCGACAGGCTTCAGGGTCTGTGGTGGAACGGCAACACGGAGCGGAGCAACACGATCTTCGGAACGGAATGGCGCCTGCTCGCGGGCGAAGAGGCCGTGCGCGAGCGCATCGGAAATGCGGATGTCTTCTTCCCGCCCGGAGCGTTCGGTCAGAGCAACCTCGATCTCGCCGATCGCCTGGTGGCCGACGTCCACGGTCGCGTGCCCGACGGCGCGGTCGTCGCCGAGCTGTATTGCGGCGTCGGTGCGATCGGCCTCGGTTTGCTCGAGCGCGCGCACGAGGTGCGATTCAACGAGATCGGCCTGCATGGCCTGCGCGGGCTCGAGATGGGACTTGCGGCGCTGCCGCTGCGCACTCGTGCGAAAGCGGTGATTGCCGGCGGCGATGCAGCCGCGGCGCTGGAGATCGTGGACGGCGCGTCGTCCGTCATCGTCGATCCGCCGCGCAAGGGCCTCGACGAGTCGGTCGTCGCCGCGTTGCGTGCGGCGCGTCCGAAGCAGCTTCTCTATGTGAGCTGCGACGTCGACTCCCTCGCGCGCGACGCGG
>JBHEOD010000074.1:11706-14855 GCA_046261745.1 Binatia bacterium
CCCGCCTCGAGCCGCTACGGCTCGTGAGCCTGACGCCCTACGCCCTCTTTCCCTACACCGACCACGTCGAGACGCTGGCCGAGTTCGAGTAGGAAAAATGGGGTCAGACCCCTTTTTCACCCCGCTCACCCGAAAAAGGGGTCAGACCCCTTTTTCTTCCCGCTCACCCGGAAATGGGGTCTGACCCCGATTTTCGGGATCAGAGAGAGTCGGCGGTGGGACGGCAATGCGCGCTGGCGGGCGGCGGCGCAGGGCCCGCATTTCCTGGCTGGCCGCCCAGCCGAGCGCGCGCAGCGTTGCGGCAACCGGTGACCCTTGCGTGAATGCTCCCGCGATCGCGTAGAGCGCGTCCGGCGAGAAGCGCGAGCGATCCGTCACTGCGTAAAGCGGCTCCCACGACTCCGGCCGAAGCTTGGCCTTGAATGCGTCAAGGCCTTCGAAGTTGTAGAAGCGACGACCGTGCGCGCGCAGCCAGCCGAGTAGCAGGCGCAGCCAAAGCGAGGTGGGAACCTGCCCGACACAGCCGCGCGTCGAGAGAGGGGAAAGGCCGAGCGAGACGAACTCGGCTCCGTCACGAGCGAGAGCACGAACGGCAGCGTCGATCAGCCCCTCGCTGGTGCCGTTGACCGCGCCTGCGCCGCGAATCACTTGTTCGATGAGCCAGCCATTTCGTCGTGGTACCGGAGAGGCCACGAGAAAACCGACGACGTCGGCGCCGCGCTCGGCGACGAACAGGCGACGGTCGAACAGGCGTCCGAGAGTCTGTGGTTCGACGAGAAAGTGCATCGGCGGCGCCCCGCGCGTCGCCAACCATTCCTCGAGGCAGCGCTGCAGCTTCGCGTCGGCGACATGTTCCCCCACCGGCCACTCGCGCACCGTGACGCCCTTGTTGCGCGCGCGATGCAGCTGCGCGCGCAGCGAGGCATGCCCCGCCACAGCCTGATCCCATCGTGACGGGTTCCAGACCGGCTGGGCGCCGAGCCGGATGCGCGCGTGCCCGCCGCTGGCTTCGAGTTGAAGTGCAACGGGAGCTTCGGTGCCGAAGTAACACAGGCGAAGTCCGCTGCGGCGGGCGTCCGATTCGAACTCGCCGACAACTTCGAGGAGCCGGCTATCCGGGCAAACCGGGGATGCGGCGACGATACGGAAGCCCGCGTACTCGACGTAGCCGACCACGGCATCGCGCTGCTGCGAGAACCAGTGGGAGATCCCGGGGTTGAGGATCTGGTAGGCGCTCGAGCTGGTTCCGTGTTCGAGCACGAGCCGGCGGGCGGTGGTGATGTCGGCGGCGGGGATGGGCATGGCATCGATAAAGTTGGAACCTACGAAAATGGGGTCAGACCCCATTTCCCGGTTGTGATGTCGGCGGCGGGGGTGACCATGGCATCCGAAAAAAGGGTCAGACCCCTTTTTCGTCTCGAGCAAGGCTACCCTCAGCGGCCCAAGAAAAAGGGGTCTGACCCCTTTTTTCAGAGGCAGTCGTGCACTGTTTCGCCGTCGAGGACGGTGCGCAGGATCTTCGTGTCGGCGAGGTCTTCGACCGGGCAGGTGAGCGTGTCGCGATCGACGACGATGAGGTCGGCATGGCTGCCGGGAGCCAGCGAACCGACGCCTTCCCACTCCAGCGCCCGCGCGGCGTCGCAGGTCCACATGCGCACGGCTTCCTCGCGCGAAACCTTCTGGGCCGGACCGTCGTTGCGCCTTCCGCTTCCCCAGAATTCGTGCGTTTCCGCCAGCGCGATGTGCTCGAAGATGTTCTTCGGTCCCCAGTCGCTGCCCGCCGCCACCAGCAGCCCCGCTTCCAGCAGCCGCCTCAGAGGGATCAAGTCGCCCCACACGTGCGAGCCGATGCGTTTCTCGAACAGGTCGCCCTTCGCGCACGAGAACGACATGCTCGTGGTGACGACGAAGCCGAGATCGGCGTAGCGCTCGGCGTGTTCCTTCGTGCACAGGTAGTTGTGCTGCAGGATCCACCGCCGGTGCCGGATCGGAGTGCGCGCGGCCAGGGCCTCCGCGTTGGCGAGGAACTCGTCGTGGTCCGCGTAGCCCGCCCCGATGAAATTGAGCCGCACGTCGTGTTTCGCGCAGTAGTCGAGCGCAATGCGTTCGCGTTCCTTCGCGACGAACTCGCGTCCGCGCGTCAGTTCGCCGTAAGGGCCGATGTACGGCTCGCGCATGCGGAGGAAGCCGGGGTTGAACGGCCCACCGCGCGAAAGCGTCACGCCGTTGTGGCGCAGCAGGTCGTCGCTGGTCGCGGTCATCGAGCGCGACAGCGCAAGGTTCGCGACGAACTCTTCCTCGGAGATCGGCCGCTGCCACGGCATCGAGTACTGCTCGCACTCGAGCGAGGTCAGTACGCGCATGCGAAGCTGGTCGGCCTCGCGCAGAGCCTGGAACAGCGCGATCTCGGGCGCACCCATCACGTGCCCTTCGTAGATGGTCGTCACGCCCATGCGGTGGTAAGTCGCGATTCCCTCGAGCGTGGCCGGCACGGCGATGGACGGGTCGAGCAGCGGCAGCTTGGAGAGCAGCTCGTCCATGTACGGATCGCCGGTGTAGTACGTGTTGACCGGTCCGCTCAGTCGACCGGTCGGTTCGCCGGCGGCATCCTTCTCGATCCACACATTGCTCTGGCGCGACGGCGTCGCACGGTCGATGCCGAGCGCGCGAAGCGCCAGCGAGTTGAACACGCAGATGTTCGGCGTGGTCGGTCCCCACGCCTGCAGCCACACCGGGTTGTTCGGCGCCGCGCGGTCGAGCACATGGCGGTCCGGCAGCACGTGTTCGGCAAGGTCGCGCCACGAGCGGCGGATGAAGTAGTGCGGCTCGCCCACCGGCGAGGCCATGATCCAGTTGCCGGCCGGCGTGGTGGCCGCGCGCAGGTGGATGCGCCTGGCGATGTCGTCGTGAGAAGTCGCGTCCCACAGCTTGACGAGCGGATACTCGAGTACGCTGAAGTGGAAGAGGTGCGGATGCGTGTCGACGAAGCCTGGCAGCACCGTCGCGCCGTCGAGGTCGACCGCCGTGGCGCCGGCGCCGGCCAGCGCGCGCATGTCGGCGTCGCTTCCGCAGGCGACGACGCGGTTGTTGCGGACCACGAGCGCCGTGGCGTCTGGCGAGCGGCCCTCGTCCATCGGCCGCACGCGGCC
>JBHEOD010000074.1:14865-18140 GCA_046261745.1 Binatia bacterium
CCACGGTAGAGTTGCGTCTCAGTCACGATCTGCCTCCGGTGACGTTACGACTCGTCACGATTGTGCCGCATTTCCGTGAGCCGGCGCTCGCTGCGTCGCGGCGCTCACCCCAGCGGCGGCGCCTCGAATCCGCCGGTCACTTCGGCGAGCTTCTTCGCGAAGTCGATGGTGGTGCGATCCTCGAGGTACGGGCCGATGATCTGCACACCGACCGGCATGCCGTCGGCCGCGCGCCCGACCGGTGCGGCCGTGGCCGGCAGGTAGGCGCAGGTTGCCGGCGAAATCCACGCGAGCAGGTCGAAGTACGGACGAGCCTGGCCGCCGACGGAGATCGTGCGCATCGGCATCGGATCGCTATGGTCGTGCGCAATGGCGGTGACCGGCGTGATCGCCGTCAGCAGGATGTCGTAGCGCGTGAAGAAGTCCGCGAACGCCGCGCGAATGCGCTCGCGCGCTTCGCTGGCGGCCAGCCAGTCGTGATGCGACTCGGTGCCGTAACGCGCCATCAGCGTGGCGCTGTCACGCGCGTCCGGCGGCATCGCCGCTGCAAGCTGGCTCATGGCGGCATACTGCTCGGACGGAAAGCCTGCGACGATCACCGGGCAGAGCAGGCGAAGGTACGTGTCGAAGATGTCGGCCAGCCTGAGTGCCGGGCGCGCCCCCTCGTCGACGGACGCACCGGCCGAGCGCAGCGCCTGCACTGCGCCCGAGAGCACCGCGCGGACGGCAGGATCGACCGGGAAGTCGTCGCAATCGAGCCATGCCGCCACGCGGTAGTCGGAGAGCTTCTCTCGTCGCGGCGCGGGAAGGTCGAGATGCCACGCGCGCGCGCGATCGTTCGACGGACCGGCCTGCAGCCCGAGCAGCAACTCGAGGTCGGCGGCGCTGCGCGCGATCGGTCCGACCACCGCAAGGTCGAGCTCGGAGAGCATGCCCGGAGGTCCGGGGATGTGGCCGCGGCCGGGAATGATGCCGTGCGTGGGCTTGTGTCCGTAGACGCCGCACCAGTTCGACGGCGTGCGGATCGAGCCGCCTATGTCGCTGCCGATCTCGAAGGACGTGAAGCCGGCCGCTGTGGCCACTGCCGAGCCGCCGGAGGAACCGCCGGGCGCGCGCGCGACGTTCCACGGATTGTTCGTGGTGCCGAAGATGGGGTTGTAGCTCTGAAGGTCGGCGGCGAGCGTCGGCAGGTTGGTCTTGCCGAACACGATCGCACCGGCATTCACGGTACGGTCGACGATGACGGCGTTGGTGGACGGGACATGGCCGCTGAGCGGCTCGTGCCCCGCCGTGGTGCGGATGCCGGCCGTCTCGAAGGAATCCTTGACGGTGATGGGAAGCCCGTGCAGCGGGCCCCGGTTTTCGCCGCGCGCGAGCGCCTCGTCGGCTTCCTTCGCGCGCGCGCGGGCGCGTTCGAGATCGAGCGTGACGACCGAGTTGAGCGGTTTGTCGAGGCGCGCGATGCGCGCGGCATACGCTTCGAGAAGTTCGAGCGAACTGATCTCGCGACGGCGGATGGCGGCTGCAAGTTCAATGGCGGAGGACGTCGCGATGTCGATCATTTCAGGTATGCCTTTGCGAATTCGTCGAAGCCGCGTGAGATGCCGTCCTTGTCGAAGCCCGGGGGCGCCATCACGAGCCGCGCGAAGCCCATCTCCTCGTGGCGGTCGATGGCGGCGGCGTCCGGCACCATCATGCCGCCGGTAATCTCGATGGTGTCGGCGTTGCGACCGACTTTCGCGCATTCGTCGCGCATGATGCCGATCAGCTCGGCGAGGCGCTTCGAGTTGCCGCGGCCCGGGAAGAAGCCGTTGCCGTAGCGCGCGGCGCGGCGCGCCGCGATGTCGCTGTGGCCGCCGACGACGATCGGCACGTCGCGGCCCTGCAGCGGCTTGGGGTTCGATTCGACGTTGCTCCACTTGAAGAACTTGCCGTCGTACGTGGACGGGCCGGGCGACCACAGGCTGCGCATCGCTTCGACCGAGTCGCGCGTGCGTGCGGCGCGGTCCTCGAAGTCGATGCCGAGCGCCTCGAATTCCTCGCGCAGCCAGCCCACGCCGATTCCGAGCGTGACGCGGCCGCCCGAGAGTACGTCGAGCGACGCGACTTCCTTCGCGACGTAAGCCGGGTGGCGCTGCGGGAGGATCAGCACGCCGGTCGCGAGGCGGATCTTCCTGGTGATTGCGGCCGCGTACGAGAGTGCGACGAAGGGGTCGGGGATCGGAGAGTTCTCGGGGCCCGGCATCTTTCCGCCTTCGGCGTAGGGGTAGGTGGACTGGTAGTTGCGGGGCACGATCACGTGCTCGACGGTCCACAGCGACTCGATGCCGGCCGCGTCGGCGGTGGTTACGAGGTGGGCGAAAAGTTCCGGGTCTGCGAACGGGCCCGCATTGGCGAACATGATTCCGAACTTCATCGATGAAACTCCTGTCTGTCGCGCCCAGCGGCCGGTGGGCGCGGGAGGCCGCGGCCGTCGGCGTCGCGGCCGGCGACGATGGGTTCCGTTACACGAAGAACGGGGCTTTGGCGACTGGGGACACACTCGCGATGCGAGGGCAGCCACCGGACAGGCACATGCCCGACCTCTCTTTGACGTGACTTGCCATGGCGCCCCGGCGATAGGGTGGGGGCGGAGGGGACATCCATGTCTCGGAAGACTGCGGTTCTCGTCACGGGAGCATCGGCCGGCATCGGCCGCGAACTGGCGCTGGTATTCGCGGCGCACGGCCACGACCTGGTCGGTGTGGCGCGAAGCCGCGACAAGCTCGAATCGCTCGCACGCGAGGTGTGGGAGAAGCACGGGCGGCGCCTCGAGGTCATCGCGATGGACCTCACCGCTGACGGCGCGGCGCAGCGACTCTTCGACGAAGTGTCGGCCCTCGGCATCGAAGTGGACGTACTCGTCAACAACGCCGGTACCGGCGAGCTCATGCGCTTCGCCGAAGCCGATCCCGCCGACCTCGAGCATGTCCTGCGTCTCAATGTCGTCGTGCTCACGCACCTCACGCGGCTTTTCCTCGCGCCGATGGTCGCGCGTGGTGCCGGACGCGTGCTCAACGTGGCCTCGGTGGCCGCGTTCCAGCCGACGCCCCGGATCTCGCTCTACGGTGCGACCAAGGCGTTCGTGCTGTCGCTGACCGAGGCGCTGATCGCCGCCACGCAAGAGGCCCGCTGGCCCGAGGCGCGCGACCGGTTCGACCGGCTCGACACGCTGTTCGAGATGACGCGCCTGTTCCGCAATCCCGTCTAGCGGGCTGCGAGAATCCCGAAACGAC
>JBHEOD010000075.1:0-10696 GCA_046261745.1 Binatia bacterium
CGCCGGAATCGAGCAGGAAGTCGAGGTTGTCGCGGCCGTACGTGAACACGTCGAGGCGAAGGCGCGACCGCGACGGACGCGACTCGCCCACCGCGTGCACGCGTGCGATCAGTCGGCCCAGCTGGCCGGCTTCTTCCTCGCTGATCTCGTCGCGAAGCCGTCCGCGTGCGCGCGGAAACACGGCGTAGGAGATCCCGAGGTCGTCGATCTGTCCGAGCGTGCCGCCACCTGCCAGACGCTCGGGCGCCACCACCGGAACTTCGCGACCGGCAAGCTCGAGCAGGAACGAATGCTCCTCCAGGATCTGCTCCCTGCTCCAGCGTCCGGGACGGTAGAACTTCACGACGCGGAAGCGGTCGCTCGGCGTGGCGGGGGCTCGCCGGCGAGTTCGTGGCGTGGCTTGCGCAGGAATTCGCGGACCGGTTTGCAGCCCGAGCGTGCGACGTCGTACGCCCGCTCACCCGGCAGCCCCGGCCGCGGCCGCGACGGGCGCCGGCGTGTCGTCGCCGGCCGGGGCGGCCGAATCGTACGCAAGGTTGGACGCCAGGCGCCGCTCGATCACGGCCCCCTCCACGTCCCAGCGCGTGGCGTAGTCGGACACCTGGTCGCGCTCGATGCGCCCGATTCCGAAGTACGCCGAATCCGGATGCGAGAAGTAGTAACCGCTCACGGCCGCCGTCGGCAGCATGGCCCATGACTCGGTCAGCGTGATGCCGGCGTTGGCCGTCGCGTCGAGCAGTTCGAACAACCGCGACTTCTCGGCGTGATCCGGGCAGGCCGGATATCCCGGCGCAGGCCGGATACCGCGATAGCGCTCCGCGATGAGCCCCTCGTTGTCGAGCTTCTCGTCGGCGGCGTACCCCCATAGCTCGGTTCGAACGCGTTCGTGAATGCGCTCCGCCAGGGCCTCCGCGAAACGATCGGCCAGCGCCTTGCACAGGATCGCCGAGTAATCGTCGTGATCCTTCTCGTAGGCCGCGACGATCTCGTCGAGACCGATGCCGGCGGTGACCGCGAAGCCGCCGATCCAGTCGCGCACGCCGCTGTCACGCGGAGCAACGAGGTCGGCGACGCAGAGATTGGGGCGGCCGGGAGGCTTGGCGATCTGCTGACGCAGGAAATGGATCGTGTCGCGCACCTTCGTGCGGGACTCGTCGGTGTAGACCTCGACGTCGTCGCCGACGGAGGCCGCCGGCCACAGGCCGACCACCGCGCGTGCCTTCAGTTTTCCGTCGGCGACGAGGCGCGTCAGCATCTCCTGAGCGTCTTTCCACAGGCCGCGAGCGGCCTCGCCCACGACAGGATCGTCGAGCAGCTTCGGGTAACGGCCGGACAGCTCCCAGGTCTGGAAAAACGGAGTCCAGTCGATGTACGGCACCAGCTCTTCGAGCGGGTAGTCGGCGAACACGGTGAGGCCGGGCGTCTTCGGCTCGGTCGGAGCGTAAGTGGACCAGTCGGTGCGCTGCGCATTCGCGCGCGCCCTGGCAAGCGTGACGTTGCGAACGGCCTGCTGGCGCGCGCCGTAGCGCGTGCGCAGCTCCACGTACTCGCGACGCGTCTCGACGACGAGCGGCTCGCGAAGCGCCGGGCTGGTGAGCGCGGTGGCCACGCCCACTCCGCGAGACGCATCCAGAACGTGCAACACCGGTCCGCTGTAGTGCGGCTCGATCTTGACGGCCGTGTGAACCTTGGACGTGGTCGCGCCGCCGATCAGGAGCGGCTGCGAGAATCCCTGGCGCTCCATCTCGCGCGCAACGTGGCTCATCTCCTCGAGAGACGGCGTGATCAGGCCCGACAGCCCGATGATGTCGCATTCGTGTTCGCGCGCCGCAGCAAGGATGCGTTCGCACGAGACCATCACGCCAAGGTCGAAGACCTCGAAGTTGTTGCACTGCAGCACCACGCCGACGATATTCTTGCCGATGTCGTGCACGTCGCCCTTGACGGTGGCCATCAGCACGCGGCCCTTGCTCGACGCAGCGCCGTCGGCCTTGAGGGCCTCGAGGTACGGGATCAGGTGCGCGACGGCCTTCTTCATCACGCGCGCGCTCTTGACCACCTGCGGCAGGAACATCTTGCCGGCACCGAAGAGGTCGCCGACCACGTTCATGCCGGCCATCAGCGGGCCTTCGATGACCTCGAGCGGATGGGAGGCGGCCGCGCGCGCTTCCTCGGTGTCTTCGACCACGAAGTCGGCTACGCCCTGCACCAGCGCATGGCGTAGCCGGTCGGCCACCGGCGCGTCACGCCACGAGAGGTCGAGGCCCTTGGCGCCCGCCGTGCCGCGGTAGCCTTCGGCAAATTCGGTCAGCCGTTCGGTCGCATCCTCGCGACGGTTGAACAGCACGTCCTCCACGAGGTCGAGCAGGTTCTTGTCGATGGCCTCGTAGACAGGCAGCGCGCCGGCGTTGACGATGCCCATCGTCATGCCCTCGCGGATGGCGTGGTACAGGAAGGCCGAGTGGATGGCCTCGCGCACTGGGTTGTTGCCGCGGAACGAGAACGACACGTTGCTGACGCCGCCGCTGATCATCGCATGCGGCAGGGTCTCGCGGATCGTGCGAATCGAATCGAAGTACTCGATCGCGTAGCGCGCATGCTCCTCGATGCCGGTGGCCACCGCGAAGATGTTCGGATCGAAGATGATGTCCTCGGGCGGGAAGCCGACCTTCTCGGTGAGCAGCTTGTACGCTCGCGTGCAGATCCCGACTTTGCGCTCGGCCGTGTCGGCCTGGCCCTGCTCGTCGAAGGCCATCACGATAACCGCCGCGCCGTAGCGGCGCACCTTGCGCGCCTGCTCGAGGAACGCGTCCTCGCCTTCCTTCATGCTTATCGAGTTGACGACGCCCTTGCCCTGCACGCAGCGCAGCCCCGCCTCGATGACACTCCACTTGGAGGAATCGATCACGATCGGCACGCGTGCCACGGCCGGTTCGCATGCGATCATGCGCAGGAACGTGGTCATCGCCTTCTCGGAATCGAGCAGGCCCTCGTCCATGTTCACGTCGATCATCTGCGCGCCGCTGTCGACCTGCTGGCGCGCAACCTCGATGGCCGTCTCGTAGTCGCCGGCAAGGACGAGATCGGAGAAGCGCTTGGAGCCGGTCACGTTGGTGCGTTCGCCTATGTTGACGAACAGCGAATCGGGGCCGATCACGAGCGGCTCGAGGCCCGACAACCGGCAGCGTGACTCGAGTTCGGGCAGGCGCCGCGGGGGAATGCCCTTGACGGCCTGCGCGATCGCCTCGATGTGGGCCGGCGTGGTGCCGCAGCAGCCGCCGACGATGTTGAGGAAGCCCGACTCGGCCCACTCGCGGATCAGCGGGGCCATGTGCTCGGGCGTATGGTCGTAACCGCCGAACTGGTTGGGCAGGCCGGCGTTCGGGTGCGCGCTGACGCATGCGTCGGCAACGCCGGCGAGTTCCTCGACGTGCGCGCGAAGGTCTTCCGCGCCGAGTGCACAGTTGAGCCCGATCGAGATCGGCTGCACGTGGCGCAGCGAATACCAGAACGCCGTCGGCGTCTGGCCCGACAGCGTGCGGCCGCTCTGGTCGGTGATGGTGCCGGAGATCATCACCGGCAGCCTTACGCCGCGCTTCTCGAACGTTTCCTCGATGGCGTACAGGGCGGCCTTCGCGTTGAGCGTGTCGAAGATGGTCTCGACGAGAAGGATGTCGGCGCCGCCGTCGATGAGGCCGGCTGTCGCTTCAAGATACGAAGTGACCAGTTCCTCGAACGTGATGTTGCGAAACGACGAGTCGGAGACGTCGGGCGACATCGAGGCGGTGCGGCTCGTGGGTCCGAGCACGCCCGCCACGTAGCAGCTGCGGCCCGGACTGCGCGCCTCGACGTTGGCCGCCGCTTCGCGCGCGATCTCTGCGCCGCGGCGGTTGAGTTCGAGCACCAGCGACTCCGCCGCGTAGTCGGCCTGGGATACGTCGGTGGAATTGAACGTATTGGTCTCGACGATGTCCGCGCCGGCGTCGAGGTATGCCTCGTGGATCGCGCGGATGATGTCCGGACGCGTGAGGCTCAGCAGGTCGTTGTTGCCCTTGAGGTCGCCGGACCAGCCCGCGAAGCGCTCGCCGCGGTAGTCGGCTTCCTCGAGGCCGTAGGTCTGGATCATCGTGCCCATCGCGCCGTCGAGGATGAGGATGCGGCTGCGAAGTTCTTCGGCGAAGCGTCGGGCGCGTTCGCCCCAGCGGCGGTCGATGGCAACGGTCATGGTCGGTCAGCCTCTTTTCTTTCGAATCACTCGGCCCGTTCGCAGGCCGCGAGGACAGTCCGACGAATTGGCACTGTCGTGCGGCCAGAGAACGTCCGGCCTGTCCGGTTGCCCGATACACTCAGGCACGAGGCCTCTCGCGACGGCCCCGAACACCGCTTTTTAGCAGGTCGTGCGGAGGTTGCGACCGCTTCGACTTACCGGCGGGAGTCCTTCGCGCGACTTCGCGCGACCTCAAAGGCCCCGGCGTGATGGGCGGACCCTCGTCCAAGGCGAAGTCGAGGATGGCTCATCCACTCGAACTCGGCCCGACGAACTTGACCCGACGCCACGGCGCAGGTTTGACGAGTTCGACATGCCGATCCTGCCGCTGACCATTTGCGCCGTCTTGCTGCTGGCCACCTCGACGTTCGCGGATACCGCCGTCGCCCCGCCGGCCGTCGCATCACCCTCCAGGCAAGCACCGCTCGTCGCGGCCGGCGGCCCGCAGATCGTCGAAGCCGTGCGCTCCTCGGGCGCCGCGGTCGTGGTCGTGAACTTGTGGGCCACCTGGTGCACGCCGTGCCGTGAGGAGTTTCCGGACCTCATGCGCCTCTATCGCACGTACAAGGACCGGGGCGTGAAACTGGTGCTGGTCTCGGGCGACTTCGCGAGCGAAAGCGCCGCAGCCAGCGAATTTCTCGCTACCCAGGGCGTCGATTTCGCAAGCTATCTCAAGTCCGGCAAGGACGAGGAGTTCATCAACGCCTTCGACCCGAAGTGGAGCGGGGCGCTGCCGGCGACGTTCGTGTACGACGCCAAGGGTGAAAGGCGGCACTCCGTCCTTGGCCCGGTTACGTTCGATTCCCTGGAACGCGTGGTCGCGCCGCTTCTCGGCGCGGCCCCCTGACGAAGGAGAATTCCATGCATCTCAGATCCGCCCCTTCCACCCTGCCCGCTTCGCTGTTCCTGCCCGCTTCGCTGTTCCTGCCCGCCTTGCTGTTCCTGGCCGCCCTGCCCGTCCTGGTATTTCTGCCCTCCGTCGCGTCGGCGCTCGCCGTCGGGGACGCGATACCGATGAAGGACACCAGGATGATGAACGTGGACGGGCGCCAGTTGAACATCGCCGACATGGCCGGCGCCAAGGGCACGCTCGTGGTGTTCACCTGCAACCACTGTCCGTACGCGAAAGCCTGGGAGGACCGCATTGCGTCGCTCGGCAACGAGTATGCGAAGCAGGGCATCGGCGTGATCGCGATCAATCCGAACGACCCCGAGGTGCAGCCCGGCGACGACTTCGAGCCGATGCAGGCGCGTGCGAAAGAGAAGGGCTTCGAGTTCCCGTACACCGTCGACAGCACCTCCGGCATCGCGAAGGCCTTCGGTGCCACCAAGACCCCGGAAATCTTCCTGTTCGATGCGGCCGGCAAGCTCGTCTACCACGGCGCCGTCGACGACAACTCCCAGAACGCCGATGCGGTCGGAGCGCACTACCTCAAAGATGCCCTGGTCGCCGTCATCGCCGGCAAGCCGGTCGCGACAGCCGAGACGAAGGCGCTGGGCTGCGGGATCAAGTTCCGCTGAACCTTCCGATTCGGTGAGCGTGGAGACGGCGCAGCGGGCCGTTCAGCGTTCCTCGATATGCTCGCGGGCCTGCTCGAGCAGACCCGGGGAGGCCGCCGCCACGATCGGAAAGCTGCGATCGGCGTAGGCCCGGTCGGCCACCAGCGGAAACGGCCGGCTCCCGTCGATTGTCTCGACGATGCCGCCCGCCTCTTCCACCACGCACCAACCCGCCGCGAGGTCCCACAGCCTCGGCCGCGTCTCCATCCCGAGCGCGGCGCTTCCGCGTGCAACGCAGACAAGCGTATAGGCCGCCGAGCCAAAGACCCTCACCTTCATCGGCAGGTTCACGTGGTAGAGCCGCGGCGTGCGCGCGCAGCACGCCAGCATCCCGCTCGGCCGCGAAGCCGACGGCACGCGCACGCGAATGGGCGCGCCGTTCATCGTGGCTCCGCCTCCGCGCGATGCGACGTAGAGTTCGCCGAGCGCCGGGAAGTAGAGGACGCCCACGTCGGGGCCCTTTTCGTCGCAACGCGCGATGGACACGCCCCAGTGCTGGATGCCGAGCGAGAAATTGGTGGTTCCGTCGAGCGGGTCGACGACCCACGTGCGCGGCGCGAGGCCGGGCCTGGCGACCTCGGAGGTCGGCGCGAGTTCTTCGCTGAGGATGGCATCGCCGGGAAAATGCGATGCGAGCTCGCCCGCGATCAGGCGGTCGGCCGCAACGTCGGCCTCGGTGACGATCGAGTAGTCGCTCTTCCAGCGACTGGCGAGGGTCTCGTCCGCGAAGTAGCGAAGCAGAAGGGTGCCGGCTTTCCCGGCAATCGAGGCCGCCACTTGCGACGCCGCCAGCGCTTCTTCGACGTCGGCGCTCACGTCACTGCCCGCCGCGCGGGGTTCCCGCCTCGAGACCCACCCATACGTCACAAAGCTGCCGTCCAATGGCCATCACCGGCGGCAGGAACACCTCCGACGCATCCGTCTCGCCGCGACACGCCCGCAGGATCATCTCGCGCGGGAACCAGCGGGCGTCGTCGATCTCGTGCGGATCGATGGTGATGGCGTCGGTCAGCGCCTCGGCGATGCAGCCGATCATCAGGGAGGACGGAAACGGCCACGGCTGCGAGGAGTGATAGGCCACCTCGCCGACCACGATGCCCGACTCCTCGTGCACCTCGCGGCGCACGGCTTCCTCGATGGTCTCGCCGGTCTCGATGAAGCCGGCCAGCGTCGAGAACATGCCGGGCGGCCACGATGCCTGGCGGCCGAGCAGGCACTGATCGCCGCGGACCACGAGCATGATCACGACCGGATTGACGCGTGGGAAGTGTTCGGCCGAGCAGCGGATGCAGCGGCGCAGTGCTCCGCCCTGCGCGATGGCCGTCGTGGCACCGCAGCGAGCGCAGAATGGATGGGTGGCATGCCAGTCCACCAGCGCGCGGGCCTGCGCGACGATTCCGCTGTCTTCTCGGACTAGTTGCGCCGCAATTGCGCGAACATCCATGAACTCCGCGACTTCCGCCAGGCCGAGATCGCGGGCCGGTTCAGCCAGCGTAGAGACGTCCACCGCGTAATGCGCGACGCCGTCGCGAAGTCCGAGCAGCACCGGCGTCGCGCCCTCGCCGGCCCTTGCGAGAAGGCCGCGGCGGGCCCAGGCCAGCCCCGATCCGTCTTTCTTGACGAGCACGTCGAGCCGATGAAACGGCAGGAAGCGGCTGCGTGCGTCGGCGAGGTTGTCGGCGAGCCAGGCGTCGTCGAGGCGCCGATGCTGGGCGCGGTCGAGCGGATTTCCGGAGAAGACGTTCATCGGCGAAACGCCGGACTTACCCGGAACCGCGGGGTCGGTCCAAGGGTCTGGGCCACACGCCGAAGTGGCGCGGCTTGCGGACCAAGGACGGTGACGCGATGCGCCGTCCGCACGCTGCGCAGGAAAGTCACTTTGAGTGCCCAAGAAGCACTTCCCACGGGACTGTCCATGGTCATATGGTGCCGGCGCGGACCGAGGCAGGCGGCCGGTGGTGGGGGCACGAGAACGACGACCAAGTCGTGCCGGTCATCTCGACGGCATGCGGGAGTCTCGATGATCGAAAGCCGTGTCGGCGAGTTGCGCGAGCAGCTGGAAAACCTCTCCGATCCTGCCGGTGTGCTCGCCAGCCTGATCGAACTCTCCCCGACCCCCCTCGCCCTCTACAGCTGCGCCGGCTACTGCCTTCGCGTCAATCCGGCCTACTGCGAGTTGTTCGGCCAGGCGCCGCCGCCCGATCGCGAACTGGCCGAGGACGAAGTGCTTGGACACAGCGGCGTGTTGTTCTGGGTTCATCGCGCGTTCGGCGGCGAGACCATCACGTCACCGACCTTCTGGTACGAGCATCCCGTGCTTCCGTCGCCGGAAGCGCGGCGCCGCGTCGCACTGTCCGCGCGCGCGTTCCCGCTACTCGACCAGGCGGGTCAGATCGAGTTCGTGGCGATCACCTTTCGGGATGAGACCGACTCGCTGCTGCTTGCCGAGCGGCGGCGCCTCGAGGTGGAGGAGCCGCGGCGGCTCCTCGACGAGATCCAGCGTGCCGACCTCGAACGCCGCACCAACGAGGAACAGTTTCGCGCGATCTTCGAGCAGTGCGCCGACGGCGTGATGATCACCGACGACGCCGGCCGCGTGCTGGACATCAACCCCTCCGGCTGCCGCATCTTCGGCCGTCGCGTGCAGGAAGTGGTGGGGTCCAGGTACTGGGAGCACATCGGCGACGTCGCCGTGTCGCGTCCCAACAGCGAAAGACTGCTCGAGGAGGGCGAGCTCACCACCGAGGTGCAGGTATGGCGTGCCGACGGCCAGCTGCGCGACCTCGAGCTGCGAGCCGTGGCGAACTTCCTGCCTCACCGTCACCTGACCACGTTCCTCGACGTTACCGAGCGCAACGACGCGGTCCACGAACTCAGGCGCAGCGAGGCGCACCTTCTTGCTTCGCAGCGCATCGCGCATGTCGGGAGCTGGGAGTACGAGCTCGTCGGCTCGCCCGGCGACCTCGAGCGCAACATCCTTCGTGCGTCCGACGAGTGTTACCGGATCTTCGGCATCGATCCCGGCAGCACGGAGATGACGCCCCAGGTTTCTCTTTCGTTCGTGCATGAGGCGGATCGCGAAAGCTTGCTGGAGGCGCTCGGAAAGGCCATCGACAATAACGGCATCTACGAGAGCGAACACCGCATCGTGCGGCCCGACGGCATGGAGCGCTTCGTGCAGGCGCGCGGGGAGATGGTGTACGACGACGCCACCGGCAAGCCGCTTCGGCTCATCGGCACCACCCAGGACATCACCGAACGCAGTGCCGCCCGCCAGCAGATCGCCCAGCTCAACGGCGAACTCGAGGCGCGCGTGGTCGAACGCACTGCCCAGCTCGAAGCCGCCAATCGCGATCTCGAAGCCTTCGCGTATTCGGTTTCGCACGACCTTCGTGCGCCGCTGCGTGCGATCAACGGCTATGCCGGCATCCTGATTGACGATGCGCCCATGGATCTCGACGAGCCCAGCCGCAACGCGCTGGCGCGCATCGCGTCTTCCGTCCGTCGCATGGACGGACTGATCGACGGCCTTCTCGCGCTCTCCCGCCTCGGCCGGCGACCGGCCGAGTTCCAGGTGCTGGCGGCGCGACCGATCGTGGACGAAGCCCTCGAAGAACTCGGCATCCAGCCCGGACGTCGCGGCATCGAGATTGCCATCCGGGATTTGCCGGAGTGCCGGGCCGATCCGGCGCTGCTCCGGCAGGTCTTCGTCAACCTGATCGGCAACGCCGCCAAGTTCAGTCGCGGGAGCGACCCGGCCCGCATCGAGGTGAGTTGCGGGGTGGCCGGTGGCGAGCACGTCTGGTGCGTGAGCGACAACGGCATCGGTTTCGACATGCGCAATGCCCCCGAGGTCTTCGAAGTCTTCCAGCGACTACCGACCGCCGACGTATACGAAGGCACCGGCGTGGGCCTCGCCATCGTCGAACGCATCGTGCGTCGCCACGGTGGCCGGGTATGGGCCGAGTCGGCCCCGGGTCGCGGCGCGGCGTTCTACTTCACGCTCTGAGCGGGCGGCAACGCCGGCACCGCTCCCACGCCCTCGCCAAGCACCGCACGCACGAAGCTCCAGAGCTGCTCCGTTGAGTGGAAGACCGTCCGGTCGCCGGTGGTGAGGTGCTCCACCTGGCCGCGAAAAAGGCCCGTGCGCGGGCCGGCATCGTCGGAGAATTGAAGAACGAACGCCTTGCGCTGCGGAAAGCCGCCGCGGGTGGCGTCCTGGTCGAGGGTGGTACGCTTGCTGGTTCGAATCATGGTCGCACAATGCCTGCACGCCGCCGAAGGGTCTTTGAGAAGATCTTGAAAAGACCTTGAATCTCACCCCCTCCACACTGGTTGTCGCCGCCGTGCGCAACACTTCTTGTCCCCGAGGCGGGTAGCGGCGCCGTCCACGTTTGCTGCGGGCGGCGTCGGCAGGGCATGATCCCGTCCCACGCACGCCATGGCGACAGCAACCAAAGACGGCAAGGGCGGAAGAATCCTGCATTTCTCGGGCTTCGACCTCGACCTTGACGGCCCGGAGCTGCGCCTGGAGGGGCGCGTGGTGCCGCTCCGCCCCAAAAGCCTCGCACTCATCTGTCACCTCGCCGAACGACCCGGCCAGCTCGTCCGCAAGGAAGACCTGGTCGATGCGATCTGGGGAACCACCGCCGTCACCGACGCAACCCTCGCCCGCACGCTCTTCGACGCGAGGCAGGCCCTCGGCGACGACTCCCGGCAACCTCGCTTCCTTGAAACCGTCCACCGGCTCGGCTTCCGTTTTCTCGGCGAGACGCGCACGAAGACGGGCGGACCGGCGTCGACTTCCACCGCCGAATGCCTGATCGGACGGCAGGCCGAGCTCGCGCGCCTCCACGAGCTTCGCGCGCT
>JBHEOD010000075.1:10706-17656 GCA_046261745.1 Binatia bacterium
CGCCAGGTCGTGTTCCTGGCCGGCGAACCGGGAATCGGAAAGACGACCGTCCTCGAGGCGTTCCTCGCCGATTGCACGCGAGCATCCGCGGCATCGCCGCGCAGCGCCCCGCCGGTCACGCTGATCGCGCGCGGCCAGTGCATCGAGCACTACGGCACTGCCGAGGCGTACCTTCCGCTTCTGGATGCGCTCGGCGATCTTTGCCGGAGCGCCGCCGCCGATTCGGTGGTCCCGGTGCTTCGCCGCGTCGCGCCGACGTGGCTGGCACAGCTTCCGTGGCTGATCGAGGAAGCCGATCGAGCCGAGCTCGACCGCGAGCTGCGCGGTGTGACCTCCGGTCGCATGCTGCGCGAATTGGCACAGGCGCTCG
Organism: Binatia bacterium; assembly: GCA_046261745.1. Taxonomy (GTDB): domain Bacteria; phylum Desulfobacterota; class Binatia; order UBA1149; family CAITLU01; genus DATNBU01. The sequence continues at coordinate 11,077 of JBHEOD010000075.1, forward strand.
AAACCGTCGCCCAGCACCAGTTGCTGGTCCTCGCTCTCGAAGACCTGCACTGGAGCGACTCGGCCACCGCCGACCTGCTCGCCTTCCTCGCGCGACGTCCGAGCCCCGCACGCCTGATGGTACTGGCCAGCTACCGCCCGGTGGACGCGATCCTCACCGACAACCCGATTCGCTCGGTCCACCACGAACTGCAGCGCCAGAACCGCTGCCAGGCAATCTCCATCGACGCGTTGCCCGCCGCGGACGTCGGCGAACTGGTCGCGAGGCGCTTCAATGCTGCTCCGTTCGCCGACGAGCTCGCCGCCGTGGTCAATCGCCGCACCGAGGGCCATCCGCTGTTCATCGTCAGCATGCTCGACGACCTCGTGTTGCAGGGACGCATCTCTCGCGGCGGCGACGGCTGGCAGATCGGCGGCCGCCTCTGCGACATCGAAGGCAGCGTGCCCGACGGCATGCTGCAGATGGTGCGAATCCAGGTGGACCGGCTCGCTGCCGAGGAGCGCGCGGTCGTCGAGGCCGCCAGCGTCGTCGGCGCATCGTTCTCGTCGGCAGCCGTCGCAGCCGCGCTTCAGCGCGACCTCGTCGAGGTGGAAGGTCTCTGCGAGGCAATGGCCAGGCGCGCCGTGCTGCTGGATCGCACGTTCGCTGCGGCGTGGCCGGACGGCACGTCGGCCAGCTCCTACTCTTTCCGTCACGCGCTGTATTGCGACGCGCTGTACAAGGGCATTCCGGCGGCCCGCCGGCGCCGGCTCCACGAAAGGATCGGCGACAGGCTGGAGCAGGGTTTCGCGAAAGACGTGGCTGCCGCCGCCGTCCTGCTTGGTCGCCACTTCGAGGAAGCCGGCGATCACGCCCGGGCCGCGCGCCACCTGCGTCACGCGTCGGAGGTTGCTGCGCGTCGCGGCGCGCCGCGCGAAGCGCTCGCGCTGATCGCGCGCACGCGCACTCACCTCGCCCATCTTCCCGAAAGCAACGAACGCACCGTCGAAGAGCTGATGGTGGAGATCGCGGCCGGACCAGCCCTGGCGGCTGTCGAGGGATACGCCTCGCTCGAAGTGGAGCGCATCTTCACGCGCGCACGCGAGAAGTGCCGCGCGCTCGGCGACGGCTCTCAACTCTTCCCTGTGCTCTGGGGATTGTGGTCGTTCTGGTGCGTACGCGGCCGCATCGGCGACGCGCTCGAACTGGCCCGCCAGCTGCACGAGATGGCCGCGCTGAGCGGGGATCCCGAAATGATCCTCGAGGGCCACCACGCGATGTGGGTCACGCTCTTCTTCCGCGGCGACATCGGCGAGTGCGGACGACACCTCGACGCAGCCCTCGCGCTCTACGATCGCAGCCATCATCACGTCCACGTGATGATGTACGGGCAGGATCCGGGGGTGGTCGCACGCGCGTACCGGTGTCTCGTGCTCCAGGCGCAGGGCCGCGAACGCGAAGCCGTCGCCGAGGGACACGCCGCGATGGAACTTGGCCGTAGTCTCGGTCACCACGTGAGCCTGATCTTCGGCGTGGGCTTCCTCGGCTGGATGCACATGGAAAGCGGCGACGCCGCGCGTTGCCGCCCTCTCGTCGACGAAGTACTCGAGATCGCGTCCACCAACGGCCTCGCGTTCTGGCAGGCGCACGGCACCTGGATCGTCTCGCGTGCGCTGGCGGCCACGGATCCGGCCGCCGGCATTGCCGGCATGCGCGCGGGCATGGAGGCGCTGGACGCGATCGGAGCGAGGATGGGCTTTCCCGGCTACCTCGCCGCGCTGGCCCGCACCGTGTTGGTCACCGGCGACCTCGAGGAAGCCCGACGTCTCGTCGAGGAGGCCCGATTGATCGGCGAGGACACGGGCGAGTTCCTCGGGCGCGCCGACGTGCTGCGCCTTCGCGGGGACCTCGAATTGTCGGGGGCCGGCGCGGACGCCGATGGAGGGCCGCTGCGCGCCGAAGCGTTCTACCGCGAGGCAGTCGAGCTGGCCCGGCGGCAGGAGGCCACGCGTCTCGAGCTCCAGGCCGCTCTCGATCTCGCGCGCCTGTTGCGAGAACTGTCTCGCGACGCGGAAGCAGTTGCATTGCTGGCTCCCATCCTCGAGCGTCTGCCGCCAGGCGAAGGTCAGCCGGAGATTCGCGAAGCGCGGTCCTTCATGCACGATTGAGCATGCATGCCCAGCATTGGGTAGTGGGTCGGCTGACCCACTACACGGCATTGACGCCTGGGCGTACACGCCTGACAAACCGTTGATTGTGTAATTCCTGCCAGGAGAGTTCGATGAAGAAGTCCGTGAAGTTCGGTGTCACGCTGCCACAGATCAAGCGCACGTGGGCCGACACGAAGTCCGCCGCCGCCCAGTTCGACGCCGACGGCTACGACAGCGCGTGGGTATGCGACCACCTCTACGGCGTACCGATGCCGAACATCCCGATCCTCGAGGCCTACAGCCTGCTCGCGGCCGTGGCCGCGGTAACCTCGCGGGTGCAGCTGGGCGCCCTCGTCACGCCGCCCTACTTCCGCAATCCCGCCGTGCTGGCCAAGCAGATCGCGACCATCGACGAGATCGCCGGCAGCGGTCGCATCATCGCCGGTCTCGGTTCCGGATGGTTCGCGTCCGAGTTCGAAGGCTACGGTTGCGAGTTCCCCGACGTGAAGACGCGCCTTCAGGCGCTGGCCGACACCTGCGAGATCATGCGCCGCATGTGGACCGAGGAGCAGCCGAGCTATCGCGGCGACGTCTACCGCATCGAGGACGTCCTGTGCGAACCGCGACCGGCCGTGCGGCCGCGCATCCTCATCGGCGGCGGCGGCGAAAAAGTGCTGCTCAGGCTGGCAGCGCGACACGCCGACATCTGGAACAACCTTGCCGTCAACCAGCGCGACCTTTCGTCCAAGCTCGACGTGCTGCGTGCACACTGCGAAACCGAGGGCCGCAACTTCGACGACATCGAAGTCTCCCAGCAATGCCTCGTGGTGATCCTGCCCACGCAGGAGGAAGCGGAGATCGCCGTCGGCAAGGCCGAGAAAGTCTACGGCGGTCACATGGGTGCGGGCCTGCGCGAGCACGGCATCTGGGGATGTCCGGACGTCGTGATCGAGAAGATCCGCGGCTACGTCGCCAAGGGCTGCGACCACTTCGTGATGGAGATGTTCGGACGCGACGTGCGCGAACCGGCGGCGCTGTTCGCCGAGAAGGTGCTTCCGGCTTTTCGGTCGTAAGCCTCGTCTCGAGACGCGCGCTGGTTCGCGCCTGCGCGCCGCTGCCGTAGCATCGCCGCGTGGACGAAGTTTCATGGAAGGCGGCATGGACCGGCGGGCAGTACAGCCTCGTGCGCGCGACGGCCGCCGCGCTCGTATTCTTCCTGCTGCTCGAGGCAACGTTCGCGGCCGGAGCCTTCTGGTATCTTCCGGCTTCGATGGCCGTTGCCGCCGTCGCGCTCGGTCTCGGCGCCGGCGGCCGTCCGCTGGCTGCGTTATTCGCGACGCTGCTGCCGTTTGCCGGCATAGCGCCGGAACACTCGGGCGTCGTCTTATTGACGACGGCATGGCTGCTGCTGCACCTCGCGCTGCCTGCGTCGCCCTACGCAAGCCTGCCGGCCTGGGGGCGCGCGGATCCGGCCGGCCCGTGGGCCATGCCGGGATGGTATCCGTTCCTTTGGCAGGCGTATTTCGTGATCACGCGGCTCGGCCTCGCACTCGGCGCGTTCGCCGAAGGACAGGCGGGGCTCGCGGCGATGTTCGTCTCGGGCGCAGCACTCACCTTCCTGCCGACAACGGCCGTGGCCGGATGGACGATTTCGCTGGCCGCCCAGGTCTCCCTCTCCCTCAGCGGTAACGGAAGCATGGCGGCGGCAGGGTTGCTGCACCTGCTGACCTTCCAGCCCGCCTGGCTCGCGAGGCGGCGCGATGAGGGAACGGCAACGGTCTTTTACGACGGATCGTGCGCGCTTTGTCACGCTGCGGTGCGATTTCTTCTTTCAGAGGACAGGAACCCGCCCCGCTTTCGCATTGCGCCGCTGGGCGAATCTGTCTGGCTCGATACCGTGCCCGAACGCGTGCGCGTCTCGCGCCCGGACAGCGTCGTGGTGGTCCGGGGGGACGAAGTCCTGATGCGCGGTTCGGCGGTGATCGCGATCCTCGAAGCTCTTGGCGGGTGGTGGCGGATGGTTGGATCCTTCCTTCGGCTGGCGCCGCGCTCCGCCGTCGACGCCGCCTACGACGCGGTCGCGGCCCGACGCTACCGCTGGTTCGGGCGCAAGGCCGAATCCTGTCCGCTGATGCCGGCGGCGCTGGCCGGACGGGTCGAACGCTAAGAGCAACTGGGCCCTCCCCCGGACGATTCCTGACGCGGGCCCCACATAGGGGTGCGGTGACGTAATTTCCTCATGCGAGCGCTTGCGTCCGAAACGCTGAATATGTTCTAAGTCCGCCTGACAACGCGGGAACTGGGAGCCGGAGACGGGCAGGAAGCCGACGGACGACAGATTTACGCCAGCACCCGGGATCTGCCGGACCGGCCGAACGGTCACCCACGAGACGTCTTGGGGAAGACGAAGAGTTCCACGCGTTCAATAGATCGATCGCCAACGATAACCGGATCGCCCCGCTCGGGCGCGACCAGTGGGGGGAAAAACATGATTCTGCTTCGAAGCAGGGAAGCTCTTCGGGCTCTTGCGAGTTCGTCCGTGTCTGCGGCCGCCTTTCTTTGCGCGGCGGCAATGTTCGCGCCGCACCACGCCGCCGCATCACCGTGTCTTCAGGAGGCCGCCGGCGGCACTGCCAGTTGTTCGTCCAACGACATCGCAGTGGCCAACATCACCGTCACGATGCTCACCGACGGCTGCGACTTTCCGGGCGACACGTTCACGTTCGACGGAAACCTGAACGTCCAGACCAACGCTTCGACCCGATACGACGTCGGCTTCTACCTCGGGGCCGATCCTCTCAATGGAGCCAATTGCACGGTCGCTGTCATCAATCCCGCCTCTCTGCCCAATACGCAGGACGGCGACAATTGCGGCGACCCCAGCGGCACAGCGATCGTGGCCGTCACCGGCCTGACCGCCCCGTGTGCCGATGGGGACGGCGACGGCTTCTTCGATGTCAACGTCTGCTCGGCCTGGGGCAACAACTCCAGCAACGATTGCCAGGTCCCCGAAGACGCGGTCCCGCAGACGCCCTCGAAGTGCAACTGCGAGATCGTCAATACCGACGAGCCGGTCTGCGACTCCAACGACGACTGCGATTTCGAGACCGAAATCTGCACCGACAACATCTGCGACCCGACCAACCCGGCGGCCGACGAGCTGGGTTGTGTCTTCGTCAACAACAACGCCGACTGTAGCGACGGCCTGTTCTGCAACGGAACGGAAACCTGCTCGGCCGGAGCGTGCGTGAGCACCGGCGACCCATGCGCGGGAGGTGCGATCTGCGAGAGCACGTGCAACGAGGCCGAGGACAACTGCAGCGCGCCCGGAGGCACGATCTGTCGCGCCGCTACCGGCATCTGCGACACCGCCGAGACCTGCGTCGGCAGTGTCTGTCCGGCCGACGAATTCTCGACCGCCGTCTGCCGCGCCGCGGGCGGCGTCTGTGACGTTGCGGAAACCTGCTCGGGATCTTCGGCAAGCTGCCCTGCCAACGAATTCATCGACGCCAGCACCACCTGTCGCGGCAGCGGCGGAGTCTGTGACATCGCCGAAACCTGCACCGGCTCTTCTGCCGACTGCCCGATCGACGATTTCCTCGACGGCAACACCTGCCGTGCGGCCAACGGGATTTGCGACGTGGCCGAAACATGCACCGGGAGCGCAGCCTCCTGCCCCTCCGACGATTTCGCTTCGGCCGCCACGTTGTGCCGCGCTTCTGCAGGCGTCTGTGACGAAGCTGAGAACTGCACAGGTTCCGCGGCCGCATGCCCCGACAACGAATTCCTTACCATCGAGTGCCGCGCGTCGGGTGGCGTCTGCGACATTGCCGAGCAATGCACCGGCAGCCACGCCTCGTGTCCGGCCGACGAGCTCCTCTCCATGGCGACGACGTGCCGAGCGAGCGGAGGCGTCTGCGACGTGGCCGAGCTCTGCACCGGAACCACGGCCACCTGTCCGACCGACATCTTCGCAACTTCGAACGTGTCGTGTCGCGGCTCCGGCGGAATCTGCGACATCGCCGAGACGTGTTCCGGAAGCGCCGCGACGTGTCCCGGCGACACCTTCCTGTCCTCGACTACCGAGTGCCGTACGTCGGGCGGCATCTGCGACCTGGCCGAGAACTGCACGGGAAGCACGGCCACCTGTCCGACCAACACCTTTCTGGACTCGACCACGACCTGTCGCGCATCCGGCGGCGTCTGCGACGCGGCCGAGGTCTGCACGGGTAGCGCTGCGACATGCCCGGACGACTCGTTCGTCCAGGTGGTGTGCCGCGCGGCCACCGGTGTTTGCGACGTTGCCGAAACCTGTTCGGGCTCGAATCCCGTCTGTCCGCCCGACGGTTTTGAGTCCGCCGCCACCACTTGCCGCAGCTCCGGCGGAATCTGCGACGTGGCCGAAACGTGCAGCGGATCGGGCGCGAGTTGCCCTGCCGACGGCTTCGCAT
>JBHEOD010000075.1:17666-18099 GCA_046261745.1 Binatia bacterium
CGGAAACCTGCACCGGCTCGTCCGCTGCGTGTCCGGGCAATGGCTTCCTCAACTCGACGACGACGTGCCGATCCGCGAGCGGTATCTGCGACACGGCCGAGACCTGCAGCGGATCAGCGGCGAGCTGCCCGAGCGATTCGTTCCTGGGGAGCGGCACCACCTGCCGCAGCGCGGCAGGGATCTGCGATGTGGCGGAGGTCTGCTCCGGCTCATCCGCAACGTGTCCGGGCAACGGGTTCCTGAACTCCGCGACGACGTGCCGTTCGGCCAACGGAGTCTGCGACTCGGCTGAGACCTGCAGCGGTTCGGCGGCAGCATGTCCGGCGGACGGTTTCCTGTCGTCGGCAACGACCTGCCGCGGGGCCGGTGGAGTCTGCGACATCGCGGAAACCTGCACGGGCTCGAGCGCGAGCTGCCCGGGCAACAACTTCCC
>JBHEOD010000076.1:0-17749 GCA_046261745.1 Binatia bacterium
ATCGTGCTGCGCGGTGCGCAGCGCTCGCCGCCTAGGGCGTGAGGCAACCGCGGCACTGCGTCACCGTCGCGGAGCGAACGATGCCGAACTGGTCGCGGAAACTCACGTCGAGCGGCGCGGAGAGCGCAGCCAGGCCGGCGACGGCGTCAAGGCGCGCAATCAGCTTCGTGCCGCCAGTGACGCTGGTGCGAATGCGAACGCTTGCCGTACCGTCGGCAGCCGTGCAGTCAAGGCGGCGTGCCTTCGCGCGTACGCACTCGAGGTCGGACACCTCATGATCGAAAGGGGTCGCAAGGATGCGGAGGTTCTCGACGGCCGACAGCAACGCCGCGCCGATCCCGTGAAGCACGGCCGACACGCGGATGCGTTGACGGTTCTGGTTCACGCGCATCTTGCTGATCTCGAAGGGGTCCACGCCGTCACAGACGCGCTCGTGGTGCGGATTGAAATCGTCAGGACAGTTGTCCACATCGCTGCAGACGAAGTCCGCGTCGGGATCGACAAGCGAGCAGTCCGCGTTGCAGCAACCGTTGTTCCCATTGGCCGGGCCGTGGTCGCAGCCCTCGCCGGGGTCGCGCTCGAGATCGCCGCACACGGCCGTGCCGCTGCGGATGCCACGCATCGGATACGAAACCGCCAGGGTGAAGACGTGATCGTTGCAGGTGCCGTCGATGCGGTTGCCATCCGGGCTCGCCGTTCCGTGCCACGACGGCGCCAGCACGAAGATGCCCGCCGGAGGACCATCGACGTGGAACTCGCCGCTCGAAGCATCGATGGTTCCGGTGACGTCGCCGGTCCACTCGAGCAGTCCGCCGGACTGGATCATCGTGACCGGAACAGGAACGTTGGCCTCGTAACCAAGAGTGTCCCTGCGATCGCACTCGTAGACCCAGTCGCCGCTCAGATCGACGTCCGCGAAAGCCGTCGCCGGCGCGGCGCCGACCGCAAGCGCAACGAGACCGATCGACATGACGAAGCGATGAACCATGACTTCCTCCCTCGCCCGGAACTGGGGTCTGACCCCATTTTTCGTTCCGGGAACGCGGGGCTGCTACCGCATCCGCGAAAACGGGGTCTGACCCCATTCTCGCGGGCGCGTCGACGGCTACTTGATGCCGGGCATCTTCATTTTGGCGGGCGAGCTGGCCGACGATTCGACCGTGACCAGGGGGATGTTGCCGCAGACCGCATCGGCAGGATCGGCTCCCGGTCCGGCAGGGTCGCCCCAGTAGACATCCGAGGTGGTCATCGCACTGCCCGAGACGTTGGCCAGGCCACAGTTGCCGCCGCCATTGCCGTAGAGGTTCCCGCCGCTCACCGTCACACCGGTACCGATGCTTGTCAGCACCATGCCCACGTCGGTGTTCTGCAGGGCCGAGTTGCCCGTCAGAACGTGGTCGCTGCCGCCGGAGATGAAAATTCCCTGGCTGCTGCAACCGATCGCAATGTTCCCCGCAAGCGACACCGGAGTGGTGGTCAAGATGTAGAATCCCGGCGCGTTGATGTTGAGGGCCGCGTTCTTGTTCAATGCCCAGCCGCTTCCGTCCTGCAGGAAGTATCCGGGACTGCCCGTGCTCACCACCAGGTTCTCGCGCAACTCGACGTTGGTAGGCGGATCCACGTTGGTCGCGACGAATCCCCCACTCGGCGTTCCGTGCACGAGGTTGCGCCAGAGCAGGTGATCCGAACCGGAGATCGACACTCCGGAACCGCTCGGACCGAAGGTTCGGTTCTCACGGACGACCGCCGAAGAACTGGCCGCCCCGAGAAAGATTGCAGTGATCTGCGAGTAGCCGAAGCGATTGCCACGAACCTCCGCCGCTGTCGCGGCCAAGACGCTCACGCCCATACCACAGCCGTCGAAGCTGTTGTCGCGCACGACCGCTTCGGCGCCCGAGGAGACCTGCACGCCGGTCGTGCAATCCGAAACCACGTTTCCGATCACGCTGACTTCGTCCGCGGCGATTTCCACCAGCGTTCCGAGACCCGTGAGGCTGAAACCCCGGCCGCGCTTTCCGAATTCAATGCCGTTGGCCGCCAGCACCATCCCGCTGGTGATGATGGCTCCGCCGGTCCCGGCGCTGGAGGCCAATGCGACGGACTTGTTCACGGTCGCGCCCGCATACGAACCCGGTCCCACCGAGATCGTATCACCGTCGAAGGAATTGGTAACCGCCTGGGCGATCGTCGCGCACGGCGATTCGGACCCGATCCCGCACGTTCCGCTGTCCACGCCGTTGCTCGAAACGCGAACGGCACCGGCGTGAGCCGGCGCTGCTGCCGTCAGCGTCATCGCCACGATGGCCCCGACTGCGAGCACTTTGCTGAACTTCGACTTTGACATCGGTTCCTCTCCCTTGGTGGTGGGTGAACGAGCGCCGCCGGAGGGCGGTGACGATGTGAAACGCCGCCCCTACCTGCGACGCTCAGCTCCAACTGTAAAAGTATCCCCGAATCGGGCACGGCCGGCTTCCTAAGCCGCCCGAATGCCGAATCTGCCCATCCTCCCGTGCAGAAGCGAGCGCCGAATCCCACCGTGGTGCGATACCTCTGCGGGAAAGCCCGTCAGCCGGCTTTCAGTCGTATTCGTCGGAGCCCTGGACCCAGACGAAGGACTGAAGGTCGATCATGTCGCGGGGCCGCAGGTCGCGCTGGTCGTGGCGCACCGTCTCCGCGAATTCCAGCAGGCTTGTGTACGTGGCCCAGTTCGGACGCGAAACGTACTCGAACTCGAAGCCGTACTTGGCAGCGGCCGTCCTGGTGACGACAGGCTTCATGAACATGTGCTCGCCGGGCAGCGCCAGGAATCCAAAGACCGTGACGACCGGCCACGTGAGCACCCGGGTCTGCCGGCGCGGCAGGCCGGCCACCACTTCGCACCAGCGCTCGAACCTGCGCCCGGAGTCGCCGGTCCCATGGCAGAACTCGAACAGCCCGGTTGTGAACGCGCGCGCGCCGGCGGGCGTGCGCACGGCGTCGCGCAGCGCCATCTTCTCGAACGAGAACAGCAGATTGGTACGCGACTCGATTCGCACGGCGTGCGCGGCCGCCTCGGCGAATTGCTCTTGTCGCAGCAGCTTGCGCCACGCGTCGCGGCCAAGCACTTCTTCCCATTGCAGGTGGGCATCCCACTTGTAGCGACGTTCCCAGTCGACGTAGGTCTCGTCGCGAAAGCCGCCCGGGAAGTGGCGCAGGAACTTACGCCGGCAGCGGGCTGCGCCGGCCGGCAGCGCAGCGCGGCTGCGATCCGCCTGCGGGCGGGCTTGCCGCGGCGAATTTGCTTGGCGGTGAACGGCGCGAGTGGTGCGCGCGGCCATGGTTGCCCTTGCGCCCGTCAGGGACGCAGCACGACCTTGATGCAGTCGCCCTTGTCCTTGAACATCTCGTAGCCCTTGGGCGCATCGTCGAGGCTCATGTGATGCGTGACGACAAAGGACGGGTCGATCTCGTCTTCTTCCACCATGCGCAGCAGCTTTTCGGTGTAGCGCTGCACGTGTGTCTGCCCCGTCTTGATCGTCAGCCCCTTGTTCATCACCGCGCCGAAGGGAATCTTGTCGAGGTAACCGATGTACACGCCGGGGACCGACAGCGTCCCGCCCTTGCGGCAGCACTGGATCGCCTCGCGCAGAACATGGGGACGGTCCGTCGCAAGGTGGGCGGCCATCTTGGCGGCATCGACCACGGCATCGAAGGACCCGCTGGCGTGGGCCTCGCAGCCCACCGCATCGATGCAACTGTCGGGACCGCGGCCGCCGGTCATCTCCATCAGCCGGTCGTAGACGTCCATCGCCTGGAAGTTGATCGTCTCGGCGTGTCCGGTCTGCTCGGCCATGTGAAGTCGCTCGGCAACGCAATCGATGGCAATCACGCGCCCGGCACCGAGCATTCGCGCGCTCTGGATCGCGAACTGGCCGACCGGCCCGCACCCCCACACCGCAACGGTGTCTCCGGCTTCCACGTTACAATTCTCGGCGGCCATATAGCCGGTGGGAAAGATGTCGGACAGGAAAAGCACCTTGTCGTCGGGGATCCCGCCGGGGATCTTGACAGGGCCGACGTCGGCGTGCGGAACGCGCAGGTACTCAGCCTGGCCGCCGGCGTAGCCGCCCATCATGTGGGAGTATCCGAACAGGCCCGCGGTGGCGTGCCCCATTGCCTCGCGTGCACGACGGTTCTCGGCATTGGTCGTATCGCACAGCGAGAACAGGCTCTTCTTGCAGAAAAAGCACTTGCCGCACGAAATCGTGAACGGAACGACGACTCGGTCGCCCACCTTGAGTTTGCTCACGCCGCTGCCGAGCTCGACCACCTCGCCCATCGGCTCGTGACCGATGATGTCGCCCTTCTCCATTGTGGGCATGAGGCCGTCGTAAAGGTGCAGGTCGGAGCCGCAGATCGCCGTGGACGTGATGCGCACGATCGCGTCGGTGGGCTGCTCGATCTGCGGATCGGGAACGTGCTCAACGCGCACGTCGGAGGTGCCGTACCAGCGTAGTGCCTTCATCTCGTCTCCTTGACCGGGTAATGCCCGGGGGGGGTGAAGCGACCGAACGTCAATCGCATCGTGCCGTCACCATGCCACCGCGAAAGGCCCGCAAGAAGATTTTGATCAGGGAAGTCCGAGAAATACCCCGGCGGGCCATCCGATCTCACGCGGACGTGGGGTAAAACTGCCTGAGCACACGATACGGATCCCAACCTTCCCGATGCCGCAATCTAGGGTTGCAGTCCGCCGGCCCACTCCTTCGCTTCGCTGAGACAAAATGCCACGATCCCCTACGTGAGTTTCGTCAGGGGGAAACCCGGAGCGCCGCGGCACGTTGCACCGCTCGGGTCGGCGCTTCTTTGCATCGGGATGCTGGCAGGGCTTCTGACCTGCAGCGCCCATGCGCAAGACCTCGAACCTCGCGCGTACGCCAACACACCGGTTGGAATCAACTTCGTCGGCTTCGGCTACAGCTTCAGCACCGGCGGGGTCAGCGCCGATGCCGCCGTGCCGCTGGAGAACGCCGAGATCGACATTCACGCCACCGCGCTCAGCTATGCGCGATCGTTCGGCCTGTTCGGCCAGTCCGCCAAGGCCGGCGTGATCATGCCCTGCGCGTGGCTCCAGGGGTCGGCCGTCTTTGACGGTGTACCGGTCGAGCGGGATTTTCAGGGCCTCGTCGATCCGGTGCTCAAGTTCAGCACGAACCTTCTTGGAGCACCGGCGCAGTCGCTGGAAAATTTCGCCGCCTACCGGCCTGAGCTATCGCTAGGGCGGCGGACTCTGAATGGAGGGACCACCCGCACGACCTTCTGCCATTCCTGCGCGTTTCATGCTCATTCTGGAACGCTGCCATGTCCGCTGCTGATCGTTGTTCGCTGAGCCGGGTGATCGCCCATTCCGGCACGGCAAGGGAGATTGACCCATGTTCGACTTCACGGATCTCAAGGTTCTCGCCGATCTCACACGCCAGCAGGCGCGGCGGCGTCCCGACGACGTCGCGCACGTGTTCGAGAATCGCACGACCACGTTCGGCGAGCTCGACGCGCGCGCCAGTCGAATCGCCAACGGCCTCGTGGACCTCGGCATCGCGCCGCAGGCACGCGTCGGCTACATCGGCCTGAACTCGGATCGTTTCTTCGAGACGGTCTACGGTTGTTTCAAGGCCAACGCGGTGCTGGTCGGCGTGAACTGGCGCCTGGCGCCGCCGGAGATCGTGTACGTGCTGGGCGATGCCGGTGCGGAGATCTTGTTCGTCGGCGCGGAATTCGTCGAGGCGATCGAGGCCATTCGCGACCGCCTGACTACCGTCAAACACGTAATCGCCGTCGACGGCGGCCACGCCACCTGGCCGGCTTACGAGGAGTGGCGCGATGTGCGCTCGAGCATCGATCCGGAGATTGCGATCGATCCCGACGACGACGTGATCCAGCTCTACACGAGCGGTACCACCGGGCACCCGAAGGGAGTCCGGCTCACCAACGCCAACTACATCGCGTTCTTCGAACTCGCCCGGCAGGCAGGCTGGGCGGACTACGACGCAGGCGATGCCAACCTGGTCGCGATGCCGAACTTCCACGTGGCCGGCGTGAACATGGGCCTGCTGACCACCGCGCAGGGTGCGCGCGCCATCATCATGAAGCAGGTCGAACCGGCTAAGGTGCTGCAGTTCATCGCCGACTATCGGATCAACAACATGTTCCTCGTGCCCGCCGTCATTCAGTTCCTGCTGCAGGTGCCGGGCGCGGACACGACCGACTTCTCCTCGCTTCGGCGCGTGTTCTATGGGGCGTCGCCGATCTCCGAGGACGTGCTGCTGCGCGCGGCGAAGCTTTTCGGTTGCACGTTCACGCAGCTTTACGGCCTGACCGAGACGGTCGGCGCCGGCACGGCTCTCGACGGGCCGAGCCACGACCCGGCGCGCGGCAAGCTGCGTTCCTGCGGCAAGCCGTATCCGGGCTTCGAGATCCGCGTTGTCGATCCCAACGGCAAGCCGGCGCCGCAAGGCGAGGTCGGAGAGATCGTGATGAAGTCAGCAACGGTGATGAAGGGCTACTGGGGCAAGCCCGAGGAGACGGCCAAGGCCATCGTCGATGGCTGGTTCCTGACCGGAGACGCAGGGTTCTTCGACGAGGAGGGCTACCTCTACATCCACGATCGCGTCAAGGACATGATCGTCTCCGGCGGCGAGAACATTTATCCGGCCGAAGTCGAGAACGCACTGATGAGCCATGCCGCGGTGGCTGACGTGGCTGTAATCGGCGTGCCGGACGAGAAATGGGGCGAAGCCGTGAAGGCGTGCGTGGTGCTGAGGCCCGGCAGCGAGGCGAGCGCCGACGACATCGTCGCGTTCTGCAAGACGCGCATCGCGTCTTACAAGTGTCCGAAATCTGTCGACTTCGTACCGGCGCTGCCGCGCAACCCGTCGGGCAAGATCCTCAGGCGAGAGTTGCGAGAGCCGCACTGGGCCGGCAAAGAGCGTCGCGTGAACTGACGCGAAAATACGAAAAAGGGGTCTGACCCCTTTTTTGTCAGGAGGGCGAGCCGGCGGATTTCGAGTCGAGCCGGTCCGTTTCCTCGATGCCCGCGTCGGCGACGCCCTCGCCCGTTCCCAAGTCGTTCAGCGCCGCGTCATCCGCGGTCGTCATTTCCGCGTGCGGCGCATCCTGGTCTGAGTCGAGCTCCGCCGTTTCCATAGTCGGCGCGTCCATCTCCGTCGTTTCCATAGGCGGTGCGTCCTGCGCCGCCGTTTCCATAGTCGGCGCGTCCATCGCCGCCGTTTCAATGTCAGGCGCGGCGAGGCCCGCCGGCAGCGGCCCGAACGGAATCTTCTGCTCCGGACCGGTGTCGTCGCAGAAAGTTCGCGCACCGCCGGCAAGGTGATCGTAGACCGCCGCGTAACTCTTCGTCATCTGGCCGACGAGCTCGGCAGTCTTGCGGAAGTGGGAGTTGACGGAGGCCTTGTAGTTCTCCTGGTCAAGCAGCACCCGGTCGAGTTCACTGCGCAGGCGCTTGGCCTCTCCGATGGCCGGGGATGTGAAGTGGCCGGCCAGCATGCCGATGGCCACCCCTGCCACCAGCAGCAACACGCTGGTCACCGAGAACAACGAAGCCGTATCCATATCTCCTCACCTCCCGTGACGCGGATGTCCACGTGCGCAGCGACTATAGCAATTCAGTCGTCATGCGCGAGGCTGCCCGTGCTCAAGCGTCCCGGCGCGAGCCGGCCGCCGCGCGCACGATCGTAACCGTCGCGAGAATGCCCGCGCCAACGAGAGCCCACGACGACGGCGTCTCGCCGAGCAGCGCAAAAGCCCACACCGGATTGAGCACCGGCTCGAACAGCGCGAGAAGCGACGCTTCGAGAGCCGGTACACGCGCAACCGCGCGCACGAGCAGCCGGTACGCCAGTGCAACCTGCGCGACGCCCAGGTATACGAGAATGCCCCAGTCGGACGCATCCGCGGCCGGAAGCGGAAGCGCCATCGGAAGCGCCACCGCCACAACGAACAGATTCCCCCACAGCAGTGCGCCCTTGGCCGCGCCGGCCGTCGCCGCGTTGCCGGAGAGAACGCGAGCGTCGTTCGGGAACTGCAGCTCTTCCTGCGCGGCGAGCACATCGTCTTGCTCAGCCGCGGGGATTTCGCCGGCCGCATTGACGGCGGTGGGGTTCTCACGCGCGAGGTAGCGAAGACCCACCACCGTGCAAGCCCACGCGAGGCCGCTGGCGATGGCCAGGAGATCTCCAAGGCGAGGATTCGGCGCCGTCACGCTCGGCTCCTGCGCACCGACGAAGAAGAACGAAAGCCCCACCGCAATACCGGCCATCGCCGCGAGATCGCGCTTGGTGGTGCGCTCGCCGAGGAACGTGGATGCGAGGAGCGGGATGTACAGGGGCGCGGCCGATTGCAGGAAAATCGCGTTGGCCGCTGTCGTGGATTTGTTGGCTAGCACGAACAGCAGCATCGAGCTGCCCTGCGCGGCCCCGGTCAGCATCACCGCGCCCCGACGCATCACAACGGGGCCCGGCACCAGCCACCAGACCGCGATCACCGCGAACAACGCGCGCATCGCGGCGACCTGCCATGCGCCGAACGCGAGCCACTTGATCGCAACGCCGCCGGTCGAGAACAGCACCGCCGACCCGAAGACGGCCAGCCGGTCGCTCAGATTGGAGGCGGACACACACGGGTTTTTGTCACACTTCTCAACCAACCCTAACCCCGTCACTGCACGATACGGACGAAGCAGAATCGTTCCACGGCCGCCCGGGAGAACCACGGCGGCGGAGAGTCCCGGCATGAGTGCAAGAGTTCCCACCATCCAGACTGGTATCGACGCGATCCTTCGTTGGGATGCTGCGGTTCTGGCTGCGGCCGCGGGCTTCGAACGCCGGGGCACCAGGAGCGTGATGCGGGCGTTGACCCGGGCAGGCGACCCGGCGGGCTGGATCGTGCACGTCCTCGTGCTTTCCGCGCTGTTGCGCGTCGAGACGAACGCACTTGTCGTGATGACGGCTGCCGGCGCGACGGCAACCGTGGCCTCTCAGTTCGCCAAGCGCGCGTTCCGGCGATCACGGCCGACCGCCGCGATCGTCGGCTTCGTCGCCCACGCAACGGATCCGGATCCGTTCTCCTTTCCCTCGGGCCACAGTGCTGTCGCATTCGCGATTGCCACCGCGGCCTGGACGATCGACCCCATCCTCGCAGCGGTGGAGACCGCGCTGGCGGCGTCCATCGCTGCATCGCGCATCTACCTCGGAGCGCACTATCCCGGGGACGTGATCGGCGGCATCGCTCTTGGGGTCGTGTGTGGACTGGCGAGCGGGGCAGTGCTGGCTTGAAGCGGGGTCGCGTGGGAGTGGCGAGCGGGGCATTGCCCGCTATGCGGGATCGCGTGGGGAATCCCGGATCGCCCGCGCTAGAATGCCGCGCGTGACCGACATCGATTCTCCATCGGGCAGCCCCACACCCCCGCGCGGTCGTTACGCCCCGTCGCCAACCGGACTGCTGCACGTGGGCAACGCGCGCACGGCGCTGGTGGCCTGGCTGTCGGTGCGCTCGCGCGGCGGCAGCTTCGTGTGGCGGGTGGAGGACCTCGACCCGCCGCGCGTCGTGGCCGGTGCGTCGGCCGCGGCGGTTGCCGATCTTGCGTGGCTGGGCCTCGACTGGGACGAGGATCCCGAAACGGGCGGTCCCTTTGCGCCCTACGTGCAGTCCGAGAGAAGCAGTGTCTACGAGGCGGCGTTGCGACTTCTTCACGATGCCGGGCGCCTGTTCCCGTGCACGCTCTCCCGCAAGGAACTGTCCTCGATCTCCTCGGCTCCCCACGGCCGCGACGAGGAAGCCCCCTACCCCGCCTCGGCGCGCCCCGTTTCGCTGGCACCGGGTTGGTACGACGAGATGCAACGCGGGGGCTCCTCGCTTGCAGCGCTGCGCTTGCGCGTAAGCGAACAGCCGGTGCGCTTCCTCGACCGCGTGCACGGCGAGATCGAAGAGCGCGTCAGCGGCGACTTCGTGCTCAAGCGCCGCGACGGCCTGTACGCGTACCAGCTCGCGGTGGTGGTAGACGACTGGATGATGCAGATCGACGAAGTGGTGCGCGGCTCCGACCTGCTCGGTTCTACGGCGCGGCAGATCCAGCTCCTCGAAGCGCTAGGCGCGCGCCGGCCCATGCACGCTCACGTACCGATGGTGCTCACGACCGACGGCGAGAAACTTTCCAAGCGAGACGACGCCTTAACACTGCGCTCGCTTCGCGAATCCGGCGTGCGGGCGCCGCAACTGGTAGGTTACCTCGCGTGGTCGCTCGGCCTCGTCGACCATCCCGTCGCGATCCGTGCAAGCGAACTCGCTGCGTCCTTCGCCTGGAGCAGGATCAAGCGCGAAGACTGGCGCCTGCCGGCCGACTTCCACGACCGCCTTCGCGCGCTGCGCTGACAGGAATCCGGAGCACGTTCCGATTCTTTCGTGCGGAGAATCCGTACCTGTCCGGGGTTTTCGCTACTTGCCGGTGAACCTGGGGTAGCGCTTCTCGAGAAAGTGCGCGACGCCCTCCCGAAAGTCCTCGGACTTGAGGCTCTCGTGCATCTCGCGCAGCGCGACGTCCACCGACGTGGCCAGCGTGTTGGTCTGGTCCTCGTAGATCTGGCGCTTCATCACGCGGATCGAGCGCGGCGAAGAGCGCTGCACGAGGTCGCGCGCGTAGGAGCGCGCGTCGGCTGCAAAATCCGCGTCGTCGAACACGTGGCTGACAAGTCCGATGCGTTCCGCTTCCGCTGCGGTGATGAGCCGGCCCGAGAAAAGAATGTCGTTGGCGTGGGCCAGGCCCACCAGCCGCGGAAGGATCCAGCTGATGCCGTACTCCGCGATGAGGCCGCGACGCGAGAAGATGGCGCCCATGCGGGCGGAAGCCGACGCCACGCGAATGTCGCAGAACAACGCGAACACGAAACCGACGCCGGCCGCCGGGCCGTTGATCGCCGCAATGATCGGCTTGGGGATGGACAGGAGGTAGCTGTACTCGGTCCGAAAGTCGGGACGGGTGGGGCCGGGCGGTTCCGCGTGCGTGATCTCCGGCAGGTCGCCGGTGTCGGTCATGCGGCCCGCACCGCTGAATGCCCCGAGCAGCTTCATGTCGGCTCCCGCGCAAAAGCCGCGGCCTGCTCCCGTCAGGATGATGGCTCCCACTTCGTCGTCGGCGGCCGCCGCGTACATCGCGTCGCGAAGCTCGATGCCCATCCTCGGCGTGTAGGCGTTGAGATGCTCGGGCCGCGATAATGTGCAGGTCGCGATGCCTTCAGAGGCCTCGTAGGTGATGTGTTCGTAGGACATCGGATTTCCTTTTCCTGGGATCGGGGGCGGTGCATGCGGCGCGCCGGGCGCGCATCATGCGGAGCCAAGGCCCGATTGGCAACCGAATCGGCTGTTGCGACGCGGCTCCTGCAAGCCGTCCTTCTGCCGTTGCCGGAGCAGGCTACGGACGCCGCGAGGAATCGCCGGCCACGGTGCGCACGGCGTATCGACCGCAGGGGCCGGCTTCCCGCCGCCGCCGCCGATTGCTACACTCGCGCGTTCGTTACCGCTCGCTCTCGCGAAATGCAGGAAACGACACGGGTGGGATGAGGATGGCGGTGGAAGATCTCCGGTTCGAGGGTAGCGGGTTCCTGCTCAGGCCGTGGCGCCTGGGCGACGCCGAATCGCTGGCCGTCCACGCCGACAACCGCAACGTCTGGACCAACCTTCGCTCGCGCTTTCCGAGGCCGTACACGAGCGCCGTCGCCCGCACCTGGATCGCGCGCTGCGTGGGCGGACGCGAGCGCGGCCTGCAGCTCGCGATCGACGTCGACGGGCAGGCTGTCGGCGGGATGAGCGTCGACCCCGTCACCGCCAACACTCCGCGCACCGGCGAACTCGGATACTGGATCGGCGAAGCCTTTTGGGGCCGCGGCATTGCCGGCGAGGCCGTACGTATCGTCTGCCCGGTGGCGTACCAGCGGCTTTGTCTCGACCGGCTGCGCGCCGTCGTGCGCTCGTCGAACGCGGCTTCGCTTCGCATTCTCGAACGATCGGGATTCCAGATGCAGAGCCGCATGAGACGCAGCGACCGTCGCCCCGGCAGCGCCGTCGTCGAAATGGTCTACACGAGGGACCGCGACGGCTTTGTCGAAAGCCCGCTACCCGCCAGGACTGCCACCGCCGGCTGAGGCCGGCTGGCGCCCGGGCTCCGAGCGGCAGGCTCCTTGCCGTGCGCGCCTACGCCGCGAAGTGC
This sequence comes from Binatia bacterium, assembly GCA_046261745.1. Classification (GTDB taxonomy): domain Bacteria; phylum Desulfobacterota; class Binatia; order UBA1149; family CAITLU01; genus DATNBU01. Next base: position 12,257 of record JBHEOD010000076.1, read on the forward strand.
CGCTGGTACTCGTCGATGCCCCAGCCCTTTTCTCCAGTCTCCTCGAGCTCGTAGTCCGCAAAGTTCTCGAAGATGATCGTCTTCTGCTGCGCGCGTATCGCACGCAGCGGTTCGAACAGATCGGAGAAGCGTCGCGAACGCAGGTGCCACTGCCGGCCGTTCTCGTCGCGGAACGTGTAACGCGTGGCGACCGGAGTACGGCCGTCGGCTTCGGTCTCGAGTGTTTCGAAATCGACCTCCACCACGCCCGTGTTGCCTCGCGCCGTCGACACGAAGCCGTTCACGTTGAAAACATCGCCGCTGAAGGAACGCGTCAGGTTGATGGTCTTGTCGGGCATCTGCACGGCCGCCCAGTTCCACCCGCCAATGCGACTCTCATCGCGCTTGCCCCAACTGTGGTCGCGGTGGCCGTGGCAGTCGACGGCGAATGTGCGATTGGCGCAGGGGCCGCCGGCGTGCGCGCCGTCCTTGATGGTGCAGGTGCCGGAAACGGCCATGCCCTGCTCGTAGCGCTTGAGCCTCAGGTGTTCGATGGCCTGCCGGTTGGCGGCGATGCGCCGGCCGCCGTAGTGAAACGGCGCGAAGCGCGCGCGGTAGTCGAGGTCGAGCCGGTACTCGGGCGTGTCGACGGTGACGCGGTGGTGCCGGTGCGGCTCCACGATGTCGACGCGCAGCGTTCCGTCGTCGAGAACCGGCTCGCCGGCCGACTCGAATTCGTTTCGATGGAAGCGAATGCGGCCGTCCACCATGAAGCAGGCCGCGAACACCGCCGCGCCGCGGCTGCGAACGAAAGAGGCGTGGCAGAAGCCCCAGACGCCAGCCTCGCGGTCGGCCATGTTCCAGTACCAGTTTTCCTTCCAAGTGGTGGCGGAGTCCGCGGGCCACGCATGGAAGGCCTCGTCGGCAGCTTCGACCATCCCGCTTCCTAACGGGAAACGGCCTCCGTGGAAAAAATGGGGTCTGACCCCATTTTCCCGGGATAGGGCGTTCGCGATCCCTGCACCTGCCGAAAAAGGGGTCTGACCCCATTTTTTGCCGCGGGCGCGGTGGGGAGAAAACACATGGTCGCGTGCTAGACTCCGCGCCGTGTTCGCCCGCTTGGCCATCCTGGCATTCATGGCAGCGGCGCCGCTCGGATGGCTGGCCGACCTTGCCCTCGCGCCTGAGGCCGAAGCGGTGGGCGTCGAAGCCGCCGAAGTCCCGGCGCTCACAGTCGAGCCGCGGCGCCCAGGCGTCGCATTGTTCTACTTTTTCAGCCCGGACTGGCGGCCCCCCGACCTCGGGAAACTGACGGTCGCCGTCGAAACAGCGCTAGCTTCCGGCGACGTCGACGTGTCGTTCCAAGCCTTCAACCGATACGAGGACTTCGAGCGGCAAGTTCTTTTGCAGCCACCAGTTTTGATGATCGCACCGGCGTGGGTCGAGGGTTCCCAAGGCAACTCGCTCGGCCTTGAACGCACTGTCATCGCCCGTCCGGTACGGCGCGGGAAAGACAACTACCGCAAGGCGCTGATGACGCGCTCCAACCTCGATTCCATCGGCGACCTCGCGCGCGGATCGATCGCGGCCACACTTCACTCGATGGGATCCGGGGACCCGGCCGCGGTGCTGGACAGCTTCCACCTGGCCGCCGATTCAGCCCGCATCGTCCCGGTCCCGAAGGACGTCGACGCGCTGCTGGCTCTCAACTTCGGCCAGGTGGACGCGGCCCTGGTGACCAGCGAACAGTACGAGGTGCTGGCGCGCACCAACCCGGCCGAGGCTGAACAGATGCGCGTGCTGGCGTTCTCGAATCAGGTGGGGCTCCCGCCGGTATTCGCGTCCGCCGGGGCTGACGCAGCCATGCTCGACCGTTTGCGTGATCTCCTGGAAAGGTTGCGCGAGGTACCGCAGGGCACCAACGTGCTGACGATGCTCGGCTTCGACGGCTTCGTCGCCGAAAGACCCGCCGAGTTTCACTCCGAGACGCCGACTCCCGGCATTGCCAATGGTGCGCCCACGCCCGGGAACACCCCCGCGGGGAGCCGCGAAGAGCGCTGATCTCCATGGACCCTGGCACCACCACCGCCGAAGCCGCTCCTCGCCGGCCCCGTCTGTCGCGCGCAGTGTCGTGGCTGCGCCGCGGCTACGGTCTCCACCTGCGGCTCGCGTTCGCCGGCGCCGTCGCGTTGTTCGGCTCCATCGGCGTGCTGTCGGTGACGCTGATGCTGCGGCAGTCGGACGTGCTGACCAACGAGATCGACAAGTCGTCTTTTGAACTGCAGCGAAGCCTCGTGGAGCGCGGCCGCCTGCTGGCCGATGGTATGGCCGCGAGCATGGAATCGGCCATCGCGGGCTACGACTTCGCGTTCCTCACCGACACCGTCAAGACGATGCAGGCCAAGAACGAGAATCTCGCCTACGCGTACCTCGTCAACGCGGCTCGCGTCGTCATCGTGCACACCGACTCGCAGCGGGTCGGCAGCCGCTCGACTGAAGTTCCGGGCGGCAAGCCGCGCTTCCTGCGTGCCGACGACGGTCAGTCGGTCGTCGAGATCACGCATCCGCTGACGGTGGGCGGCAGGGACTGGGGCTGGCTGGTGCTCGGCTTCGACCTGTCGCCGATCCAGCGCCGCGCGGAAGCATCCGTCGCACGCGGCCGCCTCGTGCTCGCGCGTTCGACGACGCTGGCGATGCTGGTTGCCGCGCTGGTCGGCCTCGTCGGGCTCTTCGTGTCCATCTGGACCAGCCGCCGCCTGCTCAGCCCGCTGACGCAGCTTGCCGAGGAGGCCGCCGCCATCGCCACCGGCAACCTCGACCAGGAAATCGAGGCCGTCGGTTCAAACGACGAGATCGGCATGCTCGCGCGCCAGTTCGAGACGATGCGCCGTTCCATTCGCGCCAGCGTCGGCGAGTTGCTGGTGGCCAAACAGCGCGCCGAGGAGGCCACTGCGCAGGAGAAGAAACTGCGCGCCGAGATCGAGGAGCACTCGCGGCTGCTCGAAACCAAGGTCGGCGAACGCACCGCCGAACTGCAGGAAACGGCCGAGCGCCTCACCGAATACGACCGCCTCAAGTCCGAGTTCCTCGGCAACGTGTCGCACGAGTTGCGCACGCCGATCGCGGCCATCTCCTCGGCCGCCAAGATCATCCAGCGCTACAGCGATCGTGACGTGAACAGCGCCAAGCGCTTCAGCAAGGTCATCATCGAGGAGAGCGAGCGGCTCACGCGCCTGATCAACGACCTGCTCGACCTCTCCAAGATCGAGTCCGGCGGCAGCGAATGGAAGCTTGAGACCATCAGCGATCCGTCCGGGATTCTCGAGCACGTGCTGGCGACGTTCCGGCCGCTCTACCAGGAAAGCGGCGTCGAACTCGAGCTCAATCGCGACGACGCGCTGCCCGTCATCTTCGGCGACCGCGACCGTCTCATCCAGGTGTTCGCGAACCTGTGCAGCAACTCGCTCAAGTTCACCCCGCGCGGCGGCCGCGTGTCCATCGATGCGCACGAGTCTCCATACGGCGAATCGACGGCGCTACGCGTGACCGTCACCGACAACGGCCCCGGCATTCCCGAAGAGGAGCGCGAGATGGTCTTCGAACGTTTCCGCCAGGGTGAGTCCTCGGGCGGCAAGCCGCGCGGCACCGGGCTAGGTCTTGCGATCTGTCGCGAAGTGATGCGCTACCACGCCGGCGCGATCTGGGCCGAGGGACCGGCCGACGGCGGCACGCGCATGGTGGTCGTGATTCCGTCGCTGGCCGCACTCGGCGGCGACGTGGCGACGGCGGGCTGAGGACGGCGGGCAACAACTCGAGAACCGAAGGATAGACGCGACGCATGGGAACCCAGCAGGAACGGCCCGATCGCGTTGGCGATCGGGCCGTTCCTCGTTCGGGCGATTCACGGCGACGGGTCCATCCGCCGCCGTCTTTCGACTCACTCGTCCAGGCAGCCACCCACGCCAGGGATATACTGCTTGGTCGGATCGCTCGCGCAGAACGTCTTGGCCACTGCCTGGTTCACGACGCGGCCGGGGCCCGGCAGACCAGCCACATCGTTGATGGCCTGGTTGGCGACCGGCGGAATGCAGAACGTCGCTGCACCGATGGGCGTGCTCGGGCTTGCGGATCCGGTGGCGACGATCGGATCGAAGAAGCATCCATTGCGCTGCAGCAAGCTGCAGGGCCGCGCGTCCACACCGCTCTGCGTGCAATCGTCGTCGAACTGGCACGACAGCACGCCCAGCCCGTTGGCCGTGAGCACGCCTGCACAGAACTGGGCGTCCGGACCGATGGTGCACTCGCCGATGCCGCCCCCGATGTCGGAGCAAAGCTGATCCGTGCAGTTGTTCGGCTGAGGGAAGTTGCCGACGCCGCGCGAGGTGCATGTCGGAGCATTGCAAACACCCACGTCACGATTCACGCAGTCTGCGTTGGTGGTGCAGTTGTAAGCGGAGGACGTCCGCGCCTTGTCGCACCGGCTGATGCTCGACAAGCATGGCCCCACGTCGACGCCCATGCAGTCTGCGTTGCCGAGGCATGACGTCGGAGTGGACAAAGAACACGATCCCGCCAGCGAAGCGCAGTCCTCGTGCGTGTTGCATGGCAGCGTCGGATCCGCGCTGCACGTGAGGCACGGGCAGGTGAGCTCAGGAGCGGAGGCGAGTTGGCACGACACGTGCGACTCGAGCACGCTCGTGCCGGTGGTCTGCGTCAGGTTGATGGCCAGTCCCTGACCGGCAAGTGCAGTGGTAGACGGCAGGCAGTCGATGCTGTACGCACCGCCGTTCGGGCCACTTGTGTAAGCCGGGAAGGACGAGTTGGTACCGTTGACGTCACAGGATTGCCCCGTGCTGGTGGAACCCGGTCCACAGACGCCACCCCGATCCCCATCGTTGGGAGTCGGATCGAGGTTGCACGTGCCGCCGGTGCAGTCCTCATCCCGATCGCAGAAAGTCTCCGGGTTGTTCGAGCAGCTTCCACCGCAGGTGGCGCAAGGGAACCTGGTTTCATAACCGAGGAATACGCCGGTCCTGAGCCTGGCCGTGATCTCTCCGGCACCCAGGTCGACGTTGGCGGTTCCGGAGATGGGTTCCGCGAAGCGGTTGACGATGCACGCCGGTGTTCCTCCCGAACTCAACGGGAAAGGCGCACCGAAGTAGCAGGTGCACGCCGACTGCCCGGTGCAGGTGCCCTGGAAGTTGCAGTCCGTGTTCGTGCTGCAAAGCGTCGAAGAGGACGTCGTGCAGACCGTGCGGTTGACCGTGCAGGTGCCCATACCCGTCGTGCAGTCGCCGTTGGTCGTACAGAGCTTCGAGGTCAGGCTCGAGCAGACCTTCTTCGTGGCGGGTCCACACGCGGAAGTATCGAAGCAGTCGGTGTTCGACGCGCATTTCTGGGTGTTCCGGGCGCCGCCTCCGACGCAGGCCGGACACTCGGAGACGCCGCTCGCGAACGGTTCGTCGCAGACGGTGCGGTTGTCGTTCACGCACCGGCAGTTGCCCGGCGACGGAT
>JBHEOD010000077.1:0-14710 GCA_046261745.1 Binatia bacterium
GGCCACGACGGCGCAGGTGTGAAGCTCTCCGCCCGAGACGGAGAAGTTGCCGCAGTTGTTGCCGTTGACCGCAGCAATGACGTAGCCCGTGTTGTTATCGCTGTCGGGGTCCGGCGTGGTCGAGAAGACATCGGCGAAATTGGCGACTGCCGTCGGCGGCGCGTAGTTGGCGGGAATCGAGTACGTGGAGACAATGGTCTTCGTCTGGCCGTTGGTGAGAGTTCCCAACGCACACGGGAACACGCCCGTGCAGTCCTCGGCGTTGGACACGAACGTCAGTCCGGCGGGCGTGTCGTCTTCCACACTGACGTTGCTGGCGGAGGAGGGACCGTTGTTGGTGACAACAATCGTGTAGACGATGTTGGTGCCGGGGGCGATGCCGAGAGCCGGTGGAATGGCCGGGTCGGTCAGTGTCTTGGTAATCGCCAGGTCTGCCGACTGCGCCTGCGCATCGACTGCACCTGCATGAGAAATCACCAGCAGCGCTGCAAGGCAGCCGCCGAACCGCATCACATTCATGGTTGTCCCCTCTGTTTGCCTGAGCCCAGGCGCGTCGCCTCACGACTTATGGCTCATGTGCGGGCATCGGTGCAACCCGCTCTATCCTCGTGTTTGTTTCGTAGACGAGGGATTCGCGCAGAGAGCCTTTCTTTGGGAATGAACAGCGAAACCGCGCGGCGTCCTTCACGGCCGTTCAGGCGCTCGAGCAGTCACCACCAGTCGGGGGCTAACGTTTCGGTGCAGGAATCAGGCCCTTGTCGATCATGCTGTTCGCCATGTCGATGAAGGTCTCGCGCAGCGGACGCGGCTTCCAGCCGAGGATTTGCGCGGCCTTCTGGTGAGAAACCTGCTCGCGTTTGCCGACGTACTGGAGAACCAGTCGCACGCTCTTGTCGAAGCGCCCGATCACCCACATCAACCAGTACGGCAGCTTGCCGATCGGCGGCCGGTAGCCCAGGGGACCGAATTCGGCGGCCAGAATGCGGCTGATGTCCTGCATCCACACGTGGTCCACGGCGGCAATGAAGCGGTGGCCGGCGGCGGCGGGCGTTTCGCTGGCCAGCCGGTGTGCGAGCGCCACGTCGCGAACATCGACGGTGGCGAAGCCGATTTCCGGACAGGCCGGCAGTTCGCGGCGCATCAGCCGGCCGATGACTTCCCCCGAGGTGCCGATATCCGGTCCCGAGAGCGGCCCGCACACGAAGCCGGGATTGATCACCGCAAGCTCGATGCGGCGGCCCTCGGGCAGCCCTTCGACGAAGTCCCACGCGGCCCTCTCGGCCAGCGTCTTGCTCTTCTGGTACGCCTCGCACTTCTCGGGCACCGACCAGTCGTCCTCGTCGAGGACGCGCCCCGCGGAGTCCTCATGACCGTAAGCCACTGCCGCCACGGACGACGTGAGCACGACGCGTGTGACCGTGCCCGATTCGACTGCGGCCCGCAGTACGCGAAGCGTACCGTCGACGGCCGGCCGGATCAGTTCGTTCTCGTCGGCCGGCGCCATGGCCGGAAACGGCGACGCGACGTGTTCGACGAACGTGCAGCCTGCGACGGCTTCCTTCCAGCCGTCGTCTTTCTCGAGGTCGGCCTCGACCAACTCGAGCCTGCCGTCGTACTCGTTGGAAAGTTCGACCAGGTGCTCGATCTTCTTTCGACTGGCCAGGCTCCTCACCGTGCCGCGCACGCTGTAGCCGTGTTCGAGGAACTCGCGCACGACGTGCCCGCCGATGTAGCCCGACGCACCCGTTACCAGCACCAGGATGTTCTCATTGCTCATGCGACCGAACCTATGCCCGCGGCTGCCGGCGGTCCAGTCGCGGCGCGAGTCCGGCTGAGGTCGTCGGGAAGGAGCCTCGCACGCAGCGCGTTGGCGCTCGCGAGTCCCGGCCGTCAGTCGTCCTGCCGGCGGCCGGCTGCGACCAGCTCACGCACCGCATCGTACGACGAGCGATGGATGGAGCTGATGCCGAGGCGCCGCAGTGCCGCCTGGTGCTCGGGCGTGCCGTAGCCTTTGTGACGCGAGAATCCGTAGCCGGGATGCACGCGATCGAACTCGTACATCAGCGCGTCGCGATGGGTTTTCGCGACAATCGACGCCGCTGCGATCGACAGGGAGCGCGAGTCGCCGCGCACGTACGCGCTCTGCGCGATGCCGATGTCGGGGATGCGCCGCGCATCGACGAGCACGTAGTCGGGCTTGCGGACAAGTCCTTCGACGGCGCGTCGCATCGCGAGCAATCCCGCGTGATACACGTTGAGCTCGTCGATCTCCGCGACGGTGGCGATGCCGATCGATACTCCAATCGCCTGCTCGCGAATCTCGCCCGCCAGCCTCGTGCGCTTGTTCTCGTCGAGCTTCTTCGAATCGTCGATGCCCTGGATGCGGGCGGCGTCGCCGAGGATCACCGCCGCCGCGACGATCGGTCCCGCGAGCGGTCCCATGCCGGCTTCGTCGACTCCGGCGATCAGGAAGCGGCCGCTGGCCTCGAGCTCGCGTTCGATCGCGAGCATTTCGCGGTGCCTGGCGGTTTCCTCGGCCAGTCGCCGGCCGCGGCGTTCGGCAACGTCGAGCAAGGACGCCACCGTTGCGCGCGGATCGTCGCGCAGCCGGTCGACGAGTGTGGGGTCGCAGTGAGGATCGGCCAGCATGCGCCGCACCTCCTGCAATGACGGCACCGCGCGTCCGGTCGGGTTCGCGTGCTTCACGCGGCCGAATCTTTCCGCCCGGCGTAGCTCCCGCAAGCGGAAGCGCCGCAAAGCCGTGCAGGGTTGTGCGCAGTGCGGCGCGAATCAGGCCGCGCTGCCATCCCTGCCCGCCGGCTTGCGCGACTTTCGCGGGCTTTCCGCCTCCGGAGCCGGCTGGCGGACTCCCGATGACGTGCGGGCGCGCGCAGGCGACGGCGCCGCGGCGGCGGCGGGAACCGGAGTGGGAACAGGAACAGCAGCCTCCGGACTCGTTGCGACCACGGTGGGCAGCCCGGCTGTGCGGCAAAGGTCGAGGAATGCGAAGCGCACGCTCTCCACGAGGTCGTGCAGGTCGGGCACGATGTCGCGGTCCGCGCTGAAGCCCCAGCACAGGTGCCCGTCATAGCTCAGCAACGCGATTCCGACGCCCTGGTGACCGAACAACGGCACGAGCGGATAGCTCTGGCGCATCGATGCGCCGAGCAGGTAGAGCGGGAACTGCGGCCCCGGCACGTTCGTGACGATCAGGTTGTATGCGCGCGAACTTTCGACCGCGGCGGCAAAGAGGCCGACCATCGTCGGGAACGTCTCGTCCGCGATCTTCTCGAGCACTTCGGTGCCGCGCACCGGCGCCGCGCCCTTGTGCTCGCGCGTGAAGGTGCGGATGAGTTCCAGGCGCCGTGTGGTGTCGGTCTCCGCGACGGGAAGATCGGTCATCATGGCCGACACGAAGTTGCCGCCGGCGCTGCCGCGCTGAGAGGACTGGATGCCGACCGGACAGAACGCGCGAAACACGAATCCGTCGGCGTCGTCGAGAACGACTCCGCGCTTGATCAGGTAGTTGCGGACGCCGCCGGTCACCACCGCCAGCACGATGTCGTTGACGGTGCCGCCGAGGCGGTTCTTGACGGCCTTGACGCGGTCGAGCTCGAAGCACAGCCAGTCGAAGCGGCGGTGACTGCCGATGGGATGATTGAGAGGAGTCTCCGAGCCCGGCATTACGCTGAGCGACGTCGACTCGTACAGCGCCGCCGCCAGGTCGCTGGCGTCCTGCCAGCAGCCGGCGGGATCCCTGGCCAGAGCACCGAGCGCGCGCGCCGGCATGGTCAGGCGCCGGATCAACGAATCGCGCACCAAGCGCGCCTGCGACGGCGCCGGGCGCGGCCGCCAGCGATGGGCTTCGTCGATGGTCTCGTCGTCGTCGGGTCGCAGCAGCACCGCGAGGAGGTCGGCGCCGGCCAGGCCGTCGATCATGCAGTGGTGGGTCTTGGCGATGATCGCGAAGCGGTCATTCTCGAGCCCTTCGACCACCCACAGCTCCCAGAGCGGCTTGCCGCGATCGAGTTGCTGGGAGTTGATCCAGCCGGCGAGACGCTTGAGTTCCCGCTCGCAGCCCGGCCGCGGCAGGCAGAGGTGGCGAACGTGGTAGCGGATGTCGAACTGGTCGTCGTCCACCCAGACCGGATGGCCTTCGATCGGAACCCGCGCGATGTGCTGCCGGTAGCGCGGAATCAGGTGCAGGCGCGATTCCACGTAGGCGCGCACGCGCTCGATGTCGATGCCGCCGTCTGCCCCGCGCAGCGGCCCGACTTCGAAGACGCAGGTGGCGCCCACGTGCATGTGGGTGTTGCGGTCCTCGATGTCGAGGAAGGAGCGGTCCAGCGCGGAGAGCCTGGAATAGGTGGACATGGGGAACCTCCCGTCTGCGCCGTCGCAGCACGTCGGACATCGCCCGAAAAGCAGGAAACATGCCACGCGCCGACCATTGCGGCATACGAGGAATCGCGAGTGTTCGTGCCCGCCGGCGCGAAAACGGCGGTGGCGGTTTCGCAGAATCGCGCAATCGCCTGCCGGTTTCCCCGCGTCCGGCGCCTGCGCTAACACGCAGCCTTGCGCGCCACCGACGAGCCTTGTCCACATCCGTCCTCCGCGACGTCGCGGCGACCCGCGGTGCGGCCGTGATCGACGCAGCGCGGCGTTTCGCGTTGGCACTCGAGGGGACAGCCTATGCGGGGCGCCTCGGCCTGGTATGCGGCGACATGACTTCCGACTTCACGACGGCGCGGGTTCCGTACGTGCCGTCGCTGGCGAACGCGCAGGGCTACGTGCACGGCGGTGTGGCGGCCTCGCTGTCGCTGTGGACCGCGATGACGTTGGCCGTGGCGAGCGACCGTGCCCGCGCGTCTGCCGCGCGCCCTGTCTCGGTAAGCGTGAATTACCTGGCCGCCGCCCGCGAGGAGGCGCTGCACGCCACCGCCCGGGTCGCGACGCGCGGCCGCGACCTGGTGCATGTGGAAGTGGAGGTGGTTACCGAGCGCGGCCGCCCGGTGGCGGCAGCCCTTGCGGTCCTTCGCACGTCGGGGGACGAACCCAGCGCGGGCGTTCCAGGCACCCTGCCTGTCCCTCGTCGGGAGGAATCGCGGGCGCTGATCTCGCCGTTCTCGCGCTCGATGGGTATGGAGGTGCGCTCGCTGGATTCGGCGGCGGCCCATTTGGCCATGCCGCGCGGCGTGAACGAAGGCTTCGGCAGCGCGATCGATCCGGGCGCGCTCGTGTCGCTGTGCGACACCTGCGCGGCGCTGGCCTGCATGCCTTCGCTCGATGAGAGGATGATGGGCAGCGCGACGTTGTCGCTGTCAGCGGTGTTCGGACGCTCGCTGCGCACGCAGGCGCTGGCGATCGGACGCCTGGTGGCGGAAGACGGTGCGGTGCGCTCGGCCCTCGTCGAAGTGGCCGCGGACGCCAGAAGTGGGGGCGAGCCGTCAGGACGCACGCCGCGCCACGCCGCGATGACGGCGCTGGTGGCGTACCGCTTCGTCGCCGCGGAAACTGTGCGTTAGTCGTCCTGCGGACCCGGGGCCGCGTTGGAGCGGCCCGCCGCCCGGCCAATGCTCCGCGCGGAACCTGCCGCATGCCCAATCTGGAAACCTTCAGCTTCTCGCGCGTCACCACGTTCGAGCAATGCGCGCGCCGCTACCGCTACCGGTACGTCGACGGCGTGCGCGAGGCGTTCCAGTCGATCGAGGCGTTCATGGGCCAGCAGGTGCACGCGGCGGTCGAGTGGATGTTCCAGCAGAAGGCCGCCGGGTGCGCGCCGCGCGTCGAGGACGCGGTTCGCCAGTACAGCGCGACGTTCGACGGCGCGTGGGCCGAGGCGCGCGGCACGCTCAAGGTGATCAAGCAGGGCACCCGGGTCGAGGACTACCGTCGCTCCGGCGCGGAGATGCTCGCCGATTTCCATCGCACGCGTTTCGTCGGCGACTCGCTGGAAACCGTGGGGCTGGAACGGCATTTCATGCTGGAAATCGACGAGGGGCGCCGCTTCCAGGGATTCATCGACCGGCTCGCCCGCGACGCGGCCGGCGTCGTGCACATCATCGACTACAAGACGGGCGGACGTCCGCCGATCCGTTTCGGCGGCAAGGACGGCGATCAGCTCGAGGCCTACGCGGTCGCGATGTTCGCCGAGACCGGCGCCGACGAGATCGTGCTGACACTCGAGTACCTGCGCAACGGAAGCACGCAGACACGGCGCATCCGCCGCGAAGAGGCGGGTGAGACCGCGCGGCGGCTCGGTGCGCGCATTCGCACGGCGGCCGAAGCCAGCGTGTTCCCTCCTACGCCGGGAACGCTGTGCGACTGGTGCGGGTTCAACGATCTGTGCGAGGCCTTCGGGCAGCGCGGCGCGCGGCGCGCATAACCGGGTTCGCGCCCGGGGTGTGGCTCAGCGTCGCGCGGATCAGTCGCTGTCGCCGCCGGCCAGTTCGATCAGTACGGCGGCGGGATCCCAGTACGACATGACGGTCTGGATGCGACCCTCGTCGTCGATCTCGAAGACGGTGATGCCGGCGAAGTCGGTGCTGTTGCCGTCCGTGGAAGATGCCTTCGCCGACCACCGCGCCGCTGCGCCCGAGCCCGAGTAGAACACTTCGTTCACGTCGAGCGTGAGCTTGGCGAACGGTCCGGTGAACACCTGCCAGACCTGCTCGAGGCCTTCGCGTCCTTCTGCCGGTGTTGCGCCGACGGGTTCGTGAAGCATCGCCGACTTGTCGAACAACGCGAGCCACGCTTTCTTGTCGCGCATGCTCACGGTGCGGAAGTAATTGGCGACGGCGGCTTCCACACGAGGGTCGTTGAGTGCCTGCATCGGGCCGTGATGTCGGGCCCGGGGAGCAAAGGCAACGCGGCCGGCCGGGCAGGGGGCACGGGCTGCGTGCAGCCGGCCGACTCGCCTCTCGCGCCACCCGCGCGAATCCGTAAGTATTCGAGTTTACTTGGTTTTTTTGACTCACCCCCTCCGCCGCCCGATAGTTTTTGCGACTTCAGAACGCCCCCTCGATTCCCCTTTGAACTCAAGCGTTTGCGCGAAGCCATGCCGCGGCCACCCCCCGGGCCTACCCGGCCGCCGGCCTTCGGGGCCAGGTGAAGCCCCGAGAAATGGCGGGCTTTCGAGACGCGCCGGAGAAACTTTGAAATGGCTGTTGGCTGCGACTCGTGTCGGCGGCACTCTTGCCTCGCGCCTCTTGCCTCCTTCGGCGCAACCGGGCGCCTTAACGGGTGGGGCCCGGCAGGGCCCCACCCGGAAGGCGTCTTGGCCTCAGCGCCAAGACGCCGGATTCAAAGAACTTTCCTGCAACCCCGGCTCCCGCCCTGCCGAGCCGGGTCACCAAGGCCCCTCGGGGCTGCTTCCCGGGTCTTGTTGAGCCGTCCCGCGGCTTTGAGTAGGTCCGGCTCATGAGCAACTACGACTTCGATCTGATCGTGATCGGCGCGGGCAGCGGCGGCCTCGCCACCTCCAAACGCGCAGCCTCCTACGGCGCCCGCGTCGCGATCATCGAGAACGACCGCGTCGGCGGAACCTGCGTGATCCGCGGCTGCGTGCCGAAGAAGCTCATGGTCTACGCCGCCGAGTTCGCCCATGCGTTCGAGGACGCGGCCGGCTACGGCTGGCAGGTGGAGCCACCTTCCCTCGATTGGCCGGCGCTCGTCGCCGCGCGCGACCGCAATGTGGCCAGTCTCGAGGCCACCCACGAACGGCTGCTGCGCGAGGCCGGCGTGGAACTCATTCACGGGCGCGCGCGCGTCGTCACGCCGCATGAGGTCGAGATTTTCGACCCTGCAGGCGGCGGCGCGGACGGGACCAGCGAGCCAAGCGCGTCGCGAAGCGAGCCAAGCAAGCCGCGAAGCGAGCCCAGCAGCGAGCCGACTGGCGAGCCCAGCAGCGAGCCGACCGGCGAGCCCAAAAGGATCAGCGCCGCGCACATCCTGATCGCAACCGGGTCGCGTCCGAACCTGCCCGACATCGAAGGCATCGGTCACGTCATCACCAGCGACGGTTTCTTCGAGCTGACCGAACGGCCGCGCGAAGTGGCTCTGATCGGCGGTGGCTACATCGGGTGCGAACTGGCCGGCGTGCTGCAATCTCTCGGAAGCCAGGTTCACCTCATCTACCGCGGCGAGCTTCCGCTGCGGGGCTTCGACGGCGACCTTCGCCGCGAGCTCGATGCGGGGATGCGAGCCGCGAAGATCCAGGTGCACTCGGGAACCGTCGTGAGCCGCATCGCGAAGTCGGATTCCGCCTTCGCCCTCGAACTCGTCGGCCCCGACGGCGCCTGCACGCTGACCGTCGACTGTTGCATGCTCTACGCGACTGGCCGCATCGCGAACACCGGCGGTCTCGGACTGGAGGCGGTGGGTGTCTCGCTCGACGAGGTCGGCAATGTCGTGTGCGCCGAGGATGCGTCCACGTCGGTGCCGAGCATCGTGGCGATCGGCGACGTGACCGGCCGCAGCCCGCTGACGCCGGTTGCGATCCACGCCGGCCGGCTGTGGGCCGATCGCGTCTACGGCGGCCGCGACGTGCCGATGAGCTACGAAAACATCCCGTCCGCAGTCTTCACCGATCCGCCCATCGGCACCGTCGGCATGAGTGAGGAAGAGGCGAGGGTGCGCTACGGGGATGCGGCCGTCCGCATCTACCGGGCCCGTTTCCGGCCGATGCTTCACAGCCTGACCGGCCGTTCGGCCTTCACCATGGTGAAACTCGTCGTGCGGATCGAGGACGACCGGGTGCTCGGCTGCCACGTGATAGGAAAGGACGCCCCCGAGATCATCCAGGGCTTCGCGGTCGCGGTGAAAATGGGAGCCACCAAGCGCGACTTCGACGCGACGGTGGGCATCCACCCGTCGACGGCCGAGGAACTCGTCACTCTGCGTTAAGGCGGCCCGGCTTCAGGCCTCGAAAACTAGTGCAGGGTCCTCGGCATCTGAAGGACGAACTTGGGGATGACAGCCTGGAATTCGGTGCCGTCCTCGCGGCGCATTTCGTAGGTGCCGTGCATGCTTCCGACGGGGCCCTGCAGGATGGCGCCGCTCATGTACTCGTGGGTCTCGCCGGGGGCCATGACGGGCTGCTCGCCTACCACCCCCTCGCCCTCGACTTCGCGGACGGTACCGTCGCCCTCGGCGATGTACCAGTGGCGGCGTGTGAGCTGGACGGTGACCTCCGATTCGTTGGAGATGCGGATCCGGTAGGCGAACACGTAGCGGTCGAGCACGGCGTCCGACTGCTCGGGGACGAAGTACGACTCCACCTCCACCGAGACCCCTTCTGTCGTTTCCTTCGTCATTGCGCTCACTAAACCGAAACTGCGGTCGGCGCGCAAGCCGGAGGCATCCCCGGACCACCCGGCTTCTGTCCTCTTCCGCGATTCCCTTCCACGAAGAGGCGGTCCGTGGAAGGATCCGCGCATGCCGAGGCACCACCGCACCTGCAACCTTTGTGAAGCCCACTGCGGTCTTGTGATCGAGACGCAGGGGCGAACGATCCTTTCCATTCGCGGCGACGAGGACGACCCGCTCTCGCGAGGCTACATGTGTCCGAAGGGCAACGCGCTCAAGGACGCCTACGAGGATGCGGATCGCATTCGCCGCCCGATGATTCGCGAAGGCGAACGCTGGCGGGAGACTTCGTGGGATGAGGCGATCGCGCACGCCGCGCGCGGCATCCACGACGTGCAGAAGCGCCACGGCAACAACGCGTTCGCGAGCTACGTCGGTAATCCGAGCGCGCACAACCTGAACGCGATGCTCGCACTGCCGCACCTGCTTCGGCTGCTCGACACGAAGAACCGCTACAGCGCGTCCACCGTCGACCAGTACCCGCAGATGCTGGCGGCCTACCTCGTGTTCGGCGCGCAGCTCTCCCTCCCCATTCCCGATCTCGAGCGCTGCAACCACCTGATGATCCTCGGCGCCAATCCGCTCGTCTCCAACGGCAGCCTGATGACGGCGCCCGGCATGAAAAAGCGCCTGCGCGAGATCCGCGAGCGCGGAGGCCACGTGGTGGTGCTCGATCCGCGCCGCAGCGAGACCGCCGAGGCCGCCAGCGAACACGTCTTCCTCAAGCCCGGCAGCGATGCGCTCTTCCTGCTCGCGATGCTTTCGGTGGTGTTCGAAGAAGGGCTGGCGCGACTCGGCGCAGCCGAAGGCCGGGTGCTGGGGCTCGAGCGCGTCGAGGCCATCGCGAAGCACTATCCGCCCGAGCGCGTGGCGGCGGCCACCGGCATCGATGCGGGGACGCTGCGCCGCCTCGCGCGCGAGTTCGCGTCGGCTCCGGCTGCTGCCTGCTACACGCGCATCGGCCTGTGTGTGCAGGAATACGGCACGCTTGCGAGCTGGCTCGGCGACGTGCTCAACGTCGTGACGGGCAACATCGATCGTCCCGGGGGCATGATGTTCCCGAGCCCCGCGGCCACGTATTCGTCCAAGGGCAGCTACAAGCGCTGGCAGTCGCGCGTGCGCGGGCTACCCGAGTTCGGCGGCGAGCTCCCGGTGGCCTGCCTTTCGGAAGAGATCGAAACGCCAGGCGACGGACAGGTGCGCGGTTTGCTCACGCTGGCGGGTAACCCGGCGCTGTCGACGCCCAATGGCGCGCGTCTCGAGCGCGCGCTGGCCGGCCTCGAGTTCATGGTCAGCATCGATCCCGCCCTCAACGAGACGACGCGCTTCGCCGACGTGATCCTGCCGCCGCGGCACGGTCTCGAGAACGATCACTTCAGCCTCGTGTTCCACAAGCTGGCCGTGCGCGACACGGTCAAGTACTGCGTGCCTGTTTTCGAGCCCGCCGAGGGCAGCCTGAGCGAGATGGAGATCTGCGGGCGCCTGTGCGGCGAGCTTACGCGGCTGCGCAGCGAGGACTCGGTGGCGGCCGGCGGACCGCCCGTCGAGAACACGACCGACGCACTTTACGCCACCGCACCCGAACAGTTCATCTCGATGCTGCTCGCGAGCGGGCCGTACGGACTGACGATGGACGACGTCAAGGCCAAGCCGGCCGGCATCGACCTCGGATCGTTGAAGGAAGGCGGCCTGGATCGCGCCGTTCGTCACAGCGACCGGAAGATCCATCTCGCGCATCCCGAGATCGACGAGGAACTGGTCCGGCTGGAAACGTCGCTGCGCAGCGGAGCGTTCGAAACCGCGGCGACGTCGCCGAACGGCTTCCTGATGATCGGCCGCCGCCAGCTGCGCTCGAACAACTCCTGGATGCACAACTGCCCGACGCTCATCAAGGGACCGGAGCGCTGCACGCTGCTGATGAGTCCGGTGGATGCCGAACGTCTCGGGCTCAAGCACGGGCGGCTGGTGGCGGTGGAGAGCCGCGTCGGTCGCGTGTCGCTGCCGCTGGCCGTCACCGACGAGATGATGCCCGGCGTCGTCAGCATGCCGCACGGTTTCGGCCACACGCGCCAGGGAACCCGAATGAAGAACGCCGCCGCGCGGCCAGGCGCCTCGATGAACGACCTCACGGATGAGAATGTCGTCGAGGGCATGGTCGGCAACGGCGTCCTCACCGGCGTGCCCGTACGCGTCAGCGCCTGCGAGCCCGCCGTGGCCTGAGAAAAAGGGGTCAGACCCCTTTTCCGGGGGAGCGCTTACTTCGGGCAGTCGCCTTCGCTCACCACCTTCGAATCGCCCGTGGCGATGTTCTGCTGCGCCGAGCGCTTGCAGTCCTCGTCCTTGTACTCCTGCTTGATCTTCCCGTTTTCGATCGTCTCCTTGATTTCGACGCCCTCGCTGTCCTTGTAGACGCGCGTCCCTTCCTCGCGGTTGATGTGCAGCTCGCTCTCGGTGCCGTCGGCGTTCTTCCGCTGCTCGGTGTACTTGCCGGGGGTTTCCTCGATCACGGTCTTCGTCTCGGCCATTGCCGGTTGCGACATCGCCAGGGCGGCGGCTGCGAACGAGGCTGCGATCGTGAGTGCTCTTGCTTTCATTGTCCGGTCTCCGTGTTGCCACGCGTGTGGGTCGTCTTCGCACGCATTGCGCGAAGCTGAGGGTTCGACCCGTCGCGCCGGCTTTCATTCGGCGGAAAGACGATGCACGGCGATTCGGGTCCCGCTTTCCCCACGTCGGGCGAAAAAAAGGGGTCAGACCCCTTTTTCGTTAACGCGCGACGCGGCGAAAAAACGGGTCAGACCCCTTTTCTGGCAACGACGCGGCGGCGGACGGCGGGCTTCGTGCGCGCTTTCCCCTTGCGGGAGGCGCCTGCCTTCTTCGCTTTGCCTTTCGCTCCCGGCGTGCCCGGCACGGGCCGGTCTTCGCCGGTCGGAATCCAGTCGTCGGGGGGCTTGGTCTCGGTGAACTCGTACAGGAACCGCGACGCCATCGACGGCGCACGGTGTCCGTGGCGTGCGCGACTGCGCGTTCGGGTCAGCGTGAGTTCCTCACGTGCGCGCGTGATGCCCACGTAAGCCAGCCGCCGTTCCTCGTCGATGCTGTCCTCGGCAACTGCGCGCGCGTGCGGAAGCAGCCCCTCTTCGAGGCCCACCAGGTACACGCGCGGATACTCGAGGCCCTTCGCAGCGTGCAGCGTCATCAGCGTAACGCTGTTCCGGCCGCTCGTGTCCTCGCTGGTCGGATCGTCGTTGGCCTCGAGCGCCAGCTCATGCAGGAAAGACTCGACCGTGGCCTCCTTCGGCTTTCGACGCCGATGGTTTTCCGCGAAGTTCACAACCTCCTCCACGGCGCTCCAGCGCTGGGCCTGAAGCTCCGCGGTCGGGTAGTTGCGATCAACCTCGGCGCGGTAGCCGACCGTCTCGATCAGCTCGCGGACCAGGTCTTCCAGGGGAATCTTCTTTCGTCGCAAGACGTCGAGGATCTGCAGGAAATCCGTGCAGGCCTGGGCGGTAGCCTGAGGGATGCCGTCAACTGACGACGCGCTCAGGAACGCGGCCGACACCGATACGCCCCGGTCCGACGAGAACTGCAGCACGCGGTCGATCGAGGCCTTGCCGATGCCGCGCGGCGGGCAGTTGATCACGCGCAGCAGCGCGAGCTCGTCGTCGGGATTCACCAGCAGCTTGAGGTACGCGACGATGTCGCGGATCTCCTTGCGATCGAAGAACGACATGCCGCCGACCAGTGTGTACGGAACCTTGGACGCGCGCAGCTCGGCTTCGAACACGCGCGCCTGCGGTCCCGTGCGAAACAGGATCGCGAAATCCCCGAAGGCGGCAGTGCCGTCTTCGGCGTGGCGCTGGATCTCGCCGACGACGGCGCTGGCTTCCTCGTTCTCGTCGACTGCGAGGTAGCGGCGCACGGGGCTACCCTTGCCCGCGTGCGATCGCAGCGTCTTGTCGTGGCGATTCGGGTTGTTGCGAATCACGCGGTTGGCCGCGTCGAGGATCTCCTCGGTCGAGCGATAGTTGGTCTCGAGCTTGATGACAGCCGAATTCTTGTAGTCGCGCTCGAAGCCGAGGATCTTGCCGATGTCGGCGCCGCGCCACCCGTAGATCGACTGGTCGTCGTCGCCGACCACGCAAAGGTTGCGGTGCTTGCCGGCGATCGCGCGCACGATCTCGTACTGCGGGCCGTTGGTGTCCTGGTACTCGTCCACCATCACGTAACGGTAGCGGGCGCGCAGCAGGTCTCCGGGACCGTCCTTCTTCTTCAGCAGCACGAGGGCCTGGAGCAGGATGTCGTCGAAGTCGAGGGAGCGCGAGCGCCGGAGTTGCTCGTCGTAGCGCTTCCACACGTGCGCGACGAGTTCCTCGCGGTCGTCTGTCGCTGCTTCCAGCGCCGCCTCCGGCGTGGACAGGCGCCCCTTCATCAGCGAGATGCGCGACAGCACCTGCATCGGTTGCATGGTTGCGCCGGCCACGTTCACCTCGCGCATCGCCGAGCGAAGGATGGAGACCTGGTCGGAGCCGTCGCTGATGGTGAAACGCTCGAGACCGATCGCAGCGCCGTACTGCCGCAGCAGGTCGATGCAGAACGCGTGGAACGTGCCCACGAACAGCCGCGCGGCCTTCTTCGGCCCGACGATCTCGCTGACGCGGCGGCGCATCTCGCGCGCGGCCTTGTTCGTGAACGTCATCGCGAGGATCGACTCCGGATCCACGCCGCGGCTGAGCAGGTACGCCATGCGCACGGTGATCACGCGGGTCTTGCCGGTGCCGGCTCCGGCGAGCACGAGCACGGGTCCCTCGGTGGTGGTCACCGCGCGCCGCTGTTCGGGATTGAGTGTGGCGAGGATCTTCAAGGCGGCGGAGGCTACGCGAGCACGTCGGGGCTGCAAGGCACGGCACGCGAAACGGTGCAGGCGGAAACGGTCCGCTCCCGGAGCGCGATGCTACCGCACGCAGTCGGCCGCGCCGCCGTCGACGCGAAGATCGACGGCGTTGATGTAGGCGGCCTGTTCGCCGGCCAGGAACACGACCGTGGCGGCCACTTCCGACGGAAGGCCGAGACGCGAGGCCGGCGACCCCGCGCCGAGCGTGTCGGCGATCGCGCGGCGTTCGATCTCGTTCCAGTCGTCGCCCCAGCCCTTGCGAGCGGCGCGCGCGCGAAAGTGCGCTTCCACCTCGCTGGTGCGCAGCACGCCGGGGCTCACGCAGTTCACCGTGATCCCGGTGCCGGCGAGGTGGCGGGCCAGGCTCACGGTGATCGCCGGGAGCGCGCCCTTGGCGGCGTAGTACTCGGGGTTGCGTTCGCCGGGCCGGGTGGCACCGACGGTGGCCACGAA
>JBHEOD010000077.1:14720-17740 GCA_046261745.1 Binatia bacterium
ATACAGCACGCCGCCGTCAGTCCACAAAGCATTCAGACCACGATCCAGCCCCAGCGGGGTATCCGGGCCCACGTTGCGCTCGTACATTTCACTCCAGTGATCGGTGCCGTCTTCGTTCCACGCGCCGCCGGCCGCGACGCCGTAGTTGTTGACCAGCACGTCGATGCCGTGCGGGGCGAGGGCAGCGGCGACGGCATCGGCGCCGTCGGCGGTCGTGATGTCGCCGCTAACGGCGTGGGCATCTCCCTCCGCCGCCAGGATGGACGCAGCGACGACGTCCGACTGGCCGGGCTCGAAGCCGTGCACGAAAACCGACGCGCCTTCGGCCGCGAAAGCCCTCGCGGTTGCCTCGCCGGTTCCACGATGGCTGCCGGTGACGAGAACGCGCTTGCCGTGAAGATTCAGGTTCATTGCGAATGCCCCGGTTTTCGATCAAGTCCGGGCACGACGATCAATTCGTCGAGCCCGCGAAACGGCCCGCGCTGGTGCCAGCGCAGGCGGTGGGACGGATGCAGCTTCAAATCCGGCCAGCGCGACGTGACGGCGGCCAGCATCACTTCGGCCTCGGAACGCGCCAGTGACGCTCCGAGGCAAAAGTGTGCGCCGAACGCGAAGGAGATCGGCGTGCCGCCGCCGCGCTCGGGCCAGAACGCATCGGGCTCCGCGTACTCGGCCGGATCGCGGTTGGCTGCAGCCAGGAAGACGAGAATGGGTTCCCACGCGCCGATGTCGACGCCGCCGATGGTGACCGGTTCGAGCGGAACCCGCGCCACGAAGAGAGTGGGCGTCTCGTAGCGCAGGAACTCGGCGACGACGGAGACGATGCTCCAGCGGCCCTCGACCACGCTTCGGTAGCGCGCAGGTTCGGAGAGCAGCACCGACATTCCGTTCGTGAACAGGTCGCGCGTGGTGCGGTGGCCGGCCGAATACAGCGTGGCGGCGAGCGACAGCAGCTCCACGCGCGTCAGCCTCTCGCCTTCCGCCTCGGCTGCGAGCAGCGCGGAAAGCAGGTCGTCGCCGGGTCGACGCGTCCTCTCGTCGAGGAGTTCGCCGAGATACGCGTGGAATTCCTCGGCCGCCGCAATCGCCGCGGCCTTTCGTGGCGGCGAAACGCGCACTCCGAGCAGCGGCGCCACGGCGTCGCTCCAGCCGGTCAGCCGGTCGCGGTCGGCCGGCGGCACGCCGAGCATCTCGGAAATCACCAGCGACGGCAGTTGATGGGCGAAGCGGTGCAGCAGGTCGACTTCCGCCTCGTCCGCGAGGTCGTCGAGCAGCGCCGACGCGGCCTCTTCCATCCACGGCCTCAGCAGCGTCGTGCGCCGGGGCGTGAAGGCCTTCGATACGATGCTGCGCACGCGCGGATGGTCGGGCGGATCGAGGAAGTTGATGCGGTTGCTCATCTCGTCGCGGGCGGCGCCGGCGGGGAGGCCCTCGAGGTAGCGCATCGCGATCGGGCTCGATCCACACGACGGGTGATGAAGCGCCTCGAGCGCGGCCGCATGCCCGGTGATCATCCAGAACCCGCTTTCGAGGCGCTCGACCGCGCCGCCGCGACGGATCTCCGAGAAGAGCAGGTAGGGATCGGCGATGCTCTCGAGGTCGTTCGGGTCGAACTTCAGCATGGCGGATCCGCCGCAGTCGGTTCGGGTGCGAGCAGTTCGAGAATGCGATCGCGCGAGGCCTCGGCGTCGGCGCGGCCGAGTTCCACCAGGCGATCGGTGAACGCCTTGTCGAAGTACACGTACGACAGGAAATCCGCCTCGTCTCTGGGAACGCCCATCGTGACCGCCCGCTTGATCAGCGCGGAAATCAGCGTGCCCTTCACCGTGGTGCCGGTCGGGCGGTGGTAGCACTCTGCGGCGATGCGCCCGATGTCGTCGGAAGGAGTCTGCATGAAGAACTCGACGGGCCGGTAGGCGGCGCCGCGACTCGCGTGCAGGTACGGCGCGATCCGTTCGGCGAAATCCTCCCCGAACGTGGCCGCCCCGCCTGTCAGCAGCGAATTGATGACTCCCAGGTGGTGCAGCTCGTTGTCGATCGGATCGAGAAGCAGCACGTCGAGGATCTTGCCGAACAGGAAGGCAGGCTGCATCAGCGACTCCGCATCGGCGAATGCAGCCTTGTCCTTCTTGCCGAGCTTCCTGCCGAGCCCTACCAGCAGCACCTTCTCGGCACCGAGACGCAAGGCCGGCGAGAGCGGCGTGTTCAGCCGGAGCCCGCCGTCCACGTAGTAGCGGTCGTCGATGCGCACGGCCGGGAACAGGAACGGAATTGCGGCGGACGCCCGCACGTGCAGGTCGGTGATTCTGGTGATCACCGCATCGACGTGGGGATCGTACTGCCACGGCGCGGTCTCGGCGCCGGGACCGTCGAGAAAGACGCGCACGACGCCGCTGCTCACCGTAGTCACCGTGGTGCAAAGGGTCGAAGGCCTGCCGGCGGCCAGGTTCGCGCGAAGGCGGTGCCACGGAAGGCGGGTGCGCACGAGCTCTTCGAGCGGTGCGATGTCGACGAGTCCGCCCTTGGCTTCGGCGGTGTACCCGCGTCCGCGCCTTCTCATCAGGCCGAGCCCGAGGCCTCTCATCGGAATGCCGACCAGGTCCCGCCACCTGAGTCGCATCACGGTTTCGAAGCGCATGCCCGCCCACGTGTCGACGAGCATCCTGGCTCGTTCGACGGGCTTGAGGCCCGACGTGCACGCCACGTAGGCGGCATGGATCGCACCGACCGACGTGCCGCTGACGATGTCGAACTCGAAGTCCTTGCCGAGTTTAGGGTAGATGTGTTCGAAGAGCCACGACAGCACGCCGGCTTCGTATGCGCCGCGCGAGCCGCCGCCCGAGAGCACCAGTGCCGTGCGTCGCCTGGTCGGTGGTGCAGCAAGTCCCGTCACGGCGCGCGAACCATAGCACGCCTCCTTCGTGTCGCCACAGAAGCGGCGTGCCGCGTGGCGCCAGCCAAGAAGGTGCGCTTGCCGCGCCGTGGGAGAAGGAAGTGCGCTTGCCGCGCCGTGGGAGAAG
>JBHEOD010000078.1:0-9112 GCA_046261745.1 Binatia bacterium
GGGTCTACCTGCCGGTCCATTCGATCGCGCACGTGATCCTGCGCCAGTGAGAGAACGGGTACGGCTGACGGAGATGCCGGGCGCCCCTCACGGCGTCGTCATCACCATCCAGTCCACGCCGAACCTGTCCGACAGCATTCCGAAGCGCGGAGACCAGAATGTTTTGGCCAGCGGCATTCCCACCTTGCCGCCGTCGGCGAGCGCGTTGAACACGCGGTCGGCGTCGGCCTCGGTGGGCACCGAAAGCGCAAGCGCGAATCCTGCGAACGTCTGCGCCGATTCGCGCGAGCCGTCGGAGACCATCACGACAAGGTCGCCCACCTTGAACTGGCCGTGCATGATCTTGTTGTCGTAGCCGGGCGCCAGCATGTCGGGCGGCGTCGGCTCGGGAGAATCGGAAAAGCGCATCAGCTCGACGTCGTGCGCGCCGAGGGACTTCGTGTAGAACTCGACGGCCTCCTCGCAGCGGCCGTGAAAGAAGAGATAGGGATGGACCTGCATTGGTGTCTCCTTGCGGGCGCGGTGCCCGGTGCTTTTCCTGTGGTCGAACGGCGGCCGGACGTTTCGACAAAACACCCATTTGGGTGGGATGGCATCAGCCCGGGCCGCGGGGCCGGCGGCTACCCCAGTACTACCCGCCCTCGGATCGAGCCTCTCAAACGAAATATGGGGCTCGCTTTCGGGGAAAACGGCCGAAAATTCAGCGAAAATCCCCTTGGAGCCGCACGGCAGCCGACTGGACCTCAACAAATACAATGACTTAGCCACAAGCGCGATCGGCGCGGCGGCTGCGGGGCCCCATAACGGACCACTGCCGGGGCTTCCGCCCACGCCGGCCCACGGCACAGACCCGTCAGTCCGAACAGCAGCTGTACGACGTCCCGTCCTTCGAGAGTCGTCGTCCGAGTGGAGCTGCGACTGGTCGGGCTTCGCAGGCCGTTTTTGGCCTGCGTCGTCAACGAGGCCGCCGAAGGGCGGAACAGCTGCTGGAAATAGCCTTCGACCTTTAGGTGCGAAGACCCGACCCGATATCTGGCGACGCTCCGCAGGCGCCGGGTTGGGTTGTTAGAACTACGTCGGACTGTCAAGGGTGCTGCGTGCGACCGACACTTCGTGAAGGACTCGTTGCCGGATGTCTGGTCCTCGCCGCGGCGACCGCGCAGGCCGAACCGCGCGGAAGTGTTTCACGACTCGTCGGCGGCGATGTCACCGCGGATTTCCCGGCGGTGGGGCAAACGATGTATTCCGCCTGCGGCGGGACGCTCATCGGCTGCGAGACTGTTCTTACCGCCGCACATTGCGCGCTGGGCGACCCGTCGGTGTTCTTCCGGCACATGTTCTTCCAGCACGCCGGCATGGTCGACGTCGATCTCTCCGGCAGCACGCTGGAGATCGGTTACGATTTCGCGGTGCTCAAACTCGCCTCGCCGGTCACTCGCATCCGGCCGCTGCCGATCAACCGGACAACCGGTACGTTTTCCGCGCCGGGCACGGTGGTGGGTTGGGGGTGCGATGCCGGGATCGGAAGCGGAGAGCATATCAAGCGCTCCGTCTCCGCCACCGTCTCGGACCTGTACCTCACGTCCGTGTCCGCGCTTGCCGGGGGATGCAGCGGCGATTCGGGCGGCGCGTTCCTGACCGACCTCGGCTCGGGAACCATGCTGGCCGGCACCATCTACGGAACGAACGGGGCCGAAGTGCGGGGGCCGGGCACGCACTACTACCAGTCGCTGATCGCCGAGGCGGCCGGTCCCGACATGAACAACCGGTCCTGTGGCACCGGCGCGCAAGCGGGCGATCCCAACAGTGAAACCTTCGCGTTCAGCGGAAGCCTCGACGTGGGGACACCGCAACAGACGCATGCATTCAACGTTCCGGCGGGCGTGACCGAGCTTCGCATCGCGCTCAACGAGGAAGACAACTTCAACGCGTTCGTCCGCTTCGGCTCTCCGCCGACGACGATGACCTACGACTGCCGCATCGACTTCAACCTGAGCCTTTCGCTGTCCTGCACGATTCCTTCGCCTCAGGCCGGCGCCTGGCACGTCCTGGTCAACCGTGTCAGCGGAAGCGGCATGTACCAGTTGACCGCATCGACGTTCTCGGACTGTTCCGATCCTGTCAATGCCGGCATCGACTGCGACGACGGCAATCCGTGCACGGAAGGCGACACTTGCGCGTCGCTCGCCTGCGCGGGGACTGCTGTGGCGGACTCGACCGCTTGCGGGGTGAACGCCGACAGTCAGTGCACGACGGGCGGTACGTGTCAGGCCGGCGTCTGCGAGCCGACAGTCGTCGCCGACGGCACCGCCTGCACGGAGATCGGCGATCCCGGCTCCGTCGGCCAGTGCAGCGCCGGCGTCTGCGACATCTTGTGTCCGGGATCGCCGAGAGCCGGATGCCGCACGGCCGCGAAGTCCAGTTTCAGGTACGCTGCGGGAGCCGATCCGAGTCGAAGCAAGTTGCAGTGGACGTGGTTGAAGGGAGAGGCAGTCGATGCCGCCGATCTAGGCGATCCCCGTTCTTCGACGGAGTACGCCTTGTGCTTGTACACGCCGTCAGGGGCGCCCTTGCTTGCCGCGCACCTGCCGGCGGGGACTCTGTGGACGGCGCCAAGTGGCGCAACGCCAACGGCCTACACCTACCTCCACAAGCTCGGCGCGAATGACGGCATGACACGGGCTCAGGTCAGGTCCGGCCCCGACGGCAAAGCCAAGGCGACAGTGCGTGGACAGGGAACGGCTCTGCCCCACCTCGACCTTCCCGTCCTGCAACCTGTGGGAATGATCGTGCAGCTGCAGCACGGCGATCCCGTCCCCCGGTGCTGGAGCGCGCAGTACGACTCTGTTCCGACCAGAAACGACGAGAGAAGCGTGCGGCTGCGTTCGCCGTAGAAGGTCGGAACGAGAACCGCGGCCCGGCAAGCGGTTCTTGCGGTGGCGGTGATCACGATCGCTCCCGCCACTCCTCGGCCCAGCACCGAAGCCCGGGCCACTTCAGCGTCGATGGCCACGAGCCTTGTGATCCGTGCGAGCTCGGCCAGTACAGCAACACCCCTGCCTCAGCTTTCGAAGGATCACGTACTCCGGCGGTGCGACGTCGATCGGCAAGTTGAGGCTGACCGTTGGGGACTCAGGCGCCGGCGAGTGTTCTTGGGGTGTCTCCGCAAAGTAGAAATGTCCGGTTCTGTCATGAACAACCAGACCCTCCTCTTCCGCCGATAAAAGAAGACGGTGGATTCCGTCGCTGACTAATCGTTGATACAAGCCCGAGAGCCCAAAACCTTGGCTCCGCTGGAGACGCTATGCCAATCATTCCACGCGCCCTTCTCGTCTCTTTCGCGATTGCCCTTGCAGCCGCTCTCGCGTTGCCGCCCTTCGCGACGGCCGTGCGCAAACCGCCCGGCGGCGGAGCGAGCGACCCCGGCGCGCTCATCGACGTTTCGATGGAGAGCCGTGTCGGCGTCCTGCTGGATGAGATCCCCGTGAACATCCGCCAGCGCGTCGCTGATCACTACCTCGGCGCTCCCGCCGACTTCTGGCGGGCACACGCGAAACGCCAGGTGGAAACGACGGAGTACCGCCTCACCTACCGCAACTTCTTCTACGCGAAGAAGGGACAGCTCCCGCTCCCGCCCGAGGAGCTGTGGCAGATCGAAGTGGGCACGCCGACCCGCCGGGCGATCGACGGACACGACCTCGTTGTCGCGGATTACAAATTCCGCAGCACGATCCTCACCTCCACCGATTCTCCGGCTGCTTCCGACAGGCGGCTCGCGAAGATCGGCGGCACCTGGGACGAACCCTTCGTTCTCCCCGCGGACCCCGAGCTGCTCCTGCAGCGTACCGGCTACGCGTGCATGGACGAGGAGGACTTTCCTCCGAACAGCGTGGACGGCGAGAACGCCCGCGAGTTCTTCGACGACCTTTGCAGGGCCCATCCTGCCGACTGTCACGTGACGGAGCCGTTTCCCACGCTTTCCTGCAACAAGGCCCTCGAACGCTTCGTGGGCCGCGTGGATGCGGTGATGCACTTCGAACGGATTCCGTGGAATGCGGCGCGGGCCTCAGCCGTCCGCGTGGGCGAGGCGGGGCCGGAAGGCGCGGATCTCGAGGTGCTGGCGAACGGACTCGAGAACCACCGCCTGATTTACCGCTACATCGAGCCCGGCTCCTGCGCGATCGAGGAAGGATGCGTCGGCGGACCGGGCTGGCGCCGCCTCCTGCAGTTCGACGCGTCGGTGAAGAACATCGGCGCGTCGCCGGTGCACGTGGGCGATGTCGGCGACGAGTCGGACGTGGTGCAGCACAACATGTTCGAGTTCAGCGCCTGCCACGGCCACATGCATTTCAGCCACTACGGCGATTTCACGTACGACGTCGATCCGGCGCCGCTCGGGTCCAAGCGCGCCTTCTGCCTGGAGAGCGTGACGCGTTACGAAAACAACGAAGAGACGCCGCTCACGCATCCGTACAGCTGCCACTACCAGGGCGTCGCGGCCGGTTGGGGTGATGACTACATCGCCGGGATCGACTGCCAGTGGATCGACGTGACGAACCTGGACACTGCCGGCGGTCCCGTCACCGCTCCGCTCGTCTTCGAGGTCAATCCCGACGGCTTTCTTTGCGAGGGCTTCCCCCGCACCGATGCGGACGGCCGCTTCCTGTTCGAGCCGACCGGATTCGTGACCGAGGGCGGGCTGCCCGTGGACAGGATCCAGTGCGATTTCACGCCGGGCTGGGAAGACCGAAACTTCGGGGCGAAGGATGCCACGATCCCGCCGACGGGAAGCTTCGTGACCGAAGTGTGTTCGCGCGGGCAAGCGGGGCCGCGCCGAGACTGCGGCTTCGCTGTGGCGCAGCAAAACGTCGCCTGCACTCCGGGCGCGCAGGTCACGCTTCGCTGCTCGGTGGCCGACGGAACGACGCCGCAGACGCTGCGGGTCTGCGAAGCCAGCAAGGTACTTGGCATAGGCACGGCCTGCACCTACCGCGACGCATTGTTCAATCGCAGCGTCGGCGAACGGGCGATCAACGTGAGGTTCCGCTGCCCCGCGGCGCGCGACGCGAGCGAGCCGGGCGGGCTGTACGCCGTCTACACAACGCCGACGTTCGCGGCCGATCCCCGCCAGGGCGTGGTCTGTGAGCAGCGCTAGCCTGGATTATTCATGAACGCTCGTCTCGAGACCGCCAAAGGCGCGCCAGCTCGGGGCGCGCGCAGCGATGAGCCCCGCAGGCGTACTATCAGTACGTCGAGGAGCGAAGAGCGAGCACGCCCCGAGATGGCGTGCATTTGGCGGTCGCAGCAGAGGGTTCATGAATAATCCGGGCTAAGCCAGCTTGCCGTGACACTTCTTGTACTTCTTGCCGCTGCCGCACGGACACGGATCGTTACGGCCGATCGACTCGGATGATGCCTGCGCCGGGCGCTTCGCCGACGCGGGCTCGTTGCCGTGCGACAGGATCAACTGCCGCTCTGCGCGAAGACGCTGCTCCTCGAGACGCTGCTGCCCGATGCGCTGCTGGAAGACCGCGCGCTGGGCCTGACGGCGTTCTTCGAGCGACGGTGCGGCGACCGCTGCCGTTTCCACACCCGGTTCGCCGGCCCCGTGCTCGACCGCCTGCGCGGCCTGCTCCGCCTCGGCCTGTGCCATGCGCTCTGCTGCTTCTTCCTGGCTGATCGGTCGCATCGCGAAGAGCTTCTCGACCGCGTCGTCCTCAAACCTCGCCATCATCGCTTCGAAGAGATCGAACCCTTCGCGCTGGTACTCCTGGAGCGGATTGCGCTGCGCATAGCCGCGCAACCCGATGCCTTCCTTCAGGTGGTCCATGCCGAGCAGGTGATCCTTCCAGTGATGGTCGATCGCCTGCAGCAGCACCCAGCGTTCGAGCTGGCGCACCACGTCGTCGCCAAACTCGCGCTCGCGGCCCTCGTAAGTCTCGCGCACGAACTCGACCAGGCGTTCCTTGACGGCCACCGGCGTGATCGTCCCGCGCTCTTCCTCCGGAATCTCGAAGGATGCGTGGAAGTGGCCGAAGACCGCGTCGGAAAGCCCCTTCCAGTCCCACTCGCCGCGGCGCTCGCCCGGCAGGAACGCGTCCGGAAGCGCCTCGGCCTGCTCGGTGGCCAACGCGAGTGACTCGTCGCGTAGCGTCTCCGCGTTGAGGTAGGCCTTGCGGCGCGCGTAGACGATCTCGCGCTGCTTGTTCATCACGTCGTCGTACTCGAGCAGGTGCTTGCGCATGTCGAAGTTGTGACCTTCGACCTTCTTCTGCGCGTTCTCGACAGCGCGCGAGACCATGCCCGATTCGATCGGAACGCCTTCTTCCATGCCGAGGCGCTGCATCAGCCCCTGGATACGTTCGGCCCCGAAGATGCGCAGCAGGTCGTCCTCGAGCGACAGGAAGAAGCGCGACGAACCCGGGTCGCCCTGGCGCCCGGAGCGGCCGCGCAGCTGGTTGTCGATGCGACGCGACTCGTGCCGCTCGGTGCCGAGGATGTGGAGGCCGCCGGCGGCGACCACTTCGTCGCGCTCGGCGTCGCAGTAGCGGCGATACTTCGCCAGCGTCTCCTCCCAGCGTGCGTCTTCCTCGCCGAGCTTGCAGTCGGCGCGCGCAAGGAACGTCGGATTGCCGCCCAGCACGATGTCGGTGCCGCGGCCCGCCATGTTGGTCGAGATCGTGACCGCGCCCTTGCGACCCGCCTGCGCGACGATTTCCGCCTCGCGTGCGTGCTGCTTCGCGTTGAGCACGTGGTGCGGGACGCCCTGGCTCTTGAGCTTGGCGGCCAGCATTTCGGACTTCTCGATGGAGATCGTGCCCACCAGCACCGGCTGCCCACGCTCGTGGCAGTCGCGAATCTCCTCGATGGCCGCGTCGTACTTCTCGCGCTGGGTCTTGTAGACCATGTCGGGATGATCCTTGCGGACCATCGGACGGTTGGTCGGCACCACGATCACGTCGAGGCCGTAGATCTTGCGGAACTCTTCCGCCTCGGTCTCGGCCGTGCCGGTCATGCCCGAGAGCTTGTCGTACATGCGGAAGTAGTTCTGGAACGTGATGGTCGCGAGCGTCTGGTTCTCGCGCTCGATGCGCACGCCTTCCTTGGCCTCGACCGCCTGGTGCAGGCCGTCGCTCCAGCGCCTGCCGGGCATCAGCCGGCCGGTGAACTCGTCGACGATGACGACCTGGCCGTCGTGGATCATGTAGTCCACGTCGAGCTTGTAGATGGCGTGCGCGCGCAGCCCCTGGTTCACGTGGTGCAGGATCTCGATCGCGGTCGGATCGTAGAGGTTCGGGATGTTCAGCAGTTCCTCGACGAGGGCCACGCCTTCGTCGGTCAGCATGGCGGTGCGCTGCTTCTCGTCGATCGTGAAGTGCTCGTCGCGCTTGAGGCGCGGGATGATCGAGTTGATCGTGTAGTACTTCTCGGTGGACTGCTCGGCCGGGCCCGAGATGATCAGCGGGGTGCGCGCTTCGTCCACGAGGATGGAGTCCACTTCGTCGACGATCGCGAAGTTCAGCTCGCGCTGCGCGAACGAAGTCACCGAGAACTTCATGTTGTCGCGCAGGTAGTCGAAGCCGTATTCGTTGTTCTGCCCGTAGGTGATGTCCGAGCGGTAGGCGGCCATGCGCTCTTCTTCGGGCATGTCGTGGTAGATGGTGCCGACCGACATCCCGAGGAAGCGGTAGATCTGCCCCATCCAGTCGGCGTCGCGGCGCGCGAGGTAGTCGTTGACGGTGACGAGGTGGGCGCCCTTGCCCGAAAGAGCGTTGACGTAAAGCGGCAGGGTTGCCACCAGCGTCTTGCCCTCGCCGGTCTTCATCTCGGCGATGCGGCCGGCGTGCAGGATGAGGCCGCCGACCATCTGGGTATCGAAGTGGCGCATCTGGAGCACGCGTTTGCCGGCCTCGCGAACGGTGGCGAAGGCCTCGACGAGCATCTCGTCGAGCGGCTCGCCGCGGTCGAGGCGCTCGCGGAAACGGACCGTCTGCGCGGCGAGTTCAGCGTCGGACAGCGCCTCCATCTGCGGCTCCATCTCACCGATGCGCGTGACGACGGGCCTCAGGCGCTTGATGAAGCGGGTACTGATGTTGCCGAGGAGTTTCTTGCGGATGTTTTCGAGCATGGACCTGCGGGCAGCGCCTTTCCCTTGGCTTCGCCGGGACGCCGGGCGGATGCGGCATCCCCGGTTGGAACCCGGGCTCTGCCCGGGAGGCCCGGATCGCTTCCGAGCCCTGGCCGGTCAGAAATAAATGAGGACGACCACCACCATGGCCCAGAGCGCGACGGTGGCCAGCAGCGGCTTGTCGCCGAGGAGGGCCTCTGTCGGATTCCCGCCTTGGTCGCGGCCGTATATCAGGAACAGGTACCGAAAAACCCCGCAGACCACAAAAGGGACCGTCAGATAGAGGCGCTCGGTGCCGAGGCGTTCAGCCACCTCCATGCTCAGCGTGTACTGGGTGTAGAGGGCCACGACGAGCAGGGCCAGCGCCGCGATCACCGGATCGAGCGGCGCGCGGCGATACATCTCGAGGGCCGGCCGGTGGGCGACCGCCTCCTCGCCGAGCGCGGCGATCTCGGCGCGACGCTTGGCCAGCGCGAGGAACAGGGCAAGCAGGAACGTCGACAGGAACAGCCAGGCCGACATCCGGGCCCCGGCGGCCAACACGCCGGCCACCGTCCGAAGCACGAAGCCGGACGCGATCGCGACCGCGTCGATGACCGGCACGTGCTTGAGAAACAGCGAATAGGCGGCCTGCAGGGCGAGGAAAGCGGCAAGGCACAGCACCATGCGGGGGCCGAGCACTCCCGCGCCGGCAAGAGCCGCCACGGCCAGAGCGGCCGACAGCACGGCCGCGGCCCGCGGAGTCACGCGGCCGGAGGCGACCGGGCGGCTTCGCTTGTCACCATGAAGCGCGTCACGACCGGCGTCGAGGATGTCGTTCCAGACGTAAGCGGCGCTCGACGCCAGGCAGAAGACGACGAAGGCGAGGAGGCTTCTCGCCACCGCCTCGCCGTCGGTCAGGTGAAGCGAGAACACCAGCGCGGCGAGGACGAACCCGTTCTTGACCCACTGATTGGGCCGCAGCGAGGCCCACAGGTCCTGCGC
>JBHEOD010000078.1:9122-13074 GCA_046261745.1 Binatia bacterium
TCGTCATCCACATCGCCCGAGGCAGAGAGCAGCGTGCCGGCGCCGGACTCGCCGTCTTCGTCGGGCTCGTCGTCCTCGGCTTCCGGCTCCGTCTCGATCGCCGCGCGGATCCAGCGCCACACCACGTCGACGCCGGCTCCGGTCTGCGACGAAGTGGCGAGCGCCACCGCCGGCGCCACCGCCGAACGGATGCGCGCGCTTTGCTGCGCGAGCGCCGAGCGCTTGAGCTTGTCGGCCTTGGTCAGCACGAACGCGTAGGCCAGTCCCACCGAGTCGAGGTACGCCGCGAGCTCGATTTCCTCTTCCTCGGGCCCGCGCCGCACGTCCACCAGGATCAGCACGCCCGCCAGTTCCTGGCGCGACGCGAGGTAGTGCTCGACGAGTTTCTTCCACGCGAGGCGCTCGCTTTGCGAACGGCTCGCGTAGCCGTAGCCGGGAAGATCGACGAGCGTCATCCAGTCGTTGATGTCGAAAAAGAGCAGCCCGCGCGTGCAGCCCGGCGTGCGGCTGGTGCGCGCAAGGCCGCGGCGGCCTGTCATCGAATTGAGCAGGGAGGACTTGCCGACGTTGGAGCGGCCCGCCACCGCGATCTCGGGGAGGACGGCGGCAGGCAGCGACGCCGCATTGGTGGCGGCGGCCCGGAACTCGGCTTTGTGGACTTTCATGCGGCGGGAGGCACTGGGCTGTCTTTGTTGCGCTTGCGCGAGGCCGGAAAAGCGCGAGGCCGTCTCCGGAAGGAGACGGCCTCGCAATCGGACTCGCAGGGGCGCGGAATCAGCTGATCTGCTTCTTGATCGCGCGCACCTGGTTGACGAAGCTTTCCTTGATTGCGCTGCGCTGCACGTCTTCGGAGATCGGCAGCGCAACCTTGTCGGTCTGCTTGGCGTTGTAGGTGTAGAGCGTCTTGGTGCCGTCGGGAGATGGGGTCAGCGTGTACTTTCCCTCGATGTCCGCGATGGTCGAGGTGAGCGTTTTGATCGTCAGCGTCTGGGTCGCGTCGTCGAAGTCCATCGCAACGGTGAGCTGCTGGAGGTTGTCGAGGGCCATCACGTGAAGCTCGAGTTCCTTGTGGTTGCCTTCGTCCTTGAGGATATCGCTCTTCTTGTACTGATCGCTGTTCTGCGAGAGCTTCTCGGGCTGCTTCATCGCGGCCCACACCTTGTCGGGCGGCGCGTCGATGCGCGAAACCATCTCGATCGTGAAGACCTTGCCGTCCTTGGTGATCTCGGAGGAGGCGATCTCCTCAATGGGGCCTTCCCATTTCACTGCGGCGTTCTGCGCGCGAAAGTAGCCGGAGATGGCATCGCAGCCGGAGAAAGCCGTGACGGATGCCAGGGCCGCGACGACGACGAACAGACGTGCTTGGTGCTTCATGGGCATGGACCTCTCGGGACGGCGCGCGGCGCCGCGTTCATTGGGTTAGCAGTTTGGCAGGAGTCTCGCCGGGTCCACTGCGCGGGACTCGGCGGGACGCCGAACCGGGAAGTTAGCCCGTCTCGTGGTGCCAGACAAACCCCCGCAAGTGGGGTCGGGGTCGCACTCGGGCGGACAGGTCGGCACGATCAGGACGATCAGAAGGTGCCGTCGTCGTCTTCGGAGGGTTCGTCATAGGCCGCGAGCGCGGAACGCTCGCGAACGCCGTTGAACTGAACATGCTCGCGGCCGGACATCATCTCGGTGGTGAGCACGTAGTCGCCGCCGAGCGACGGTACCCACACGCCCTCGGCAACGTCGCGATTGGCACCCGAGAAAACGTACGCAAAGCAGCCCGTCAGGCCGCCGAGCAGGCCGTAGCCCAGCTTGACCGGCATGTAGACCACGTTCGCAAGAACCGTCACGGCGCCGATGCCGAAGTCGGTCGATGCTTCCTTCGAGTTCGACTCGCGGGCGGCCGCGGGCGCGTACGAAAGGGCGACCACCAGGGCCGCCACGACCAGATTCATCGAGTTGCTGATTTTCACTTCCTCTTCCTCCACCACTCCACCACGTCGGTGCAGCGTTGCGCTGTCCGTCGGTGCGCCCATCAGGGGCTGGCGCACCGTCTTGCCACTTCGTTGCGACGGCGGGGGCACCGTCGGCTTCGGGCGGACGGCCGGAGCCGTCCTGCAGTCTTGTCAGCTTGCCAGTATCGGCCGAGGCAGCAAGGGGATCAATGCTCGACGCGAAAGACGTACCCAGCCGGGAGGCGCTCGACGAGGTCGGCCAAGGCGCGGTCCACGTAGGCCTCGTCCTTGGACTCGAGTGTGAGCCGGACGCGGTACTCGGGGTCGGACAGCTTGGGGTAGGACCCGAGGAGCAGTTCCGGAAACGCCGACAGCGTCGCGTTCAGGAACTCCGCGATGCGCGTCTCGTTCTCGCGCACCAGCACTTGCCGCAGGAAGTAGGGCCGCGTGCGAAAGCGGTCGCGCAACGAACAGATCTTGGCCTGGAAGAGCTCGGGGATGCCCGGCAGGATGTAGACGTTCTCGACCACCACGGTGGGGAAGGCGAGTTTGTCGTCGACGAGCAGTTCGGCGCCCTCGGGGACCTGCGCCATTTTCAGGTGGGACGCGTTGAGGCGGTTGCCGACGAAGCTCTCGATCGCGCGACGCAATTCGCCGTGTTCCACGAGCGGGCGGCCGAAGGCGGCGGCCACGCCGTCCATCGTGATGTCGTCGTGCGTCGGACCGACGCCGCCCGACGTGAACACGACGTCATAGCGGCGCGAGAACTCGGAAACGTCGGCGGCAATCTGCCCGACATCGTCGGGAATGACGACGACCCGCTCGAGCGAGACCCCGAGGCATCGAAGCTCGCGGGCAAGGAAGGGAGTGTTGGTGTCGGTGACCTTGCCAGAGAGAATCTCGTTGCCGATCACCACCAGTGCTGCCGAAAGATCGCCGCGCACGCTGGCGCACCCTACCACGCCGAACGTCATCGCACCATGTCCTGGTCGAGGTCGCGCACCTGGCTGACGAGATACTCGCGAAGCTTCTTCTTCACCGCCGCCTCCATCTGGCGCACGC
The DNA here is from genome assembly GCA_046261745.1 of Binatia bacterium. Taxonomy (GTDB): domain Bacteria; phylum Desulfobacterota; class Binatia; order UBA1149; family CAITLU01; genus DATNBU01. The sequence goes on from JBHEOD010000078.1 coordinate 12,128, forward strand.
GTTCGCGACTGACCCCGTAGCGGTCGCCGAGTTCCTGCAGCGTGAGGGGCTCCTCGGCCACCAGGCGCTCGCGATAGATCTCGGCCTCGCGGCCCTTCAGTGCCGAACCGAACTCCTCGATCTTTTCCTTCATCAGCGCGTAGAACTCGCCCTCGGAGACATCCTCCTCGGTGCTGCGGCCGGGAGCCGGCAGCAGGTCGAGCATGGTGCCGGCGCCGCCGTCGTGTCCGAGCGGCGTTTCGACCGACACCTCCGAGGAGTTGCCGAGCCGCTGGTCCATCTCGATGACTTCCTTTTCCTTGACGCCGAGCACTTCCGCGATCTGCTTGGCGGACGGAGTGAAGCCGAGCGCTTCGAGGCGCGCCTTTTCCTTCTTCAGGTTGAAGAAGAGGCGGCGCTGGGCCTGCGTGGTGCCCACTTTCACCAGCCGGAAGTTGTTCATCACGTAGCGGATCACGTACGCGCGGATCCACCAGACCGCGTACGACGGGAAGCGTACGCCGCGGTACGGATCGAACTGCTTGACCGCCTCGAGCAGGCCGACGTTGCCCTCCTGGATGAGGTCGAGCAGGTTGTGGAAGGCCCTCTGGTATTCGCGTGCGACGATCACGACCAGGCGCAGGTTGGCCGTGACGAGGCGCACCGCCGCATCGGCATCGCCGTGATGAAAGTAGCGTAGTGCGATCTCGTGCTCTTCCTCGCGCGACAGGATGGGGTAGCTGCGAATCTCGGCGAGGTAGCGCGACAGCGAATCGGTCGGCGCGAGAGCGTTGTGTTCGGGCTTGGCGGGTACCGGCAGCGCTTGGTCGCCGGAGATCTCGACTTCTTCGGCCTCGTCGTCTTCGGGCGCGACCTCGTCGCCGAAGTGCGCGTCGAGGACTTCCGCTTCGAGGACTTCGGGCTCGGCTTCGAGTTCGACGTCGGGTTCGGCGGGCTGGGACTTGGGC
>JBHEOD010000078.1:13084-17702 GCA_046261745.1 Binatia bacterium
GTGCCGGCCTTCTTGGTGGCGGCCGTGCCGGACTTCTTGGTGGCGGCCGTGCCGGCCGACGCTTCGGGCGGCGTTGACGCGCGCGCCTTCCGCGGCGCTGCGCTCTTGGAGGTGGAGGGTTTGCGAGTGGCCATGGCAGTCAGCGGCGGCCCCGCGTACGGCGGCCGGCCGTCAGCGCCTCAGAGGCCCTTGGTGGGATCGCTGACCGGAGAGACGACGCCCGCCGCGATTTCACGCAGCGACGTTACGACTTCCTTGTTCTCGGTCTCGACGAGCGGGCGCGCGCCGCGAAGCAACTGCTTCGCGCGACGAACCGCCACCGTGGCGAGCAGGAAACGGTTTTCAATCTTCTCGAGACAGTCTTCTACGGTAACTCTTGCCATCGCACTTCCTTTAGGGATTTCGCGAGATTATGGTCGCGATGCCACGAAGTCAACGCGCCGCGGCAGCCGCGGGACGCTCTGGCGGCGTCGATGCCGATTGAACGAAGGCGGAGTCTGGTACCGGTGAGCGGCGAGAACGGTCAGCATCTTCCCGGCCTGCCGACGAAGTCCGGAGCGCGTGAGTTTCCTGGCGTCGCGTTGGCCCGACGGTGTACACCGGCGCCGGATCACCAGTCGAGCTTGTCGTCGCACTTCATCAAACGGGTGTCTGATTCCCTTCAGCATTGATTCCCTCACGCCGGGGATCGCGATCAGGTAGAGCGTCTCCGGGAATCGCCGACCAGTTGTGGCGGAGACCTGGACTGCAGAGTTCCGCGTGCGGCCGATCGGAACCGGGTGGTGGGACTCCGCGGGTCATAGAGAAGAAGTAGAGGCGCTTTCGGGCTTCGCTCGCGGTCCGCCTGTCATTTCGAGCGCCTCTGGGACGCAAGACCGTTGGGGGGAGGCCCCACGGTCGCCCGATTTCCCCCTAGCCACCCGGTGTCGAGCTCCCGGCCCCGCCAACTCGCGCAAGTCTTTGAAATTGCTAGATGTTGATTTTGGCAGGCGGGCCGCAAGGCCTTGGATTTCGTAATTCTTTCGCCAAAACGACCGAAAATGACCGCACAGGATGCCTTCAGAGCCCCTGAACCCCGGCGGGTGGGGCGTGGGTAGCCGGGGCTCGAGCCCCCTCCGCCGCCCTGTCCCCGACAATTCGCGGTAAGGCGACGCGAGCCTCAAGCTCCTTGATGGAGCCGGCGAAGCGTCGAAGGCACTCAGGCAGGCGGTCAGGTTGTTATAAGCGGGAGGGGAGATGCTTGGTGTAGGACGCTTGAATTCCGCTTCCCCGACCGGTGAGCCAGAGGTCGACGTGCTGGCCGACACGGCCAGCACGCTCGCCGACTTCACCGGCACGCAACGGTTCGAAGTGCTGCGATGCCTTGGTGCCGGCGGCATGGGGACAGTCTACGAAGTTCTGGACCGGGAGCACGGCTCACGCATCGCGCTGAAGCTTCTGCGGATGATGGACGGCGAGTCCCTGCTCGGCTTCAAGCAGGAGTTCCGCGACTTCCAGGATCTGTCGCATCCGAATCTGGTCTCGGTCGGCGAACTTTTCGGCGAGGACGGCCAGTGGTTCTTCACGATGGAACTCGTCGACGGCGTCAACTTCCTCGAGTATGTGCGCCCCCCTGCCGGCTCCGGCGACGACGCCGGCTTCGATGGCGCCGCATCCGTCGATCCTGCGCCGTCGAAGTCAGCAGGGCAGAACCCCCTCGTCGTGGGCGAGGCGCGGTTGCGTGCGGCCTTGGGCCAGCTCGCGGTCGGTCTGCAGGCCCTGCACGACGCCGGCAAAGTGCATCGCGACATCAAGCCGACCAACATCCTGGTATCGCGACAGCACCGCGTGATGCTGCTCGACTTCGGCCTGGCCGCCGACACGGTCGGTCGTGGTCGAGTTCCCGAGGCCGAGTTCGTCGGCACGGTCGATTACATGGCCCCTGAGCAGGCAGCGGCAGGGGCAGTGGGCCCGTCGGCCGACTGGTACTCGCTCGGGGTGCTGTTGTTCGAGGCCCTCACCGGTCGAATGCCGTTTCCCGGCTCTCCGATGGAAGTACTGATAAACAAGCAGCACCGCGACGCCCCGAGTCCTCTCGAGTGGAATCCGTCGGCACCGGAGGATCTGTCGCGACTCTGTCTCGACCTGCTGAGAAGGGATCCCTCGCTGCGACCGACCGGTCGCCAGGTGGCGGAACGCCTCGGCGTGCTCGACTCTCGGTCGTCCGCGCGCACCGATTCTGACCGGGTCGCTTCGTCGACGAGGTTCGTCGGGCGCACACGCGAACTCGAGCAGCTCGAGGAACGTTTCGAGCAAGCGCGAGATTCCGTGCAGGTCGTCGTCGTGCATGGAGAGTCGGGGCTCGGCAAGAGCGCACTGGTGCGCCGGTTCGTCCGGAATGTGACGGAGCGCTCGTCGGTCGTGGTTGCGCTCGCAGGTGCCTGCTACGAGCGCGAGAGCGTGCCCTTCAAGGCGGTCGACGGCCTGATCGACATGCTGAGCCAGTATCTGCGAAAGATATCGACGCACGAGGTGGCGAACCTTTTGCCTCGGAGCACAGGGTTGCTCGCGGAAGTATTTCCCGTCCTTCGGCGTGTGGAAGCCGTGGCGGACGCCCGGTGCGAAACGGACGACTTGCTGGACCCGCTGGAAAGGAGAAGCCGGCTGTTCGGCGCGTTGCGCGAGCTGCTGGCGCGACTCGCAGCGTGCCAGCCACTTATACTCGTGATCGACGACCTCCAGTGGGCCGACAGCGATTCGCTCGAATTGATCGAAGAAGTGCTCTGTCCGCCGGATGCACCTCGGCTGTTGTTCATTGCGACGACCCGCGGTGAGCCGGACGTTCCTTCCCTTCGTGAGGCGAGAATCGCGAAGCACACGCCGTCCGAGCCGCTCTGTATCCGGCTCGAGCGCCTGTCACCCGACGAGTCCTGCGAACTCGCCGAGAGCCTCCTTCGAAATGGTCCGGAAAGCCGGCTTTCGGATCTCCGGTCGATCGTCCAGGAGGCCGATGGGCATCCACTGTTCATCGGCGAGCTCATTCGTCACGCGGTTGCCGTTGGTCCGCCGCCTGCGGGAGCCTGGAAGCTCGAGGAAGCGTTGACGGCCCGTATCCGCCTGCTCGAGCCGTCAACGCGCCGCCTGCTCGAGATGGTGTGCCTCGCCAGCGGGCGCCTACTGCAGACCGCGGCGGCCCAGGCGGCCGGCGTTCCCGTCTCTGAGTTTACCAAGCAGCTCTCGCTGCTGCGCGTGGGCCACCTCGTGCTCTCCAGCGGCGGACGCAGCGAGGAATCGATGGAGCCCTACCACGATTGCGTTCGCGGAGCCGTGCTCGGTTATCTCGATCTGGCCACGGTTCGCGCGCACAACCGCGGCCTCGCCCTCGCGATCGAGAGCACAAAGCACCCGGATCCCGAGGCGCTGGCCGTTCACTGGCGCGACGCGGGCGACTCGGCGAAGTCTGTCCATTTCGCGATCCTGGCGGGAGAGAAGGCCGCGCGCGCTGTCGCGTTCGATCGCGCAGCATATTTCTACCGGCTGTGCCTCGAGCACCTTCCGGCGGTGGATGTTCGGCGCCACGCGATCCAGGTGGCGCTGGCCGAGGCTCTCGCGAATGCCGGACGTGGCGCGGAGGCGGGCGAGGAGTTTCTCCGCGCTTCGGACTCCGGTTCCGCTGCGGACGCCGCGGACCTGCGTCGCAGGGCATCGGAACAGTTCCTGCGGAGCGGACGCATCGAACAGGGACTGGCCGTCCTTCGGAGCGTTCTCGACAGCGTGGGCCTTCCGCTGGCGGAGACTCCCGGGCGCACGCTCGTCTCGCTGTTGATCGGGCGCGCGAAGGTTTGGCTGCGCGGCACTCGTTTTCGTGAACGTGACGCCAGCGAGATCTCCGCGCGCGAGCTTCGCCGCATTGACACCTGCTGGTCGGCGGCTTCGGCGCTCGGCAATGTGGACACGATCCTGGGAGCGGACTTCCAGACGCGCCATTTCCTGCTGGCGCTGCAGTCGGGAGAGCCATACCGGGTCTCGCGGGCTCTCTCGATCGCAGCGGTGTTTGTCTCGACTCGCGGAGTGGCCGCGGCACGCCGTGCGGATTTCCTCCTCTCGAAGGCTGATGTGCTCGCAGCACGCCTCGAACACCCTCACGCCATGGCGCTCGCACGACTGATGAGCGGCGTGGTCGGCGTTCAGGTGGGCGATTGGAGACGCGCGAACGACGAAACGCAGGCCGCAGACGTGATCCTGCGCAACCAGTGCACCGGCGTAGCGTGGGAACTCACCACCGGTCACATGTTCCGCGCTCAAGCGCTTTTCTACATGGGGAGGATGGCGGAGCTGGCGGAGACCGTGCCCGGGTTTCGTACCATGGCCGACAATCGGGGTGACCTTTACGGCGCGACGACGTTGCGACTGACGAACCTCAATACGACGTGGCTGGTACCGGACGATGTCGACACAGCCCGGGACGAAGCGCGTGCTGCGATGAAGAACTGGAGATCGGTCGGTTACTCGGCGCAGGACTACTACCACCTCCTCGCCGGCAGCAACGTCGAACTGTATGCCGGCGCTGCTGGCGCCGCACACGAGCTTGTGGAGCGGCAATGGGCGAGCCTCGAGAAGTCGCATTTCCTGCGTGTGC
>JBHEOD010000079.1:0-15339 GCA_046261745.1 Binatia bacterium
GGCCAGGCCATGCGCCGCAATCCTTTTCCGATCGTGGTTCCGTGCCATCGCGTATTGGCAGCCGGAGGTCGAAGCGGAGGCTTCACGGCTGCGGGTGGCGTGGATACCAAGATGCGGATGCTCGCGATCGAGGGCGCCAGGCTGCCGTCGAAGAGCAACGGCAAAATGCCCACCAGTCTGCCCTTCGATGCAAGGAAGGCGCTGCGCGAGCTGCGCGCCAGCGATGCGAAGCTGGCCAGGCTGATCGACGAGATCGGTCCCCTCAGACTCGAGCTGAAGAACACCGGCAGCGTCTTCGGCGCGCTCGCCGAAGCCATCGTCTACCAGCAGCTCACCGGCAAGGCGGCCGGCACCATCTACGGCCGCGTGTGCGCGTTGTTTCCCCGCGCACGTCGCGGCTTCACGCCCGCGCATATCCTGGCCGCCTCGGAGGAATCCCTGCGCGGCGCCGGTCTCTCGCGCGCGAAGGTCGCCGCGCTCAAGGATCTCGCGGCGAAAACCGCCGGCGGCGAGCTTCCGACCCTCGCCAAGGTGAAGCGCATGGACGACGCCGCGATCATCGAGAGCCTCACGGGCGTTCGCGGCATCGGTCGCTGGACCGTCGAGATGCTGCTGATCTTCCGCCTCGCGCGCCCCGACGTGCTGCCCGTCGACGACTACGGCGTGCGCAAGGGCTTCGCGATCGCGTACGGCAAGCGCGAACTTCCGTCGGCCAAGGACCTGGCCCGCCACGGCGAGAAGTGGGCGCCTTGGCGCTCGGTCGCCAGCTGGTACCTCTGGCGCGCCTCCGACCGCAGACCCGAGTAACGAAAGACATATTCCTAGGCGCCCCTGTCTCTTTCTCGTTGTACTGGGCATCCCGGCAACTGTCGTGTAGATAGGGCAGGGTGGGAAAGTATGAGTCAGTGCTGCTTCGAATCGTTCGCGGTGGAGCCGACGCCAACATCCCATTCGAGGATCTTCGCGGCCTTCTTCGGCGTCTGGGGTTCGAGGAGCGCGTGCGAGGCGATCACTACATTTTTTCCAAGCAGGGAGTCGCGGAAATTCTGAACATTCAGCCGCGTGGACGACAGGCTAAGCCGTACCAGGTCAAGCAGGTGCGCGGAGTGATCGTGAAATACCATCTCGAGGATGACGCCGATGCGAAGTGACTGGAAGTACGAGATCATCATCTACTGGAGCGATGAAGACCAGGCATACGTCGCCGAGGTGCCGGAGCTGCCCGGCTGTGCCGCGGACGGTGCGACGTACACTCAGGCTCTTGCGAACGTCGAGGCTATCATCGGGGAGTGGATCGAAACCGCCCGGGAACTCGGTCGTCCCATACCGGAACCGAAAGGTCGCTTGTTGTATGCGTGACGCTCGCACTTGCCGTCGTTGGCGAGAGTCTTACTTGCCATCTAAAGCCTGAATCGCCTGCTCATGCCTCCATCCATCCTCGCCATCGGCCATCGCGGCGCCGCCGCGCACATGCCGGAGAACACGATGCCGTCCTTCGAGAGGGCGCTCGAGCTTGGCGCCGACGCGCTCGAGTTCGACGTGGCCATCAGTCGCGACGGCGTGCCCTTGGTGATTCACGACGACACGCTCGACCGCACCACCAGCGGTCGCGGCCTTGTCGAGCATCACACGATGGAGGAACTGCGCGCCCTCGACGCGGGCCGCTGGAAAGGCGTGCCGACGCACCTGCCGACGCTGGCCGAGGTGCTCGACGCATTCGCCGCGCGCACGCTGCTCAACCTGGAGATCAAGTCATCGCCGCGCCGGGCGGAACTCGTCGATGCGTGCGCGCATGCCGTCGCCGAGCGCAACGCTGCGGGGGCCGTCGTGTTCTCGTCCTTCGACCACGATGCGCTGCGGCTGCTGCGTCATGTGCTTCCGGAAGCACGCATCGGTGTGCTCTGCGAAATGACCGGTCTCGAGCGCGCGCTGGCGTGCGCCGCGGAGATCGGCGCCGAGAACGTGCACCCGCCCATATTCGTGGTGACGAAACCCGTCGTGGAGCGCGCTCACGACGCAGCCCTGAAAGTGTGGACGTGGACGGTGAACCAGCCCGAGACCATCACGCATGCGATCGCGCTCGGTGTGGACGGTATTTTCAGCGACTTCCCTGAGCGCGTCGTCGCGCTCCGGGCGGGCGCGTGAAAAGGGCTCAGTTGCGGCGTTGCATCTGAACCCTTTTGACGCGCCCGCGCGCGATGTGGCCTAGTCTGCCGAAGCCGATCCGCGCGGCGGCCCGACCACCGCTTCGGCGCGCGTGTCGAGCGTGAGGAAGCGGTCGGCGGAAGCGCGTACCTTTTCCTTGTCGACGGCATTGATGTGCTTGCCGTAGTTGCGACCCTCGAGGTAGCCGAGGCCGTAGAGCTCCTGGAACGTCATGTTCTCCGCGATCGCACTGTTGGTCTGCAGCGCGATCTCGTAGTTGCCGATCAGGTAGCGCTGCGCGCGCTCGAGCTCTTCGGTGCGAATGTCGGTGGTACGAATCTTCTCGAACTCGGCCAGCAACCCGTCGAGCGCGGTCTTCTCGTTGGCTGGATCGGTGGCGATGTAGCCGCCGAGAATTCCCGGCGCATATCCCTCGGTGGAGAACGAACTCACCGAGTACGCCAGCGCCTGCTTGTCGCGCAGTTCGTAGAACAGGCGGCCGCCCTGGCGCGACAGGACCGTGTCGAGCACCGACAGCGAGTAGCGGTCGGGATCGGCGATGGCGACGCCCGGGAACGCCACCACCAGATGGCTCTGCTTGCGGTTGGTGTCGATGCGAGCGCGGCGGATGTCGATCGGCCTCCTGGCTGCGTCGGGCATCACGAACGGGATGCCGTCGCCGGTCACGCGCGCGAGCGCCTTGCTGAGGCCGGCAATGACCTGGTCGCTGTTGATGTCGCCGACGACGGTCACCACGAGACTGTCCGGATCGAGCACCGACTCGTAGTAGCGGCGTAGCTGATCGGCGGTAATGCGGGAGATGCTGTCGGTCTCCCCGAGTGCGGTCATGCCGTAGGGATGCTCGGGGTAGACCGTCTTGTACGCGAGGTCGAAGGCAACCTGCGCCGATTCGTCGGCGCGGTTCTTGATGGCGAGCAGCAACTCGCGGCGCGTATTGGCCACCTCGATCTCGGGGAACGCCGGGTCGAGCAGCACCTCGAGGAAAAGGTTCATGCCCGCGTTCACGTGCTCGGACAGAAAGGTGCCGGAAACGCCGAAGGAACTGCGTCCGGCGAAGCCGCCGAGGTCGCCGGCCAGCGACTCGATGTCGGCGGCCAGCTGTTCGCGCGAACGCTTGGTGGTACCGCGCGTGAGCATCTCGGCAACGAAGTTCGAGATGCCGTTGTTCTCCGGCCGTTCGGCCAGCAGCCCGCCGAGGACCGCCGCGCGCACCGAGAACATGGGCACCGCGTGGTGTTCCTGCACGATGAGGCGCACGCCGTTGGGTAGCGTCACCAGGCGCGGCTCGGTGTCGGGTCGATCGGCCGTGGACTTCTTCGCGACCTTGGAAGCGTCTCCCTTCGACGATGCCTTCACCTTCGGATCGTCGGACGCGAGTTGCGCGCCGGCGGCGCGCAACTCGGCCAGGGTCAGGGTCTCCGGCGTGCCGGTGGGACGCAGGCTCACGCCGGTCATGTTGTCGAGCGTCAGGTACTTCAGTGCCACGCGCTGGACATCGGCCGGCGTCACTTCGCGAAGCTGGCGAATGTACTTGTCGGCGTAGTTGGGGTCCTTGTGCACGACGATCGAATAACCGAGCTCGCGCGACTGGCCCTGCACCGTCTGGCTGCGGTAGACAAAGTCGCTCTCGAGGTTGGTGCGCGCACGCGCGAGCTCGACGTCGGTGACTGGGTAGTCGCGAATCTTCGCGGTCTCCTCGATGAGCGCGTCGAGTACCTTTCTCTCGTCGGTGGCCTCGTAAGATGCGGTGGCCAGGAAAAGGCCCGGATCCGGAGGCGTGTACGCGAAGGTTCCCGCGCTGGTCGCCAGCGGATTCTCCGCGACGAGGCGCCGGTACACGCGCGAGCTCTCGCCGCCGCCGAGGATGTGCGCGAGGATGTCGAGCGCGGGCGTGTCCTTGTGGTTGGCGTCGGGGATGTGAAAGCCGAGCGCCAGCTGCGCCTCCTGAACGTCCATCGTCGAGCTTGCGAACCGGGTTGCCGTTTGCGGTGGTTCGACGGCGCGCTTCGGGCGCTTGACCGGAGCGTCGCGAAAGGGACCGAACTTGGCCTCGATTTCGCGCTTCATCGCGGCCGTGCTGACGTCGCCGACGACGATCAGCGTCATGTTGCTCGGCGAGTAGTAGCGCCGGTAGAAATCCGTGATGAGCTCGCGGGTGAGCCCCTTGATCGACTGCTGCGTGCCGATGACGGGCCTCTTGTAAGGATGAACCCCGTAGGCCGTCTCGAACATCATGTCGTAGACGCGGCTCGACGGGGAGTCCTGGCTGCGCTTCCACTCCTCGAGCACCACACCGAGCTCCTTCGACAGCTCGGCCGGGTCGAACGAGGAATGCTGCGTGGCGTCCGCCAGGATGTCGATGCCCTCGGCCGCAAAGCGCGACGCGAGCACGAGGTGGTAGACGGTGTGGTCCCACGACGTCCATGCGTTGACGCTGCCGCCCGAAGACTCGACCGCACCGGCGATCTCTCCGACGCCGCGTCGCGCGGTTCCCTTGAACAGCATGTGCTCGTGGACGTGCGCGATGCCGGCCTCGATCGCCGTCTCGTCCGCGCCCCCGGCCTGCACCCAGATCTGCTGGGCGACGACCGGGGCGAAGTGATCCTCGCGGATCACCACCTTCATGCCGTTGGCCAACTGGTAGATGTGGGTGTCGGGGTCGGTGGAGAGTCCTTGGGATCGATTCATGGAACATCCTGAGGCTGACACTGCGGTCGCGATGCACAGGGCGATCACGGTGGCGGCGCGCAGCCGGGGCCGAAAACGGTTCGGGGAAGCGGAGTTTTGTTGCATTGCTGGTGTCCGTTGGGGAATTGGCCGCCAACCCTGCCACGACCACGCCGCGCGGGCCAGTCGGGCACGACCGGGCCGACGTTGACTCCCCCGACGTCGCTCGGGATCATGCCGCGGGCGTCCATGCGACGCCCAGACACAAGCTTGAACGCCGTCGACGCCATCTTTGCCCTGCTGATCGTGCTCGCCATGCTGCGCGGTTACTCGAAGGGCCTGCTCGGTACCGCGGCCGCCTACGTGGCGCCGGTGGCGGGGTTCATGATCGCGGCCGACGCTTCCTCGCCGGTTCGCGACCGTCTCGCCGAGGCGACGACGCTGCCCGACATCGTTCTCGACATGCTCGCGCCGGTCCTGGTCTTCGTCGTCGTCGTGATCGCGGTGCGCTTCGCAGCTGCCGTCTTCGCACGCGTGCTCGGGCTCGGACTGTCGATGCCGAGCCGCATCCTCGCATCCACCGCCAGCATGGTTGTCTCCGCTCTGGTGCTGGGCTCGCTGGTGGTGCTCGTGCAGCACCTGAAACCGGCGCGTCAGCCGGCCCCTCCGTCGTCCTTGCGCGACGAGAACGGCGAAGCCGGCGAGGTGCTCGTCACCCCGCTCGCGAAGGTGGTTCTCGACCTCGACCGGCGCTTCTCCGAGTCGATGCTCGCGCCGCCGCTGGCCGAACTTGCGTCGGCCGTGATCAGCGAGGCGATGGCCAGGCATCCGAACTCCCCTCTGATCGGGCGCGAGGAAGTCGAAGCCGTCGCCAAGCAGGCCACCGACGCGGCGGCCGCCGTCGGCAAACTGCCGATAGGTATGCCGCAGCGGGACGACGGCAGGACGCGGTGATCGCCGAGCAGAAAATCGCCGAGGTCCGGCAGTCGGCGCGTATCTCCGAGTTCATCTCCCCTTACGTTGCGCTCAAGCGCGCCGGCCGCGGCATGGTCGGCCTTTGCCCTTTCCACGGCGAGAAATCGCCGTCGTTCTCGGTGGACGACGAACGCGGCTTCTACCACTGCTTCGGCTGCGGTGCGGGCGGCAACGTCTTCAAGTTCGTGATGCAGATGGAGAACGTGTCCTTCCCCGAAGCCGTGAGGAAGGTGGCCGCGCACTACGGCATCGACGTCCCGGACGAAGGCTCCACGCCGGGGGCGTCGTCCGAGCGCGACGCGGCGTTCGCGATGCTGGCGTCGGCTGCGAACTTCTACCACGCGTCGCTGGCCAGGCCCGGCTTCGGCGACACCGTGCGCGCGTACCTCGACGAACGCGGAGTCACCGAAGCGGCGCGCGAACGATTTTTCCTCGGCGCGTCGGCGGCGGCCGGCGATGCACTCGCGCAGCATCTTCGACGTGAGCGCCACGACCTTCGCGTGGCCGAGCGCATCGGGCTGGTCGGGCTTCGCGGCGGATCGACCTACGACCGCTTTCGCTCGCGGCTGATGTTCCCCATCCGCGATCCGCAAGGACGCACGCTCGGTTTCGGCGCGCGCCGGATCGGCGAGGGCGAGGGGCCCAAGTATCTCAACTCGAGCGACTCGCCCGTCTATCACAAGGGGCGCGTCCTCTACGGCCTGTTCGAGGTGCGCCAGGCCGAGCTCCGGCCGCCGCTGCGTGCCGGTGAGCGCGCGAGTGCGGCCGACGCCGGCAATGCTGAGTCCAGGCCCGCTGCCGCCCGCTCCACCGAACTCGTCATCGTCGAGGGCTACCTCGACGTGATCGCGATGTCCCAGGCCGGCATCACCGGCGTGGTGGCAGGTTGCGGCACGGCGCTCACGCTCGACCAGGCCCGTCTCATTCGCCGTCATGCCGGCGAGGTCGTCGCGTTGTTCGACGGCGACGACGCGGGGCGTCGGGCCGCTGCACGTAGTTTTCCGGTGTTCCTCGAAGCGGGACTTTGGGCGAGAAGTGTGTTCCTACCCCAAGGTGAGGATCCGGACACATTCGTGCGAACCCAGGGTGCCTCGTCGTTGCGCGAGGCGATTGCCGGCGCGAAACCTCTCGTGGAAGCATATGCGCGCTACATTTCGGAAGGCGCCGGCGGCGCGGGCGGCGCCGCGAGGGTAGGCCGGGAACTGGCCGACGTGCTTCGCAAGGTGGAGAACCCGTTCGAGTATGACGACTTCGTCAAGAAAGCGGCGCTGTGGACCGGAATCTCCGAACCGGTCTTGCGTGAGCAGGCTCGCCCGGCGCACAAGGCGTCCGTGCGAAGCGACGAGCGCAGGATCGCGGTGCCGAGCGGACCGCCGGGTGCGGAGGAGCTTCTTGTCTCGGTGCTCCTGTCGGACCGTGGTTACGTTGATCGTCTGGAAGGTAGGGATATCTTGTCCCAGTTGCAGGCCGAGCCGTGGGTGACGATCGCAGCGGACATCTTCGCGGCACGCGACACGGTTGGTGGATTCGAGCCGGGCGAGATCCTGGCGGGACTGGACGATGCCCTTCGAGGACGGATCAAGTCGCGTCTGGATGGTGATGCAACCTTCTCGGATCCGGGCGGGCGAGAGCGGGTGCTGGTCGATTGCCTGGCCCACCTGTCGGGAATCGCCCTGGAGAGGAGGAAGCGCCGCATGCTCGCGGAACTGAGGCGCCTCGAAGAGCTTGGTGACGAAGCGGGTGCAGCCGCGTTGCTCGACCGCTGGAGCAAATTCAAGAGCGGCGACAGTCGCTCGAACTGACGGAAGAGCGGCCACGGACGCCAGGGCTGGAATGACCGAGAAGAATACGATGCCGACCGATAAGCCGACCGACAAGAAGAGCGCCAGACTGCCGCGCGATCCCGGCGTCGTCGACCCCGTCGTCGAGGACGAGGAAGTGTCGGGCGTGCGCGAACTGCTCGAGCTCGGAAAATCCAAGGGCTACGTCACCCTCGACGACGTCCACGAAGCGCTCGACCCGGAGATGGTCGAGCAGGACGACATCCTCGGCGTGCTGGCCACGCTGCGCGAGGGGCACGTCGAGGTCCGCGACGGCGGCGCCACCGCCGCCAAGTCGGAAGCCGCCGAGGCCTCCGACGAGCGCGAGTTCGAGACCAGCGACAGCGTGGCCGACTACGTCCGCATCTACATGCGCGACATGGGCGCGGTGCCGTTGTTGTCGCGTGAAGGCGAGGTCACCATCGCCCGGCGCATCGAGGACGCCGAGATCCGCGTGTTCACGCTCGCGTTCCGTGCGGCCGCCGGCCGCCGTCACGTCGAGACGATGATCAAGGATCTCGCCGAGGGTCGCCTGCGCGTGCGCTCGCTGATCAAGGACGTCGAGAGCACCGACTTCAATCCGGATGCGGCGCTCGAGGAAGAACCTCCCATCGACGTGCTCGAGGCCGAGCCGCCCGAGGAAGCCGAAGCCGTCATCGCCGCCACGCCTGCCGAAGAAGAAGCCGAGGTTTTCGCTCGCGTGACCGGCCTTCTTGCGAGGGCCGGCGAGTTGGTCACGCAGATCGAGGCGGCCTACGACCGCGGCGCGCCCATCGACGCGCTGGAAGACGAGATGCTCGCCGTGTTGCGGGAGATCCCCCTTCACCCCGACCAGGTGGCCGCAGCGGTCGCGCGCATCGACGAGGCCCACCAGGCGCTGCGCGCGCGTGTCGCCGTGCTCGATGCCGCCGAGAAGCGCACGGGTCGTCGGGCCGACCAGGTGATCGAGTACGCCAATCAGCTCGGAGTGGACCGCACGGCCGACCAGCGCATCTGCGGAACGCTCCGGCTGGGTGCCGACCAGATCCGCGAAATGGCTGCGGCCATCATTGCGGCGTCGCGTGAAGTCGACGTGTTGCTGGCCTCCATGCGCGCCACTCCCGAAGCTCTGGCCGTGCTCGTGCGCGACCTTTCGCGCGCACAGTTCGAAGTGGTGGAGGCCAAGAAGGCGCTGATCGAGGCCAACCTTCGCCTCGTCGTGTCGATTGCCAAGCGTTACAACAACCGCGGCCTCCAGTTCCTCGACCTGATCCAGGAAGGCAACATCGGCCTGATGAAGGCCGTCGACAAGTTCGACTACCGGCGCGGCTACAAGTTCTCCACCTACGCCACGTGGTGGATCCGCCAGTCGATCACGCGCTCGATCGCCGACCAGGCACGCACCATCCGCATCCCGGTGCACATGATCGAGTCGATCAACAAGATCATCCGTACCAAGAGGCAGTTCCAGCAGGACAACGGCCGCGAGGCCACCGACGCCGAGATTGCGACCCTGCTCGACATGGCGCCAGAGAGGGTGCGCAAGATCCTCAAGATCACGCGCGAGCCGATCTCGCTCGAGACGCCCGTCGGCGACGAGGAAGACAGCCACCTCGGCGACTTCCTCGAGGACCAGCGGGCCGTCTCTCCGGCCGAGGCCGTGGTCAAGAGCAACCTGCAGCACCGCACTCGGCAGGTGCTCTCGTCACTGACGCCACGCGAAGAACAGGTGCTGCGCCTGCGGTTTGGCATAGGCGAGAAAACCGACCATACGTTGGAGGAAGTCGGCAGCAGATTCTCGGTAACCCGCGAGCGAATCCGCCAGATCGAAGCCAAAGCGCTCCGCAAACTGAGACTCTCCGTCCGAAGCAAAAAACTGAAGGGTTTCATCTCATGAATCATGCCCGCACCCGCGCCCGGACTTCGTAGTCGGGTCCAGATGCGAGGCGGGGTGCCGAGGAGAGAGCGAAGGCGTAGCGTAGCTACGTCGTAGCGAGCGACCGGCACCCCAACGAAGCAGATGGGCCCGAATACGAAGTCCGGGCCCATAGCTCAGTTGGTTAGAGCGGGGGACTCATAATCCTCTGGTCCCAGGTTCAAGTCCTGGTGGGCCCACTCCTGTGAAGGTTCCGGTCGTGGTCCGCTGCCGGAACATCGAAAGCACAAGCGGACCGGGCGACGACGATGCGCTCGCGGGCGCTCCGTCATTGGGACTCAGGCGCTGCGCGACGGCATGCGACGGCGACGAGAGCGGGAGAACGCACGGCATTGTCCAACCAGCTCGAGACCCTCTTCCAACTTCAGGCCCTCGACACACGGCTGCAGGAAAAGCAGCGTACCGTCAGCCGCTACGAAGCCGATCTCGCGGCGCGGCGCGCGGCCATCGCCGCATGCACCGCGCGAGTGGACGGCCTGCTCGCCGCGCGCAAGGACGCCGTCTCCCAGCGCGCGCTGGCCGAGCGCAAGGTCGAAGACCTCCAGGAATCGCTCAAGCAGAAGCGCCAGCGCGCCCAGAAGGCACGCAATGAAAAGGAAGTGCACGCCGGCCACAGTGAGGTGACGGCGGCCCAGGAAGAAATCCGCGAGGCCGAGTCCGCCCTTCTCGACGCCATGGCCAAGGTGGAGGATTTCGAGACCACCATCGAGGCGGCCAAGGCGGCGCGCGTTCAGCTCGAGAGCGAAGACCACAGGCAGGTGAGTGAGGACGAGAGCCGCATTGCCGCGCTGCGCGCCGAACTCTCTGCCGAGCGCGGCGCACGCGACGAAGCCGCCGGACACGTCGAGGCGCCGCTTCGAAAGAAGTACGACTTCCTGCTCGAGCGTCGCTCGGGCCTTGCGGTGGTCGAAGTGGACACGTCGGGCTGCTGCGCGGGCTGCCACGTGCAGATCCCGCCGCAGACCCTCATTGAGATCCGCCGCACGGGCTCCCTGCGCGTGTGCCCGATGTGCCAGCGCATCCTGTTCGTGCCGTTCGCCGAACGCACGTAGCTTTCTCGCGGCAAACACCGGCGGGCGGCTCGCCGTCTCGACTTCGCATTGCGGGCCCCGGTGTTATGGTCCGGGGTGGAGCCTGAGCCGGACGGGCAGTCGCCGGTGATGCGTCTAAGCGTCACGGGAGGAAAGTCCGGACTCCATAGAGCAGGGTGGCCGATAACGACGGCCCGTCGTGAGGCGGGGAAAGTGCCACAGAAAACAAACCGCCGCGGCTCCTCGAAAGCGGGGCCGCGGTAAGGGTGAAACGGTGAGGTAAGAGCTCACCAGATCTGCCGGTGACGGCGGATGCTAGGTAAACCCCACCCGGAGCAAGACCGAATAGGGAGGCGGGCGGCTCGTCCCAGGCCTCCGGGTTTAGGTCGCTCGAGCCGCCGGGCAACCGGCGGCCTAGAGGAATGATTGCCGGGCCGCGCAAGCGGTCGCACAGAATCCGGCTTACAGGCCGGCTCAGGCTCCACCAACTTCCGAGACCGGGGACCACAGCGTCCCAATCCCACCCCGCGCGTTTTCCCTGTGCGTTCGCCTATCTTCGCGAAAATTATCGCGTTCGACCCCTCGGTAGCGCTTGACGCCGGTGGGGACGTTGGCGTACACGATGGGGGCCGGTGGGTAGCAATGGGGACTAGTGGATTCCTCTCCTGTTGCGAGTCGGTCGGGGTTTCGCCGCAAGGCGCGTGAGCGCAGGCGGTGGTGGTTGTGTGGGCTGCCCATCGGTCCTTTCTAAATCGGTCGTCGCAACAGGGAGCGCCGGCCGCGCGTGGGTCGCTCCCTTCCCGGCAGGCGTTCGATGTTTCGCGGCACCTTCTTTCATACGTTGGATGACAAGGCGCGGGTCGCGATCCCGAGGAAATTCCGCGAGTTACTGCCCGTGGACCAGGGCGATCCCCGCGTCGTCGTCACCAAGTCCGTAGGCGGCGGCCCACGTACCCTCGACGTCTACCCAATGGCGGCCTGGCAAGCGCTCGAGGCCCGCATCAGCAGCATGCCGCAGTTCCAGGACCGCACCCGCACCTTCAAGCGTCACTACGTCCATCCTGCCCAGGAACTCGTCCTCGATGCCCAGGGGCGCGTGCTTCTTCCCCAGGACCTGCGCGACTACATCTCCCTCACCAAGGAGGCCGTCTTCACCGGCGATCTCGAGAAGTTCCTGATCTGGTCGAAGGAAAACTGGCAACACCAGAAGTCCGCCGACGAAGCCGCCGGCGACTCCCTCTCCTTCGACGACTTCGGCATCTGAGAGGAATGGGGAACGGTTTTGCCTGCGCATGATCCCACCAACGGTTCGCAGGCGGCCACCGACCGCCAGCGCCTCGGCCGCCACGTCCCGGTGATGGCCGATGAGATCGTGGAAGCCGTCAATCCGGGCTCCGGCAGTCGCTTCGTCGACGCGACTGTGGGGGAGGGTGGGATGAGCGAACTCATCCTCGAAGCCAGCGCGCCCGACGGCGAACTTGTCGGTGTGGACTGGGACGACGCGGCGTTGGAGCTTTCGCGCCGGCGCCTCGAGCGCTTCGGCGCGCGCGTGCGGCTGGTGCGTGACTCCTTTGCCAACCTTCGCGTGGTGCTCTCGGATGCGGGGTGGGGCGAGGGCGCCGACGGCATCATCGTCGATCTCGGCGTCTCCACGCTGCAACTCGGCCGCGACGATCGCGGGTTCTCCTTTCAGGTGGACGCGCCGCTGGACATGCGCATGGACCAGCGCCTGCCGAACACTGCCGCCGACCTCCTGGCCGGCCTGTCCGAGCGCGAACTGGCCGACATCATCTACCGATACGGCGAAGAGCATGCGTCGCGGCGCATCGCGCGGCAGATCGTGCGGCGCCGCGAAACCGCGCCGGTGCGGACCACCTCAGAGCTGTGCGCCGCCGTGCGCGCCGCGGGTGTGAAGACCAAGCCCGGCATCGAGCCGGCCACGCGCACGTTCCAGGCGCTGCGCATCGCGGTCAACTGCGAGCTCGACCAGATCGAGGCGCTGCTCGATCGCGGCTGGGAACTGCTGCGTCCGGGCGGCCGCCTCGCGATCCTGAGCTACCATTCGCTCGAGGACCGAATCGTGAAGCAGGCGTTCGCAATGTGGTCGGCGAGTTGTCTTTGTCCCCCGCGCCAGCCGATCTGCAATTGCGGCTGGTCGCCCAAGGTCCGGCGCATCACGCGCGGCAAGCAGAAACCGAGCGACGGCGAGATCGAACGCAACCCGCGCGCTCGCAGTGCGGGTTTGCGCGTCGTAGAGAGGCTCGCCGCATGAGCAGCCCAAGCCGCGCCCCCCGCACCACGCCGGTGCAAAAAGGCCCCGATTTCCTCGAACTCCTCACGCGCCAGGGCGTGCACGACCCCGGCGAAGCCGGCATGCGCCGGCGCATCTGGCTGCGCGTCGCCAGTGTCGCGTTGCTTGTCAGCGGCCATCTCTGGATCGCCGCAGTGAGCCGCAACCTCGGATACGAACGCGAGGCGCTCAGCCGTCTCATTCACCGCCTCGATCAGGAGCGCGTCGAACTCGAGGATGCAGTCGCGCGCGAATCGCGTCCGGCCCTGCTGGCGTCACGCGCCGTCGAGTTCGGCATGCAAAAGCCGACGCACGGGCAACTCCGCCGAATCGGGGCGGGCTCCCTGGGAACCGATGCGAAGCCGTAACCGGTTCAGCTCCAGCCTGGGCTGGATCGGCGCGCTGTGCGCGCTCGGCGGCGTGACGCTGGTGGCCCGCATGTATCACCTGCAGGTGATACGCGGCGAGCACTACCGGAACATCTACGAGACCACCAAGTGCAAGGACAGCATCGAACTCGCGTATCGCGGCCCCATCGTTGACCGCAACGGGGTCGTGCTGGCCACGACGACGTCGGCGGCCAAGGTCTCGCGCGGCAGCGGCTACAAGTACGATCCGTCCCACGCCGGCACTCTCGCTCCGCTGCTCGGCATCGAGCAGGCCAAGCTCGAGGCCAACCTTTCGCAGGGCGGCGACAAGTTCCGCTGGCTGTCGCGCGCGGTGGATCAGGATGTCTCGACGGCCATCCGCAACCTTCGTCTTCCCGGCGTCGAGATTCATCAGAGCCAGGAGCGCAGCTATCCGCAGGGCGGAACGGCCGCGCACATCATCGGTTTCGTCGGCTCCGATTCCGACGGCCTCGAAGGAGTGGAAAAGCTCTTCGACAAGGAGATCCGCGGCGCGTCCGTCACGGTGCACATCTGCCGCGACGTCACGGGCCGTGCGTTCCGCAGCAATCGCGAGGACACCGGACTCAATCGCGGCGGCACCGCCTACCTCACGATCGATGCGACGCTGCAGAGCATCGCGGAAATGGAGCTGGCCAAGCAAGTCGAGAAGACCAACGCCACCGCCGGCGCGGTCGTGATGATGGACCCGAAGACCGGCGAGATCCTCGCGCTCGCCAACGTGCCCACGTACGACCCGAACGACGTCGACGAGAGCCCGCTGGCCGCGCGCCGCAATCGCGTCGTCACCGACCTCTTCGAACCGGGCTCGACGATGAAACCCTTCGTCGTCGCGGCTGCGATGGAAGAAAAGCTGATCACGCCCGAAACGCAGATGTTCTGCGAGAACGGCCGCATCATGGTGCCGGGATGGCGCCGCCCGATCCGCGACCATCACCCCTACGGCAACCTGGACGTGAACGGCGTGATTCGCGTCTCGAGCAACATCTGTTCGGCGAAGATCGGCTGGATGCTGGGCCCCCAGCGTGTCTACGACTACCTGAACGCATTCGGGTTCGACCGCCTGAGCCACGTCGAGATGCCCGGCGAGCGCCGCGGCATGGTGCTGCCGCCCGACAAGTGGAAGCAGATCAACACCACGACGATCAGCTTCGGCCAGGGCATCAGCGTCACGGCGCTGCAACTGGCGTCGGCGTACGCCACCATTGCCAACGACGGCGTGCGCATGCAGCCGCGCATCATCCGCAAGATCACCGACCAGTTCGGCAGCGTGAAGCGCGACTTCCCGCTCCAGGAGGAACGGCGCGTGATCAGTGTCGACGTGGCGCGCAAGATGCGCCACATGATGGCCGCGGTGGTCAGCAAAACCGGCACCGCGTCGGCCGCGATGATCGACGGCGTGCCGGCTGCCGGCAAGACCGGCACCGCTCAAAAGGCCGAGAACGGGCGCTACAGCGAGAGCCGCTGGCTGGCGTCCTTCGCCGGCTTCCTGCCGGTCGAGGATCCGCGCGTGGTCATGGTGGTGATGGTGGACGAGCCGAAGGGCATGCACTACGGCGGCGTCATCGCCGGGCCTGTCTTCAAGGCGATTGCCGAATCCAGCCTCGACTACCTGGGCATCGAACGCGAGCTTCCGGCGCCGAGCGACGAACTCGACAAGCTTTTCGAAGCCGATGAGGAAATCCTGCTGCAGGAGGCCTCCGCCGCACCCGCGACGCCGCCGGTGGCGCTTCCTGCGGGCGCGATGCCCGACCTGCGCGGCCTTCCGCTGCGCGCCGCGATGCGCGCGCTGGCCGCGTGCAACTGCGACGTGAAGATCGAGGGCCACGGCTTCGTGGTCTCGCACGAACCTTCCGCGGGCAGCACCCTCGCGCCCGCCGCCCCCGTTTCCCTGAAGCTCGCCGCCACGCTGTGAAGAGCGGGCTGTGTGCGCGGTTTTTTCGCCCGCGGATCCGCCTTCGCTGGAAAAATGGGGTGCAACCCCAGGTTCGCGCAAAAAATGGGGTCTGACCCCATTTTTTGGCTGCATGGGTTTGAGCGACGCGGGTGCAGAATGGTTGGATGGACA
>JBHEOD010000079.1:15349-17312 GCA_046261745.1 Binatia bacterium
CAAGCACCAAGGCGGAGATCACATCACGCCAGCTCAGCGAGGGTGCCGGTCAGACCGCAGCAATGCGAGGGCGGGAAAAGGGCGGACGGCGACATGGATCGCGGACCGCAAGGCCTGCGGCTGCGCACAGCGACGAGGTCTCAAGGCGTCCCTGCGCGATCCGTCCGCTTGCGCCGATGCGACGAGGATCGCCGGCGTTCGTCTCGACTCCCGCCGTGTCGAGGCAGGCGACCTCTTCGTGGCGGTGCCGGGCACTCGCGTGGACGGAGCGGCGTTCGTCGCCGATGCCCGCAGGCGCGGCGCTGCGGCTGTCGTCTGCGACCGTGCGCATGCGCCCGCCGACCTGCCCGCCATCGTCGCGTCGGACGTCGCGGCGGCCGCGGGTTACCTTTCGTCGGCGTTTTACGGCGACCCGTCCGACGCGCTCGAAGTCGTCGGCGTCACCGGCACCAACGGCAAGACCAGCTGCACGTATCTTCTCGAGGCCGTGTGGAAAGCCGCCGGCAAGCGGGCGGGTGTGGTCGGGACGATCGTGCAGCGCTGCGGCTCCTTCGAGCGCACGTCGTCGATGACCACGCCGTCGGCGGTGGACCTTCAGGCGCTGCTCGGCGAGATGCTCGGCCACGGCTGCGACAGCGTCGCGATGGAAGTCTCCTCGCACGCGCTCGACCAGCGCCGCGTGGCCGGCTGCCACTTCCGCGCTGCGCTGTTCACGAACCTCACCCGCGACCATCTCGACTACCATTCGAGCGAGGACAGCTATTTCGCGGCGAAGGCCTCGCTCTTCCGCGAGTACCTCCAGCCCGGACGCGGCGTCGCGGTGCTCAACGCGGACGACGCGAGGGTTTCCACGCTCGTGGCCGAGCTCTCGCGGCACGACGTCTGGACCGTTTCGACGGCGTCGGGTTCGCGTGCCCGCGCGCATGTCGTGTCGGCCGAGTGCACGCTGGGCGGCATCGACGCGGTCTTCGAACTCGGCGGCGCCAGCGTGACGATTCGCTCGCCGCTGGTCGGCGCCGCCAACCTCTCGAACCTGCTGGCCGTGGCTGCGCTCGCGCGTGCGACCGGCGTGGAAGTCGACGCGATCGCGAGCGGACTGTCGGCGTGCCCGGCGGTGCCCGGCCGCATGGAAAGAATCGTCGCCGCCGAGGCCGACGACGGGAGCGGGCCGGCGGTCTTCGTCGACTACGCGCACACGCCCGACGCCCTCGAGCGAAGCCTGCGCGCCCTCGTCGGCGAGGCCAGCGGCCGAATCATCGTGGTTTTCGGCTGCGGCGGAGACCGCGACCGCGGCAAGCGTCCGATCATGGGCCGCATCGCGGCCGAGCTGGCCCACGCGGCCGTGCTCACCTCCGACAACCCGCGCAGTGAAGACCCGCACGCCATCCTCGAGGAGATCGAGCACGGCATCGGTGCGCGAAAGACCCGTCGCAGCGCGGCCGAGCTTGCCGCACGGGGCACGGGCGGATATCTCGTCGAGGCGGATCGACTCGTCGCGATCGAGACGGCGATCGCGATCGCGACGCCTGTCGACGTCGTCCTCATCGCGGGCAAGGGCCACGAGGACTACCAGGAAACCGCCGGGACGAGGCGGCACTTCGACGACCGCGAGGTCGCGCGGGCCATGCTGGCGCGGCGTCTTCAAGGGAAAGTGGCGGCGGGGCCCGACGGGCCGACCGGGAGGTAAGAGGACGTGAGCGGGGATTCCGTCGAGGGTGGGCACCGCGGGGCCGGCCGTGACCTTTCGTGCGCGCCCGGTCTCGGCGATGCCGCGCGCGCGATGTCGGCGCAGCTTCACGGCGATCCGGCTGCCACGTTCAGGCGCGTTTCCACCGACAGCCGTTCCGTCTCCGCGGGCGACCTGTTCTTTTGCCTGCGCGGCCCCAGCTTCGACGGCCACGACTTCATCGCGGCCGTCGCCGAGACCGGCGCGGCGGGCATCGTCTGCGAGCGCGCCCAAAGC
>JBHEOD010000008.1:0-4942 GCA_046261745.1 Binatia bacterium
GACGCCGGCACGTTCGACCAGGCGTACATGCAGGCAGAGGTCGCCGAGCACAAGGCTGCCGTCGCACTGTTCCGCAACGAGAAAGAGTCGGGGACCGATCCGGAATTGAAGGAATTCGCGAGCGAGCAGCTGCCGACGCTGGAGCATCATCTCGAGCAGGCACTGGAGATCGCCGCGGCACTCGTGGCGCCGAACGTACCCTGAAGCGGGCCCGAAAGTGCCGTCGGCGAGGGTTTCGCTATCCGACTTCGGCGAGATCGAGAAGGCCTTCCCATCGCGTGCTGAGCACCCGCCGCAGGTCCGCGGATTCGTCTTTCGCCAGCGTGGGGTCGTGCGCGAGCCAGGCCAGAGCTTCGCTGCGAGCAATGCCTAGCAACTCGCCGTCGCGCACCAGGTTGGCCGCGCGCAGCGCCGGCGCGCCTGACTGGCGGGTCCCGAGATACTCCCCGGGACCGCGAAGCTTGAGGTCGGCCTCGGCGATCGCGAAGCCGTCGCCCGTCGACTCCATCACGCGCAGCCGCTCGAAGGCCTCGCGGCTCTGGCCGACGTCGGCAACCAGGCAGCAAAACGACTCGCGGCTGCCGCGACCGACGCGTCCGCGAAGCTGATGCATCTGCGCCAGTCCGAAGCGCTCCGCGTGCTCGATCACCATGATCGTCGCGTTCGGCACGTCGATGCCGACTTCGATCACCGTCGTCGCCACCAGCACGTCGAGCTCCCTGGCCTTGAACCGGCGCATCACGGCGTCCTTCTCGGCCGGCTTCATGCGGCCGTGCAGGAGTCCGACGCGGAACTCGCGCAACGGTCCCTGCTGAAGCTGCTCGGCCATGCTCGTCGCGTCGGCAAGGTCCATCGCCTCCGACTCTTCCACGAGCGGATAGACCACGTAGCACTGAAGGCCTTCGCTCATCGCCGCGGCCATGCGCTGGTAGAGCCTCGGCCGCGCGGTGGTGCGGATCACGCGCGTGACGATCGGGAGTCGGCCGCGCGGAAGCTCGTCGATCACGCTGACGTCGAGGTCGCCGTACAGCGTCAGCGACAGCGTGCGCGGGATCGGCGTAGCCGACAGCAGCAGCGTGTCGGCGCGCGCGCCCTTGCGTCCGTCCGCGCTGATCCCCGACGTTTGGATGGCCTGCCGCTGCGCGACGCCGAAGCGGTGCTGCTCGTCGATGATCGCAAGGCCGAGGCGCGCGAACGCGGTGGAATCCTGGATCAGGGAATGCGTACCGACGACGAGGTCGGTGTGCCCGGACGCCACGGCTTCGCGCACCTCGCGCGCGGCCGCGGCCTTGAGGCTGCCGGTGAGCAGGCGGATGTCCACCTTCTCGGCTTCGGCCCATGCGCGCATCGTCGCGAAGTGCTGCTCGGCCAGCAGCTCGGTGGGTGCCATCACGGCCACCTGGTAGCCGGCCGCGATGGCCTGCAGCGCCGCCGCGAACGCGACCACCGTCTTGCCGCTCCCCACGTCGCCTTGCACGAGGCGGTTCATCGGCTGCGGCCTGGCCATGTCACCGGCGATCTCGTGCACCACTCGCTTCTGCGCATGGGTGAGCTCGAACGGCAGCCGCGCGAAATACGCGCGGAGCCGCTCGTCCGCGCGAGCGATCACGAGGCCCGGCTGATTCTCGCGCTCGACCTTGCGCAGCGTCATGCCGACCTGCAACGCGAACAACTCCTCGAAGATGAGGCTGCGGTGCGCCGGCGTGGCCGAGTCGTGAAGCGCGTCGATATCGGCATCCATCGGCGGCTCGTGCAGGTAGCGAAGCGCGTCGGCAACCGGCAGCAGTTTCAGGCGCGTGCGAACCGCCTCCGGCACCGCGCTGCGTGCGGCCGGCGCATACTTTTCGGTCACCTGCGCGACAATGCGCCGCATCGCCGCCACCGGAATCTCGCCGGGCTTCTGGTAGACCGGAAGGATCCTCGCCATGCGTGCGGCCACGCGCTTCGCGTCGACGTTGGAACCGCCCTCGCCCACCTCGAGCATCTCGATTTCCGGATGCACGATCTGCAGCCCGCCGCGCGGAGCCGCCTCGACGCGTCCGTGCACGAGCCACAGCGGGCCTTCCTTCAGCTTGTCGCGAAAATAGGCGGCCTGCTGGAACCACAGGAGCTCGGCCCAGCCGCTCTCGTCGGTGAACAGCGCGTGCAGGATCGACCCGCGCCGGCCCGGGCGGCGGTGCTCGCGCACCGCCGTCACCTTGCCGACCAGCGTCGCTTCGCCGCCGGCCGCCACGTGGCGCAGCGTCAGGATGCGGCGGCGATCTTCGTAACGGAACGGAAAGTGGAAGAGCAGGTCCTCGAACGTGCAC
Organism: Binatia bacterium; assembly: GCA_046261745.1. GTDB lineage: Bacteria > Desulfobacterota > Binatia > UBA1149 > CAITLU01 > DATNBU01. Next base: position 2,310 of record JBHEOD010000008.1, read on the forward strand.
AGGCCCGCCTTCTCGAGCATCCCGCCGCGCCGCGGCCCGACGCCCTTGAGGAACTGGACGGAATCTTCGAGCGCCACGGTGCGCCTGCCTTAGCTGACGCAGCGCCCGGAAGTCGAACATGGCGCCGCAAGCCGTGCAGTCCGCGTAGCGACGACACCCGATTCTGGTCGCGCAGAGGCGGCTACGGCGGTACCGCACCGGCGCGTGTGCATCGGGCCCCCGGCTGGGCCAACCTGCGCGCCGCCCGGCCCGATCGAGCGAAACCATCCGTCGCCCGCAGGGTCGAGAGGAGCCCGTGATGGAAGTCGCCGACCCTTCTGCCAGCAACCCGCAACCGCGCGGTGCCTTGCGCCTCGAGATCGACGCGCGCGACCCTTACGAAGCCGCCCACCTCATCGAATCGTGGCCGGACGACGCCGTCATCCGGCTCCTGGGGAGCATGGACGCCGACCAGGCACGCGCGGTCCTCGACAACCTGTCACGGCGGCGCCGACGCTCGTTGCTGGCCGCGCTGCCCTCCGAGCTCGCCGACGAAACCTGGCGCGCGACGAGCTACGCTCCTGACACCGTCGGAAGGCTGATGGGTGTCGCACGCGCGGCCTTCCGCCCCGAGATGACGGTGCGGGAAACCGTCGAGGCGTTGCGCGAACTACTCGCCCGCGGCTTCTTCAGCTACGGCTACGTCGTCGACGACCATGGACGACTGCTCGGCGTGCTGGTGATGCGCGACCTGCTGCTCGCCCGCCTCGACGACCTCCTGCGCGACGTGATGATCCGCGACCCTTTCTGCCTCAAGCCGGAGATGCCGCTCAAGGAAGCGATGAAGGTGGTGCTGCACCGCCACTACCCCGACTATCCCGTCTGCGACGACGCGGGACGGCTCGTCGGCGTCGTGCGCGGCGAGACGCTGTTCACCGCGCAGACCATCGAGATCAGCGCACAGGCCGGGTCGATGGTCGGCATCGACAAGGAAGAGCGGCTCGCGACGCCGTGGATGTCATCGCTGCGGCTGCGTCACCCGTGGCTGCAGATCAACCTGCTGACGTGCTTCATGGCCGGCGCGGTGGTCAGCGTGTTTCAGGAAACCGTCAACCAGATCGTCGTGCTGGCCGCCTTCCTGCCGGTGCTTACCGGACAGGCTTCCAACACGGGATGCCAGGCCCTTGCCGTCACGCTTCGCGGCCTCACCCTCGGCGAGCTCGAGACGTCCGGCGGCGCCCGACTCGTCAGCAAGGAGGCCCTCCTCGGCCTTCTCAACGGCGCACTGACGGGCATCTCGGCCGGACTCGGGATGCTGCTGCTCGCCATGGCCCAGGGGGAGGAGCGCGCGCCGATGCTCGCGCTGGTCGTCTTCGTCGCCATGACCATCTCGTGCGTCGTCAGCGGAATTTTCGGAGGACTCGTGCCGCTCACGCTGCGACGCCTCGGTACCGACCCGGCTTCGGCTTCCAGCATCTTCGTAACGTCGATCACCGATATCGCCAGCCTCGCGCTGCTGCTCGGTCTCGCGACGTTCCTGGTGTGACCCATGGTAACCGTCGACAAGAAGGCCATTCTCACCATCCTGCGCGACCGACTCGCGACCATCCTCGAGAGCCTCACAGCCTCCCAGCAGGCCGTGCAATCGGGTGCGGTGCATCCGGAGGCGCGCCAGGAACATCCGAAGGACACCCGCTCCATCGAGGCGGGGTATCTGGCGCGCGGACTGGCGGAGCGTGTCGAGACCATGCGCGACGGAATTCGCGCCCTCGACCTGATGAGCCTCCATGCCTTCGCCGACGATGAAGCCGCCGCACCCGGTGCGCTGGTCAAGATGGTGACGGACGACGGCGTAGAGGCCATCTATTTCCTGGCTCCGTTCGGCGGCGGCGAGAAAATGGTCGTGGCCGGCAAGCAGATCCTGGTGCTCACGCCCCGCTCCCCGCTCGGCGCCGCCATTGCCGGCAAGCGCAGCGGTGACAGCGTGGTGGCCGAGCTTCCCTCCGGCGTCGTCCGCGGCGAGATCGGGCAGATCGCATGAGTGCGCCTGTGTCGCTGCACGGTCCGGCCTGACGATGCGCCCGCGCGAGTTGCTCGGATCCGGCACCACGGCCGAAGGTGCGCCGATCACACTGCACGCCGAAGCCGGCGGCTACGTGGTGCGCATCGGCAACGAAGTGTTGATGTCGAGCCGCAGCCACGGCTCCGAACAGGCCATGGCCGCGGCCAGCCTCGACCCCGCCCTGCGCTCGCCGCGGCCGCGCGTGCTGATCGGCGGCCTCGGCATGGGATTCACGCTGCGCGCAACGCTCGACGTGCTCCCGAAGAAGGCCGAAGTCGTAGTCGCGGAAATTTTCCCGTGCGTGGTCGAATGGAATCGCGGCGTGCTCGCGCCGCTTTCGGCGGACGCGCTGTCCGATGCGCGCGTGCGGCTCGAGGTAGCGGACGTGCGCCGCGTCGTCGCCTCGCCGCGCGAGGGATTCGACGCGATCCTGCTCGACGTCGACAACGGGCCGGATGCGTTCACGACGACGGGCAATGCCGCGCTCTACGCGCCGGCCGGCCTCGCGGCCCTGCGCGCGGCGCTGAGGCCCGGCGGCGTGCTGGCCGTATGGTCGGTCTCACCGAGCCGCGCGTTCGAGAAGGCTCTGGCC
>JBHEOD010000008.1:4952-15088 GCA_046261745.1 Binatia bacterium
GTGCGCGTTTCGCCGTGGAGGTTGTCTCCCTGCCGGCCCGCCAGGGCAGCGTCAAGGGGGGACGGCACACGCTGTTTCTCGGACGGATCGGACGCGGGCCGCGCGCGACCAGCTGACGCCGCCAGCTCCACACAGGCGCGGCGGCGTCGTGCGTTCGCCGGCCAGCACGCGCCTTGGGCTCGCGCCGGCCGTCAGCTGAAAAACGTCGCGAACTCGTCGACGGGCGCGCGCGTGGTGCGCCACGAGTTGATCGGCGCCGAGTCGTCTGCATACCCGACCGCCATGCCGCAGTAGAACTGCCACTCTTCCGGGATGTGGAAGAAGCGTCGCACCAGCGAGTGCCTCGTCATCCACGACTCCTGCATGCAGGTAGCCAGTCCCTTCGCTTCGGCCGTGAGCGCGATCGTCTGCATCAGCATGCCGAGATGCGCCCACTGCCCGAATCCCATCTGCCGGTCGACCGCAAAGAAGTACGCCGCCGTTGCGCCGAAGAACTCGAAGTTCTTCGCAAACTGGCGAAAGCGCGCCGGCTTGTCATCGCGCGCGACGTCGATGCTGCGATAGAGATCCTCGCCGCATTCGAAGCGCCGCGTGCGGTACGGTTCCTTGATCCCGATCGGATACATCGGAAACTCCGGCGCTTCGCCCATCGGATCGACTGCAGTGGCCGCTTCCACCTCCGCGCGGAAGCGCGCCATCGACGCGCCCGAGAGTGCGTAAACGTGCCACGGCTGGCAATTGCCACCCGACGGCGCCCAGCGCGCCACTTCCAGAATACCGCGAAGGTCGGCTGCCGAGACCGGCCGGTCCTGGAACGCGCGCGTCGATTTTCGGCGCTCGATGGCCGCGATCGCGTCCATCGAATCCCCTACTCGGCGCCGAGCTCGGAGAAATCCTTCACACCCATGAAATCGCCCTTGCCGAGCGCCACACCGTTGTGGCGAAGGATCGCGTAGGCCGTCGTCACGTGGAAGTAGAAGTTCGGGATCGACAGGCGGTGAAGGTAGACGTCGCCCGGTACGGACTTGCCGCCCATCCACGCCGGGGAGACACGAACCGATTCGACGGGTCCGAAGTCGGACGCCTTGGCGCCGTCCACGTAGTCGAGGCAAGCGCGAATACGAGCGCGGAGCTCTTCGATGGTGGTCTCGGTGTCGGGATGGGACGGCGCCTTCTGGCCGGAGAAGTACGCCACCGCGAACTTGGCGCTGTCGCAGGCCGACTGCACCTGCTGGACAAGCGAATACTGGTCGGGGGCGAGGCGGGACTGCGCCAGCACGTCGGCCGGGAAGCCCTTGGCCTCGGCGTGGACGACGCCGGCCTGCAGCCAGGCATCGAGGTTGGTGAGCATGCGGGAAAACTGACGAATGGTCTCGAAGGGATTCATGGTTCTGATTCTCCTTGCGGCGACAACGCTCAGCTCCAGTTGCCGGCGTGAAAATCCTGCAGCGCAGTCACGCGCACGCCGTCCTGGCTGCGCAGCAGCAGGCCCTCAGCGGCCGCCGCCGCGCCGGCAATGGTCGTGAAGTACGGCGTGGCCGTCTCGAGCGCCGCACGCCGCATCGAGAACGAGTCCTGCACGCTCTTGGGGTCGCCGACGGTGTGAAGCACGAGTTGCACCTTGCCGGCGCGAATGGCGTCCACCGTGTGCGGGCTCCCCTCGTACACCTTGTTCACGCGCAGGCAGGCAAGGCCGAGGCCCTCGAGGTACGCGGCGGTGCCGTCCGTAGCCATCAGCGACATGCCGGCTTCGACGAGCCGGCGCGACACTCGCCCGATGCGTTCGCGATCCTCCGGCCTGACGGTCACCAGCGCGCACCCCGACGACGGCAGGCGGTTGCCGGCAGCTTCCTCCGCCTTCGCGAACGCGAGGCCGAAGCGGCGGTCGATGCCCATCACTTCGCCGGTCGATCGCATCTCCGGGCCGAGCAACGTGTCGACGCCCGGGAACTTGAGGAACGGGAACACCGCCTCTTTCACCGAGGTGTAAGTCGGGATGTGTTCGGACGTGAAACCGAGCGACGCGAGAGACTCGCCCGCCATCGCGCGCGCAGCCAGCTTCGCGAGCGGCACGCCGATGGCCTTCGACACGAACGGCACCGTGCGCGATGCGCGCGGGTTGACCTCGAGCACGTAGATGAGGTCGCCGACCACCGCGAACTGCACGTTCATCAGCCCGCAGACGCCGAGTTCGCGCGCCATCGCGACGGTCTGGTTGCGGATCTCGTCCTGAATCTCGCGGCTGAGCGACCACGGCGGCAGCGAGCACGCACTGTCGCCCGAATGCACGCCGGCCGCCTCGATGTGCTCCATGATCCCGCCGATCACGACTTCGGTTCCGTCGGAGATCGCGTCCACGTCCACCTCGATGGCGTGGTCGAGGAACTTGTCGATCAGCACGGGATGTTCCGGCGAGATTCGCACCGCGTTCTCCATGTAGCGGCGCAGGTGGTCGAACTCGTGCACGATCTCCATCGCGCGGCCGCCGAGCACGTAGGAAGGCCGCACGAGTACCGGTAGTCCGATCTCGCGCGCCACCTCTTCGGCCTGCGCGACGGTGCGCGCGGTACCCGACGGCGGCTGTCGCAGGCCCAGCGTGTCGAGCGCAGCCTTGAAGCGTTCGCGGTCCTCGGCGCGGTCGATCGCGTCCGGGGACGTGCCGATGATCGGGACGCCTTCGGCCTCGAGCGCCTTGGCGAGCTTGAGCGGCGTTTGCCCGCCGAACTGCACGATCACGCCGACCGGCTTCTCGCGCGTGACAATGGCCAGCACGTCCTCGAGCGTGAGCGGCTCGAAGTAGAGGCGGTCCGACGTGTCGTAGTCGGTGGAAACCGTCTCGGGGTTGCAGTTGACCATGATGGTTTCGAAGCCGGCTTCCTTCAGAGCGAAAGCGGCGTGCACGCAGCAGTAGTCGAACTCGATGCCCTGGCCGATGCGGTTCGGGCCGCCGCCGAGGATGATGATCTTCCGGCTCGTCGTCGGCGGCGCCTCGTCCTCCTCCTCGTAGGTGGAGTACAGGTATGGCGTGTACGCGAGGAACTCGGCCGCGCAGGTGTCCACCATCTTGTAGACGGGCTCGATGCCGTCCTTCAGCCGCCGCGTGCGTACGGCCTTCTCGTCGGTGCGCAGCAGCGTGGCCAGGCGACGATCCGAGAACCCCCACTGCTTGGCAAGTCGTAGTTCGTCGGAAGCGAATGCGTCAATGCCGGCGAGGGCGGCGATCTCGCCTTCCTTCGCGACGATCTGCCGGATGTTCTCGAGGAACCACGGGTCGATCTTCGTCATTTCGAAGAGACGCTCGGCCGAGTAGCCCTTGCGGAAGGCCTCGGCCACGTACCAGAGCCGCTGCGAGTTGGCCACGCTCACTTTCGCGTCGAACTCCGCGTCGGGTAGTTCTTCCGGCGACTCGAAGCCGTAGCTGCCGGTCTCGAGCGAGCGCAGCGCCTTTTGCAGGCTTTCCTTGAAGGTGCGGCCGATGGCCATTGCCTCGCCGACCGAACGCATCTGCGAGGTGAGCTTGTCCTCGGCTCCCTTGAACTTCTCGAACGTGAAGCGCGGGATCTTGGTCACGACGTAGTCGATGCTCGTCTCGAAGCTGGCCGGCGTCTCGCGCGTGATGTCGTTACGGATCTCGTCGAGCGTATAGCCCACCGCCAGCTTGGCGGCGATCTTCGCGATCGGGAATCCGGTGGCTTTCGAGGCCAGCGCCGACGAACGCGACACGCGCGGGTTCATCTCGATGACGACCATGCGCCCGTTGGTCGGATCGACGGCGTACTGGATGTTGGAGCCGCCGGTTTCGACCCCGATCTCGCGGATGATCGCGAGCGCGGAGTCGCGCATGAGCTGGTACTCCTTGTCGGTCAGCGTCTGGGCCGGCGCGACGGTGATGCTGTCGCCCGTGTGCACGCCGAGCGCATCGAGGTTCTCGATCGAGCACACGATCACGACGTTGTCCTTGTGGTCGCGCATCACCTCGAGCTCGTACTCCTTCCAGCCTTCGATCGACTCCTCGACCAGCACCTCGTGGATCGGCGAGAGTTCGAGCGCCCAGGTCAGGTACGTCTCGTATTCCTCCATCGTCTTCGCGATGTTGGCGCCCATGCCGCCGAGCGTCCGCGACGGGCGGATGATGACCGGCAGCCCGAGGTCGGCTACCACCCTCCTGCCGTCTTCCATGCTGCGGACATAGCCGCTGCGCGGAAGATCGAGGCCGATGCTGGACATCGCCGCCTTGAAAAGGTTGCGGTCCTCGGCCTTCTTGATGGCCTCGATGTTCGCGCCAATCAGCTGCACGCCGAACTTCTCGAGCACGCCGCGCTCGGCCACTTCGATCGTCAGGTTGAGCGCCGTCTGGCCGCCCATCGTCGGCAGCAGCGCGTCGGGCCTTTCGGCCTCGATGACCGCGGTCAGCGCTTCGGGCGTCATCGGCTCGATATAGGTACGGTCGGCGAAATCCGGGTCCGTCATGATGGTGGCCGGATTCGAGTTGATCAGGATGACCTTGTAGCCCTCTTCCTTGAGGGCCTTGCAGGCTTGGGTTCCCGAGTAATCGAACTCACAGGCCTGGCCGATCACGATCGGTCCGGCTCCGACGATGAGGATGCTCTTGATGTCTTCGCGCTTGGGCACTGCTCAGCCTTCTTTGTGAATCGCGGTGGATTTCCGCAGTTGAAAGTTACGGTCGCTCAGAGTCTCGATCCTCTTCTCGATCCCGCTGGTCGAGCGCGTCTTCATCGATTCGACGAAGCGTGCGAACAGCGGTTCGGCATCGTGGGGTCCCGGGGACGCTTCCGGATGGTACTGCACCGAGAAGATCGGCAGCTCGCGGTGCGCGAATCCCTCGACGGTCCGGTCGTTGAGGTTGATGTGGGTGATTCGAAGGTCGGCCGGTAGCGACTCGGGGTCGACGGCGAAGCCGTGGTTCTGCGAGGTGATCGACACGCGGCCCGTGTCCACCTCGAGCACCGGCTGGTTACCGCCGTGGTGGCCGAACTTCATCTTGTAGGTCCTGGCGCCGAGCGCGAGCGCGAGGATCTGGTGGCCGAGGCAGATGCCGAACGTGGGCATGTCGCGCGCCAGTTCGCCGACCACTTCGACCGCCCCGCGCACCGCATCGGGATCGCCGGGGCCGTTGGACAGGAAAAGCCCGTCCACGCCGAGGTCGCGGATCTGCTGAGCCGTGGTATCCGCCGGCACCACCACGACGCGGCAGCCGTGCGCGATCAAATTACGCGAGATGTTGAACTTGAGGCCGTAGTCGAACGCAGCGACCAGCGGGCCGCCCTCGGGTCCGACGATGTCGGGGGCTCGAATTGCCTCTTCGACGTAGCCTTTCTCGAGGTCCCACGTCGCGCCCGTCCATCGGTACGACGATTTTGTGCTGACCCCGGTCGCGAGGTCCTGTCCGACCAGGCTCGCGCGAGAGGCGGCTTCCCGGACCAGCTCGGCCTCGTCCACGTCGCCGGTCGCGAGCACCGCCTGCTGCGCACCTTGATCGCGGATGTGACGAACGAGCGCGCGCGTGTCGATCCACTCGATGCCGACGATGCCGTGCTCCCTCATGTAGTCGCCGAGAGGCTGCTCGGAGCGCCAGTTGCTCGGTTTGTCCCAGTACTCCTTCACGACGAAGCCGCGCAGGAACGGGCGATGCGCCTCGACGTCCTCGCGATTGACGCCGACGTTGCCGATCTCCGGGTACGTCATCACGACGATCTGCCCGTCGTAGGACGGATCCGTCAGGATCTCCTGGTAGCCGGACAGCGAGGTGTTGAAGACCACCTCGCCTCCCACTTTGCCTTCGGAGCCGAAACCGCGGCCGCGAAAAATGCGACCGTCGGCCAGAGCAAGCGTTGCCTTCACTATTCGTCCTCCCAGACCACGATTCCGCCGACCAGCGTGCGGATCGCCTTTCCCTTGAGCGTCCATCCGTCGAAAGGGGTGTTGCGACTCTTGGTTGCCATGCCATCAGCGCGCAGCGTCCACTCGCGCTCCGGGTCGAAAATCACGATGTCTGCCGGCGCGCCCACCTCGAGCGTGCCGCGGCCGATACCGAGCACGCGGGCCGGCCGCGTGGACATCGCGTCGATCATGCGTTCGAGGTCGATGTAGCCGCGCCGCACCAGCTCCAGCGACAGCGGCAGCATCGTCTCGAGGCCGACGATGCCGAACGCGGCTTTGTCGAACTCGCAGACCTTCTCGTCGCGGTGGTGCGGGGCATGGTCGGTCGCGATGGCGTCGATGGTGCCGTCCTTCAGCCCGTTACGAATGGCCTCGACATCGGCCGCGCTGCGCAGCGGCGGCTTCATCTTCGCATTGGTGTTGTAGGCCTCGACCGCGCTCTCGTCGAGCATGAAATGATGAGGAGCCGCCTCGGCCGTGATGTCGAGTCCCTCGCCTTTCGCGCGTCGTACCATGTCTACCGACTCGGCGCACGAGATGTGCGCGATGTGCAGCCGGCCGCCGGAGATGCGCAGCAGCTCGATGTCGCGCGCGACCATCACCGCTTCGCCGGCCGAGGGCATGCCCTTGAGGCCGAGCCGCACCGATGTCGCGCCCTCGTGCATCACCGCCCCGCAACACAACCCGGGGTCTTCCTCGTGCACGATGACCGGCAGCTTGAACATGCGCGCGTACTCGAGCGCGCGGCGCATCAGCGCGCTGTCGACCACCGGCATGCCGTCGTCGGAAACCGCGACGATACCGGCTTCGACCATCTCGCCGAACTCCGCCATGCGCTCGCCGGCCAGCCCGACCGACACCGCGCCGATCGGGAAGACATTCGCAAAACCGGCCTTGCGCGCCTTCTCGAGAATGTACTGCGTGACGGCGGCGTTGTCGTTGACCGGATCGGTGTTGGCCATGCAGGCCACCGACGTGACGCCGCCGGCCACCGCCGCGCGCGCGCCGGTCTCGATCGTCTCCTTGTACTCGAAGCCCGGTTCGCGAAGGTGCACGTGCATGTCCACGAAGCCCGGCGCGACGATAAGGCCGGTTGCATCGAGGATCGGTGCCGATCCGGCAATGCCCGGCATGGCGAGTTGGGCCGGATCGAGTTTTCCCGGCTCGTCGATGGCCGCCACGCAACCGTTCTCGACGAGGATGTCGAAGAGTCCGTCGCGGCGATTGGCCGGATCGATCACGCGGCCGCCGCGGATCAACACGCCTGCCGGCGCGGTCTTCGTGTGTCGCGAGGTCGCGGTACCTGTCGTCGTGGCCATCGAGCTTGTCCCTGTTCGGTTGTCAGCGCTGCGCCGCGGCGGCACGGACTGTTAGCGGGGCTGCGGCGAGCGACGGAGTTTCGGCCGCGATCACCGCCGTCTGCGATATCTCGCTGCCCCGGATGCCGTCGGCGCCCGGAACGATCATCTGGTAAAGCACCGCCATGCGCAGTGCGACGCCGTTGGCCACCTGGCTCATGATCACCGAGTAGGGGCCGTCGGCCACCTCGCTGGCGATCTCGATGCCGCGGTTGATTGGACCGGGGTGAAGGATGATCACGTCCGGACTGGCCTTGGCGACCACGTCGGCGGTCAGGCAGTAGTAACGAGCATACTCGTTGAGGGACGGGAAGAAGTTGCCGGCCTGCCTTTCGCGCTGGATGCGCAGCATCATGATCACGTCGGCACCCTTCACCGCTTCGCCGACGTCGTAGAACAGGTCGGCCCCGAAGGTACGGAACTCCTCCGGAAGAAGCGTGGGCGGGCCGCAGAGGCGGATTTTCGCGCCCAGTGTGCGCAGGCCGTAGAGGTTCGAGCGCGCGACGCGCGAATGCAGGATGTCGCCGACGATCGTGACAACGAGGTCCTTCCAGTCGCGTCCGCCGCCGCCCGGCGGATTCATGCGCTGGCGGATGGTCAGCAGGTCGAGAAGTGCCTGGGTCGGATGCTCGTGACTGCCGTCGCCGGCGTTGATGATCGAGCAGTCGACCACGCCGGCCAGGAAGCGGGCCGCGCCAGCGGCGGGATGGCGCACGACGATGCAGTCGGGCGCCATCGCGGCGAGGTTGCGGGCGGTGTCCTCGAGGGTTTCGCCCTTCGCCATGCTGGAAGAGGACGTCGAGATGTTGATCGAGTCGGCCGACAGCCGCTTGGCCGCGATCTCGAACGATGTGCGCGTGCGCGTGCTGTTCTCGACGAAGAGGTTGACGACGGTCTTGCCGCGAAGCGTCGGCAGCTTCTTGACTTCGCGGCGCGACACCTCGACCAGCGACTCGGCGGTATCGAGCAGCACCGCGATGTCGGTGGCCGAGACGTTCTCGAGGCCGAGCAGGTGGCGGCTAGCGAGTGCCATTGGCGGCCTCCTCGATACGCACGGCGTCGGCCTGCCCGAACTCAGAAAGTTCGACGCGAACCTTCTGCGAGCGCGACGTCGGCACGTTCTTGCCGACGTAGTCCGCACGGATCGGCAGCTCCCGATGCCCGCGGTCGACGAGCACGGCCAGTTGCACCGCGGCCGGGCGGCCGAAGTCGATCAACGCGTCGAGAGCCGCTCGGATGGTGCGGCCCGTGTAAAGCACATCGTCCACCAGCACGACCTTGCAGCCGGTCAGGTCGAACGGAATGTCCGTGGGTACGAAGCGCGCGGTGTCCCCGAGGCGCCCCGAATCGTCGCGATACAGGGTGATGTCCACCGCACCAACCTGGAGCGGGCCCTCGAGACCTTCGATGCGCCCGACTGCCTCGGCGATGCGCCTGGCCAGCGGGACGCCGTTGGTGTGAATGCCGACGAAGCGCACGTCGCTGCCGCCGCCGTTGCGCTCGACCACTTCGTGCGCGATGCGCGTGAGCGCTCGGCGCACGCCGGCCTCGTCGAGGACTTCGACCGACACCTCAGGCCCCCTGCGCCCGAGCGCAAAAAAACCCCGGCGCCGTCGCGTCGAGGTATGCGCGTTCAAGTAGAGGGCGGCCGCAGGCCGCAAGCGTCGACACGTTCAAGGTGGGCACCCTTCCCGGCCTCGCGGGGCCGGATTAAAGAGCCATCGGCAGCTTGCGCCGCCGCCGGCAGCCCGTTGCTGCCGCACGGGTAAATAGGAGGGACGCCCCGGCGTGTCAAAACGCACGCGTGTGCGTCGCGAAAATTGGGGACAGGTACGCATTTCCGCAATGCGCAGGCGGTCCTGATGGAATTCGTACCCGGATCCCGGGGCTTTCCGGAAATCCGTACCTGTCCCGGATTTCTGTCAGGGGGCGGTGCGGGAGCCGAGCGATTCCAGCGTCTCGAGCAGCACACCGATCGATTCCATGAAGTGGTTGAAGCGGCGCTCGTCCTCCGCGCCGAACGCCTGGCCGTCCTTGCGGTTGAGAAGCTGCGCGACCGCGAACACGTTGCCCGCCCGGTCCTTGAGCGGCAGGCACAGGATATTGCGCGTGCGAAAGCCCGACTGAACGTCCACCTGCCGGTTGAAGCGCGGGTCGGCGTACGCGTCGTCCACGCGAATCGTGGTGCCGCTTTGCGCGACGGCGCCCGCGATGCCGGAGCCGATCGGAATGCGCACCTTGGTACCTACCGGAAGGTCCTCGGCCACGCGCAGCAGCAGCGTGTTCGTCTCCTCTTCCATCACGAACAAGGAGGCACGCTCGGCATTGAGCAACTGCGCAAGCTTGCGCGTGAACGCGAACAGTCCCTTCTCGAGCATGCTCTGGAAGGCTTCGTCGTTGGCAAGACCGGTGGCCTCGAGGAAACGCTGCGACTCGTCGGTGAGCTCCTGCAGCATCTCGCGGAAACCCTTCTCGTCCAGATCGTCCACGATCTCGTGGAGCGGCTGCTTCTGCCGGTTCTCCGCGAGCGTGCGCATCATGAGCTGGTTGTTCGCAATGACGGCGTCGGTGAACGTGGAGAGTCGGCCGTCCTCCAGGTGCACGATGCGGTCGGCCACATCGAGAATGCGATTGTCGTGCGTGACGAGCAGGATCGTCGTGCCCTTCTCCTTGGCGAGCACCTTGATGCGGTCCACCACCTCGCGGCCCGACTGCTTGTCGAGCGACGCGGTAGGCTCGTCGGCCAGCAGGATCGACGGTTCGGCCGCCAGCGCACGCGCGATCGCCACGCGCTGGCGCTGCCCGCCCGAGAGCTTCACGCCACGCTCACCGACATGCGCGTCGTAGCCCTTGCGCCCCTTCTGGTCGGCCAGGCCG
>JBHEOD010000008.1:15098-53298 GCA_046261745.1 Binatia bacterium
CTTGCAGCATGTCGAGCGCGAGGCGGTTCTCCTCCGCGCGCGTGTAGCGACGCGTCACGCGAATGCCGAGTTCCACGTTCTGAACAGCCGTCAATGCGCCGAGCAGGTTGTGCTGCTGGAAAATGAAGCCGATGCGCTGGCGCGCGCGTTCGAGCGCCGCGCTGTTCGCGCCGCACAGCTCCTGGCCAAGGATCTGCACGCTGCCGTCCTGCGCGGAGCGGAGCGCCCCGACCAGCGTGAGCATCGTCGTCTTGCCCGACCCCGACGGACCGGTGACGATGACGATCTCGCCCTTGGGAATCTCGGTGCTGATGTCGAACAGGATCTGCTTGCGCAGCGCACCCTTTCCATAGGAATGGTTGAGGTTGCGGACGACGATGGGTGCGTCGTTCATCAGAACACGTCCGCCGGATCGAGGCGCCGCACCTTGCGAACCGCGAGCAGCGCCGAGATCGCGCACATTCCGAGCGTCATCGCCAGGACCGCAATGGCCCGCGCAGCGGTGATCTCCAGCGGCATCTTCGTCGCCTCGGCCGCCGCGCCGTAAAGGAAGTAGACGAGGATCATCCCCGGCAGGTAGCCGAGCAGGCCGAGGATGGCGGCCTGCTGCACGACGATGCCCGACACGAATCGGTTGGGGTAGCCCATGGCACGGAGGGTCCCGTACTCTCGCAGGTGCTCGGACACGTCGGCGAACAGGATCTGGTAGACGATGATCGCGCCCACCACGAAGCCCATCACCGCGCCGAACGCGAAGATGTAGCCGATCGGCGTCGCGCCGTTCCAGTAGTCTACTTCCCGCTCGATGAAGTCCTGCTTGGTCAGCACCAGCACGTCCTTGGGCAGGAGGTCGCGCAGCCTGTCCCGCGTCGCGTCGGGATCGGCGCCGGCGTTGAGCGTGATCAGGCCAAGGTGAATGTCATTGCGCGATCGTTCCGGGAACAGTCGCAGCCAGTTGTCCTCGCTCGTGATCAGGTTGCCGTCAATGCCGAACGAAGGCCCCATCTCGAACAGGCCGACCACCTTGACCTCGCGGTCGTTGACCTCCGTGGTGATGGGATTCTTCGCATCGAAGGTGTCCGCGACGGGGCCGAACTCCGGCCGCGACTGCGAATCGAACAACAACGAATCCTGTCGCGACAGAAGCTTGCGCCCTTCACTGAAACCGGCGGTTTCCAGCAGGTTGTCCTCGATCGCAATGCCGACCGCAGTGATGCTGCGGCGGTCGTTGTTCCACGGGTTCTTCCAGACGGCAGGAGCGATGTAGACGGGACTGACGTGCTCAACCTCGGCGAGGCCCATGGCCTGGTAGAGACGCCGGATGGAGAACGGCTGGGGACGGACGATGAAGACGCTGTCCGGGCTGAACAGCACGATGTCGTAGTCGAAGCGCTCATGGTAGCGCACTGCACTGTCGAACAGCGCCGCGCGGAAGCCGAGCTGCATCATGATGAGCAGCACCGCAAAACCGATCCCCGCCACCGCCACGAGCAGTCGCATGCGATTGTGGCGAAGCTGCAGCCAGCCCAGCGGTAGTCTCACGAAGGGTTCATCCGTTCGGGTCCGTCGAGGGATCGAATGGCAAGCGGGCGCGCTGCATGGGACCTCGGCGGACGCATCGCGAAGCTCAGGGGTGGAGAACCACTTCGACCTGGAGGTTCGACAGACCGGCGACCGCTTCCGGCTCGTCGAGCAGCACTTCGACTTCCACGATGCGCGCATCCTTGCGCGCGGCAGGGTCGGTCCCGGTTGTGTCCTGCTTGCGCACCTCGAGTCGAATGTGCTCGACGACGCCGGTGAGCGGAGCCTCGAGCGCCGGGCTGGTGACCGTGGCTTTCTGTCCTGCACGTACGCGGCGAATGTCCGTCTCGTAGATCTCCGCAACGGCGTACATGCGCTTGACGCGTCCGAACAGCAGCAGCCCACCGAGGTCGATCAATTCTCCCGGACGTCGCAGGATGCGCAACACCCGGCCATCGGTGGGAGCGCGCACGACGCATCGTTCGAGCGCGATGTTCTCGCGTGCGAGCCGTGCGCGAGCGACGGCAACTCTCGAAGTCGCCGCCGTGGTGGCGATACGTGCGGATGAACAGCCTCCGGACAGCGCCTTGGCATCTCCGGCTGCCACATCGGCTTCCTCACTCGAGGTGACGCCGCTGCGCAACAGGTCGGCACGTCGCGCGGCAGTGCGGCTGGCCACTTCGGCGCGCGAGCAGACCTCCTGTTCGTCGCCGACTGCCATCTCGGCCTGCCGCTCAGCAAGCTCGAGCTCTGCTGTCGCGACGTCCACGTTGGCCCGTTCGAGTGGCAGGGAGTCTGTCTCGGCAAGTATCTGGCCCGCCACCACGTCGTCGCCGGTTTGGACAAGCAGCTTGTGCACCAGCGAGCCGGAGATGGCCTGAGGCGTCGAGGGGGCACCGAGGCGGAGGATGCCGTGCTCCGGTTCGATCCTGCCCAGGGAGGAGACGCCGTCTACGGCGTCTCCGACCGGCTTCGGGTCGTCGGCAGCGCTTGCGGCCGTCACGCAGGCGAACAGCCCGAGCGATGCAACCGTGCGACCCGCCACGAACAGAACGGATGGACGGACTCGGCCAATGAACATGATGCGAAGGTCCCCGCTTGAATCTTCGTTCGGCAACGAACGGTTCCGCGAGGAAGCTAAGTATGCTTCCGACGCTGTGGTCGCAAGCGTACCCGCGGCGGCATCTGGGCAAATCCCAACGACGGTCTTGCCGATTCTTCGAATTGTGAAGACGGGGACAGAAAAAGGGACAGGTACGCGTCCCCAGGCTGGGAAAACGTACCTGTCCGCTTTTTGGGACAGCCTAGGCCCGGCGAGCCGTGCGTCCGCCGCTGTACGAGCGCGAAGGCGACGCACCGCCGCCGCGACGCGGCATCACCTGGCGCGGAGCCGCGCGTCGCGACTCCACGGACGGCGGCTGGGCCGCGGCCGTGTAGTCGAAGCCTTCGAGCTTGCGACGCACGATGGGTCCGCCGCCGAGCGCGCGCTCGATGTGGCGCATGTCCGACTCGTCCTCGGGAGAGACGAACGTGAACGCATCGCCGGTCTCCGACGCGCGGCCGGTGCGGCCCACGCGGTGGATGTAGTCCTCCGGGCGTCCCGGCAGGTCGAAGTTCACCACGTGGCCGAGGGCGGTCACGTCGATGCCGCGGGCGGCGATGTCGGTGGCCACGAGCACGCGGAGCTTGCCCGACTTGAAGTCGGCCAGGGCCGCCGTGCGCTGGTTCATCGAACGGTTGCCGTGGATCCGGTCGGCGCGAATGCCGCTCTGGCAGAGGAAATGCGCGAGCCGGTCCGCGCGGTGCTTGGTGCGCGTGAAGGCGAGCGCTCCGCCGACCACGTTCTGCTCAAGCAGCGCGACGAGCAGCGACGACTTGCGGGTCGAGGCCACCGGGTAGACGTGCTGGGTAACGCTGGAAGCCGGAGCGGCCTTGCGCTCGGCACCGATGCGCGCGGGGTTCTTCAGCATCTCCCCGGCCAGCCTGGAGATCTCGGGCGGAACGGTCGCGCTGAAGAACAGCGTCTGGCGGCCGTTCGGCACGCGCGACAGGATGCGGCGCACGTCCGGCAGGAAGCCCATGTCGAGCATGCGGTCGGCTTCGTCGAGCACCAGGTGCTCTACGCCGTCGAGACGTGCGTAGCTCGAGCGAAGGTGATCGAGAAGGCGGCCCGGCGTGGCGACGATGATGTCGGTGCCTGCGCGCAGCGCCTGTTCCTGCGGACGCATTCCCACTCCGCCGACGACGACCGCCGCGCGAATATTGGTGCCGCGAGAGAAGATCTGCGCTTCGTCCATGATCTGCGAGGCAAGCTCGCGGGTGGGCGCGAGGATCAGCGCGCGGGTGCCGCGACGCGGGTTCTCGAGCAGGTGATGCAGGATCGGAAGCAGGAAGGCGGCAGTCTTGCCGCTGCCGGTGGCAGCAGCGCCGAGCACGTCACGACCGGCCAGGGCCGGCACGATGGCGTCCTTCTGGATGGTGGTCGGAGTGGTGTAACCGCGCGAATCGATGCAACGGAGCAGACTCGGGTGAAGCCCGAGTTCGGAGAAACTCATTCAGTGAACCTTTTTGCCGCCTGGACCCGTGGGCCGGAAAGCGGACGAGAGAGCGATGATCGATGGAGCTGCGAAGTTAGGCGGGGCGCAGAACCGGATAATCGATGTGGTCGGAGGGAGGACTTCGCCGCCGGTGGCTTGGTGAGCCGAGGAGGCAGGTACTCTGGCAGCCCCGTGCTGCCTTGGTGCCTCGGAGAGTACGGACGCCCTCGATGCATGTCAATCCGCGCTCCGCTCGCGAGCCAGGGCGTCGGGAAGGGTCCAGATGCGAGGCGGCCGTCCGAGAGTGAGCGAAGGCGTACTTCCTGTACGCCGTAGCGAACGACCGGACGGCCAACGAAGCAGATGGGCTCTTCCCGGCGTCCTGGCGAATGCGACCACAGTCAGTCGATGAGGGTGCCCATGCGGCCGACGCGGGGGCGGAAGGCCTCGGAGTCCCAGGACCAGTACAGGATGAAGGCCTTGCCGAGGATGTCGTCGACCGGGACGGTTCCCCAGAAGCGGCTGTCGTGGCTGTGGTCACGGTTGTCGCCCATCACGAAGACGTGCCCCTTGGGCACCGTGAGCGGGCCGAAATTGTCGCGCGGGCTGTTCGCAAGCAGCCGCGCATCCGGCGCGAAATGGGCATAGGCGTCGTGGACGGCCTCGCCGTTCAAGTAGACGGTCTTGTTGCGGATCTCGATGGTCTCGCCCGCCACCGCCTTCACGCGCTTGATGAAGTCCTTGGACCGGTCTTCCGGGAAAATGAAGACGATGACGTCGTCGCGTTCGGGTGTGAACACCTGGAACACGCGCTTGCCCATGACCGGGATGCGCAGCCCGTAGAGCAGCTTGTTGACGAGCAGGTGATCGCCGATCTGCAGCGTCGGCAGCATCGACCCGCTCGGAATCTTGAAGGCCTGCACGAGGAAAGTGCGAATGAACAGGGCCAGCAGGATGGCCATGCCGAAGGCTTCGACGTACTCGCGCAGCGTCGAGCGCTCTTCAGCTTGGCCCTGGCCCTGGCCTTGCCCCTGACCCTGCCCTTCGCCCTTGGCCGGCGGCCTGGCGACCGCGTCGGGGGACGATTTCCTACTCACCGACTTTGAGAATGGCCAGGAAGGCCTCTTGCGGAATCTCGACGCTGCCGACCTGCTTCATGCGCTTCTTTCCTTCCTTCTGCTTCTCGAGGAGCTTGCGCTTGCGGGAGATGTCGCCGCCGTAACACTTGGCCGTGACGTTCTTGCGGATCGCCTTGACGGTCTCGCGCGCGATGATCTTGCTGCCGATGGCGGCCTGGATCACGATCTCGAACATCTGGCGCGGGATCAGCTCCTTCATCTTGCTGGTCAGGTCGCGTCCGCGCGTGAACGCCCGGTCACGGTGACAGATCATGGATAGCGCGTCCACTTTCTCGCCGTTGATGAGCAGGTCGAGCTTGACCAGCGGCGAGATGCGGAATCCGACCGTCTCGTAGTCGAGCGAGGCATAGCCGCGGGAAGTGGACTTCAGCCGGTCGTAGAAATCGTAGACGATCTCCGACAGCGGCATGTCGTATTCGATGACGGAACGGCCGGCAGTCGGAAAGCGCAGGTCGGTCTGGGTGCCGCGCTTGTCCTCGCAAAGGGCGAGCACGCCGCCGACGTATTCGGACGGCACGTGGATGGTGGCCTTCACGTAGGGCTCGGCGATCGACTCCACCCTGGCCAGGTCCGGCAACTTGGCCGGGCTGTCGATCGTCAGCGAGGTGCCGTCGGTGAGGAACACCTCGTAGATGACGGTCGGCGCGGTGGTGATCAGGCTCAGCGCGAACTCGCGCTCGAGTCGCTCCTGCGTGATCTCGATATGCAGCAGCCCGAGGAAGCCGCAGCGGAATCCGAACCCGAGCGCCGTCGACGTCTCGGGCTCCGAGGAGAACGACGAATCGTTGAGCTTGAGCTTCTCGATCGCGTCGCGGAGTTGCTCGTAGTCGGAACTGTCCACCGGGTAGATGCCGGCGAACACCATCGGCTTGACCACCTTGAAGCCGGGCAGCGCCTCGGCGCAAGGAGCGCTCGCCAGCGTCAGCGTGTCGCCGACCTTGGCCTCGGCAATGTCCTTGATGGCGGCGGCGAGAAAACCCACTTCGCCCGGGCCGAGCGAACTCACTTCGACGGGCCCCGGACGGAATACGCCGATACGCGTTACGTCGTAATCGCGCGTGGCCTGCATCAGGCGGATGCGGTCGCCCTTCTTCACCGTGCCGTCGAGCACGCGGATCTGCACGACCACGCCGAGGTAGGGATCGAACCAGGAGTCGAAGACCAGGGCCTTCAGCGGCGCGCCCACGGTGGTCTTCGGCGGCGGCACGTGGGCGACGATGGCTTCGAGCACCTTGTCGACGCCGAAGCCGGTCTTCGCGCTGACCTCGACGGCCTCGGACGCGTCGATGCCGATCATGTCCTCGATCTGCTGGCGCGTTCGCGCCGGGTCGGCCGCCGGCAGGTCGATCTTGTTGAGCACCGGCACGATCTCGAGGTCGTGGTCGAGCGCGAGATACACGTTGGCAAGGGTCTGGGCCTCGACCCCCTGGCTCGAGTCCACGATCAGCAGCGCACCCTCGCAGGCCGACAGGGAGCGCGACACTTCGTAACCGAAGTCCACGTGACCCGGCGTGTCGATCAGGTTGAGGATGTACCTGTTGCCGTCGGCGGCGGCGTATTCGAGCCGTACGGCCCTGGCCTTGATCGTGATGCCACGCTCGCGCTCGAGATCCATGTCGTCGAGCATCTGGGCCGAGCTGTCCCGCTGGGCCACGGTGCCGGTGAGCACGAGCAAGCGGTCCGCGAGCGTCGACTTGCCATGGTCGATGTGCGCGATGATGGAGAAGTTTCGGATGAGGGAGACGGACATGCGCGATCGGCGGGGAAATTCACTGCCGAACAGTGACGGCTACGGCCTCGACCGGAAGAAGTCAACCGTGGCCGCGAGCCCTTCGTCGAGCGTGATCGCGGGCTTCCAGCCGAGAACCTCGGCCGCGCGGCCGGCCGCCAGCACACTGCGCCGCACCTCGCCGTCCTTGGCCGGTGCGTGTTCGGGCATCACCTCGCAGCCCGTCAGGCGCCGCAGGCGTGCGTGCAGATCGACGACGCTGGTCTCGCAGCCGGTGCCGATATTGACCGGCCCGCACCATGCGGACTCGAGCGCCGCCAGGTTGGCCCTCACCACGTCCCCGACGAACACGTAGTCGCGGGTCTGCAGGCCGTCGCCGTAGATGCTCGCGCCCTTTCCGGCCAGCAGCGCGCGCGCGAAGATGGACACCACGCCGGCTTCCCCGTGCGGGTCCTGGCGAGGTCCGTAGACGTTCGCGTAGCGCAGCGCCACGTAGCGCATGCCGTGGACGCGATGGTAATACTCGAGATAGTGCTCGCCGGTGAGCTTGCTCACGCCGTAAGGACAGATCGGCACCGCCGCCTGCTGCTCGGTGGTCGGGAGCGATTCGACCTCGCCGTAAACGGCGCCGCCCGAGGACGCGAACAGCGTGGTGCGCGTGCCGGCCTTGTGCGCCGCCTCGAGCATCCGCAGCATTCCGAGCACGTTCACGTCGGCGTCGTAGGCGGGATCCTCCACCGAGCGGCGCACGTTCATCTGCGCCGCATGGTGACACATCACGTCGGGCTTCTCGTCGGCAACGATGCGCGCCGCGTCGGCCGTGCGAATGTCGGCCTCGTGGAAGCGCACGCCGGCGGGCACGTGCTCGCGCCGGCCGCTCGAGAGGTTGTCGATGACGGCCACGTCGTGACCGGCGCCCGCGAAGGCTTCGGCGAGGTGCGAACCGATGAAGCCCGCGCCGCCGGTAACGAGGATCTTCATGCCTTGGCGGCGAGCTTCTTCTGGAAGAATTCGATGGTGCGGGCGAGGCCCGCGTCCAGTCCCACCTTCGGCTCCCAGTTGTCGAGCACTCGCCTCGCCTTGGAGATGTCGGGCTGGCGGACCTTCGGGTCGTCGACCGGCAGCTCGCGGAACACGATCTGCGACTTCGAGCCCGCGAGGTCGCGGATCTTCACCGCGAAGTCGTGGATGGTCATCTCGGACGGATTGCCGAGGTTGGTCGGATAGACCTCGTCCGACCACAACAGGCGCGTGAGGCCCTCGACGAGATCCTCGACGAAGCAGAAACTGCGCGTCTGCGACCCGTCGCCGTAGACCGTGATCTCCTCGTCCTTGAGGGCCTGGCACATGAAGTTCGGCACCACGCGGCCGTCGCGCATGCGCATGCGCGGGCCGTAGGTGTTGAAGATGCGCGCGATGCGCGTCTGCACCCCGTGCGTGCGGTGGTACGCCATTGTCATCGCCTCGAGGAAGCGCTTGGCCTCGTCGTAGACGCCGCGCGGCCCGATCGGGTTCACGTTGCCCCAGTAGTCCTCGCGCTGCGGGTGCACGAGCGGATCGCCGTAGACCTCGGAGGTCGACGCGACAAGGATCCGCGCGTTCTTCTCGCGCGCCAGTCCGAGCGCCTTGTGCGTACCGAGCGACCCCACTTTGAGCGTCTGGATCGGAAGCTCGAGGTAATCGACCGGACTGGCCGGCGACGCGAAGTGCAGCACCGCGTCGAGCGGGCCCTTCACGTAGATGTAGTTCGTGATGTCCTGCTGCAGGAACGTGAACTTCGGGTTCTCGAACAGGTGCGCGATGTTGTCGCGGTCGCCGGTCAGCAGGTTGTCGACCGCGATGACCTCGTGGCCGTCCGCAAGGTGGCGCTCGCACAGGTGCGAACCGATGAAGCCGGCTCCGCCGGTGATGAGAACGCGTCCCATGAGCTCGCCTCTTTGCCTCAGGCCGTGGCGGCAGCGTTGCGGCCGATCGGGTAGTACGTGAAGCCGCGTCCGTGCATGTCGCGCGGCTCCCACAGGTTGCGGCCGTCGAAGATCACCGGCGACTTGAGCATCTGCTTGATGCGGTCGAAGTCCGGATGCCGGAACTCGTTCCATTCGGTGACGATGCAAAGCGCGTCGGCACCCGGCAGCGCATCGTAGTTCTTGGTGCAGTAGGTGACGTCTTTGCCGAAGACCCCGCGCGCGACTTCCATCGCTTCCGGATCGTGGACGTTGACCTTGCAGCCGGCCGCGAGCAATTCACGAACCAGCCCGATCGACGGCGCCTCGCGCATGTCGTCGGTGCGCGGCTTGAACGCCAGCCCCCAGACGGCGAACGTGCGGCCCGACAGGTTGCCGTCGAAGTGGGCGTGCAGCTTCTCGAAGATGCGCCGCTTCTGGCGGTTGTTCACATCGTCCACGCTGCGCAGCAGCGAGAAGTCGAGGCCTGCCTCGGTGGCCGTGTGGATGATCGCGCGCACATCTTTCGGGAAGCACGACCCGCCGTAACCCAGGCCCGGATACAGGAAGTGCATGCCGAGGCGCCGGTCGGTGCCGATACCCTGGCGCACCGCCGACACGTCGGCGCCCACTCTCTCGCACAGGTTCGCGATCTCGTTGATGAAGGAGATCTTCACCGCGAGCAGCGAGTTGGCAGCGTACTTGGTCATCTCGGCGCTCGCGTTGTCCATCACGAGGATGGGTGCGCCGCCGCGCACGAACGGCGCGTAGAGATCCTTCATGATGTCGGCGGCCTGCGGGCTGGCCGCGCCGATGACGACGCGGTCCGGCTTGAGGAAGTCCTCGATAGCCGCGCCCTCCTTCATGAACTCGGGGTTGGAGACGACGTCGAACGGATGCGTCGTGGTCTCGGAGACCACCTCGCGGATCTTCGCGGCCGTTCCCACCGGAACCGTGCTCTTGGTGACGATGACGCGGTAGCCGTCCATCGCCTTGGCGATGTCACGCGCCGCCTGCAGCACGTAGCGCATGTCGGGCGCGCCGTCGTGCTCGCCCTGCGGCGTGCCGACTGCGATGAAGCACACCACCGAGCCGGCCACCGCCGAGACGACGTCGGTCGTGAACGACAGCCGTCCCTCTTCGACGTTGCGTTTGATGAGCTCCTCGAGGCCGGGCTCGTAGATGGGCACTTCGCCGGCCTTGAGCCGCGCGATCTTCTTCTCGTCGATATCGACGCAGGCAACGTCATTGCCGCTCTCGGCGAAACACGTGCCGGCTACCAGGCCGACATAGCCGGTCCCGATGACACAAATCTTCACTCGTTAACTCTCCTCAGGTGCGTGAAAAGCCAGTTCCCGCGAGGCCTTACCCGCAAAAATGCGAAGCCCGGAAAGTACCCGCAACCCGGTTCTCCATCAAGCGGACTCTACGTCTCCACGTTACCGAGCGATCCGTCGGCCGTAAGTTCCTCGTCTCTCCATCGTCGCGGCAAGAGGCGCGGCCGAGAGATCCGCAGGCGCAAGGCCGCTGCCTCGCGGACAAGCTGCGCTTTCCGAGCGCAGGTCGCGCGGGGATCCTTCAAGCGGGGATGTCGCCGGAGGCCTTCAGGTCCTCGGCGACGAGGTAAATCGGCTTGCCCTGGCTCTCGTGGTAGGTGCGCGCGAGCATCTCTCCAAGCAGCCCCATCGTGACGAGTTGAACGCCGGTGACCACGAGAAGTCCGGCCAGCAGCAGGATCGGGCGGCCCGCCAGCGGATGGCCGAGGATGATCTTCTCGAAGCCCAGCATCGCCAGCACCGCCATTCCGGTGCCGCCGAGAATCACTCCCCACACGCCGAACACGTGGATCGGCCGCGTCGAGTAGACCGACAGGAACTTCACGGTCAGCAGGTCGAGCACCACGCGAACCACCCGCGAGATCCCGTACTTGGACGTGCCGGCCACGCGCGGGCGGTGGTTCACGACGATCTCGTCCACCTTCGCACCGAGATCGGCCGCGATGGCGGGAATGAAGCGATGCATCTCGCCGTAGAGCCGCAGTTCGCGCGCCACCTCGCCCCGATACGCCTTGAGCATGCAGCCGTAGTCGTGGACGTGCACGCCCGTGATGGCGCGGATGATCCAGTTGGCCATCACCGACGGCAGGCGACGATTGACGAAATCGTCCTTGCGGTCGCGGCGCCAGCCGGACACGAGGTCGCAGCCCTCTTCGAGCCTCGCGATCAACCGCACGATGTCGCGCGGATCGTTCTGAAGGTCGGAGTCGAGCGTGACGACGATGTCGCCCGTGGTGCGTTCGAGGCCGGCGGCCACCGCCGCGGTCTGGCCGAAGTTGCGTCGGAAGCGCACCACGCGAACGCGCGGATCGCGGTCGCGGATCTGGCGCAACTTCTCGAACGACGCGTCGCGCGAGCCGTCGTCCACGTAGATGATCTCGTAACTGCGGCCGAGCGCATGAAGCGCCGCCGTCAGCTCGTCATGGAGCGGCACGAGGTTATCCACCTCGTTGTAGACCGGCAGCACGACCGAGACGTCCACGCGTTCCCCTTCCCTTCTTCTCAGCTCTGGAAGTCGGTCATCGCCATGAACTGGCGGTAGCGCGCGTCGATGTCGGTGCGTTCGAGGCCCTTGAGGCGTGTCAGGCCGAAGTCTTCCACCGTGAACGACGCGACGACGGTGCCGTGCACGATCGCGCGGCGCAGCGTGCGGCTGGTGACCTCGCCGTCGGCGGCGAGGCTTCCGAACAGGCCGCCCGCAAAGCTGTCGCCGGCGCCGGTCGGATCCACCACCTGCTCGAGCGGGAAGGCCGGCACAGCGAAAATCTCGTTGTCGGAGAACTGCAGCGCGCCGTACTCGCCACGCTTGACGATCAGGTGGCGCGGGCCCATCGCAAGGATCTTGCGCGCCGCGCGCACCACGTTGCCCTCGCCGGCCAGCATCATCGCCTCGGAGTCGTTGATGCTGAGGAGGTCCACCTGCGCGAGCAGCGCGCGAAGCTCGGCCGGAGCCGTATTGATCCAGTGATCCATCGTGTCGGCACCCACGTATTCGGGCGCGTCGAGCTGCGAGAGCACGTCGGCCTGCAGCGTGGGCTGGATGTTGGCGAGGAACACGAACTCGCTGCCACGGTAGGAAGCCGGCAGCTTGGGCTGAAAGCTCTCGAACACGTTCAGCTTGAGGTCGAGCGTGTCGCGGATGTTCATGTTCTCGTGATAGCGGCCGCTCCAGCGAAACGTGTCGCCGGCCGATTCCTCGAGCCCCTCGATGTTGATGCCGCGCTCGACAAGGAAGCGACGGTCGGCCTCCGGAAAGTCGCGTCCCACCACACCGACCAGGTTGACCGGCGCAAAGAAGCTCGCTGCCACCGAGAAGTAGCTGCACGCGCCGCCGAGCACGTTTTTCGCACTACCGCCGGGCGTCTCGACGTCGTCGAGTGCCACCGAACCAACCACGCATACCGATTTGGCTGCCGTCCCCATGTTTCCCCGTCTCCCTTTTGTCAGTTCCTGAGTCTTGCCATCAGCAGCGCGAGCCGCGAGCGCGTGGCGGCCGGAATGGCCTCCGGCGCGGTAATGACGGCGTGTTCGAGCGCGCGGCCGCAGCCGCAATCGCGCTGCTCGGCCGAGATTCTCGCGGCCACCAGCGCCACCGCGCGCCTGGCGAGGTCGGCATTGGCCTCGAGCACCGCAAGGATGTCCGCGACCTCCACGGTCGCGTCCTCGGTGCGCCAGCAATCGTAGTCGGTGGCCAGCGCGATGGTCGCGAAGCAGAGTTCGGCTTCGCGCGCGAGCTTGGCTTCCTGCAGGTTTGTCATGCCGATCACGTTGGCGCCCCAGCTGCGGTACAGCCGCGACTCCGCGCGCGTCGAGAACATCGGCCCTTCCATGCACAGGTAGGTGCCACCCTCGTGGACGACGGCGCCGGCCTCGCGCACGCACGACGCCACCAGCGCGGACAGCGGCGTGCAGAACGGATCGGCGAAGCCGACGTGCGCAACGCAGCCGTCACCGAAGAAGGTGGATACGCGGCCGCGCGTACGGTCGATGAACTGGTCGGGAACCACCACGTGGCCCGGCGCGATCTCCTCGCGCAGGCTGCCGACCGCCGAGATCGAGACGATGGCGTTGGCTCCCAGCTGCCGGAAGCCGTGGATGTTCGCACGAAAGTTGAGCTCGCCGGGCGCGATGCGGTGGCCGGCGCCGTGGCGTGGCAGGAAGGCCACGCGCTGGCCGTCGATGTGCCCGACAACGTACGCATCCGACGGGCGCCCGAACGGCGTGTCGATCTCGACCGGCTGCGCATCGACGAGCCCGTCCATGCGATAAAGGCCGCTGCCGCCGATAATGCCGAGAAGAGGTGCGTCGTTCGTCATGGTCCGCTCTGAAAAATGGGGTCAGACCCCATTTTCGTGGTCCGGTCTGCCGGTCTCGCCGCGCCCGCTCAAACATGGGGTCTGACCCCATTTTTGTTTTCAGCCGCGAATGAAGCGCACCGCGGGACCCGCCTCGATGTCGAGGACGCGGACGGAGGGGAACAGTTCCCCGTCGACGGTGAACGATTGCGGCTCGGCGAACTCGATCCGGAAGCGCCGGGCCATGTTGTCATACAGCGTATCGAGGTCGGCGGGAAACCCGCGACCGAAGCGCGGCAGTCGCGACAGCAGCTGTCCCGGCGACGCGGGCCCGGCAAGCACCTGGAAGCAGCCCTTCTTGCGACCGCTGAGGTAGAACGGCGTAAGACCGAGGCCGATGTGCTTGACCGAACTGGCCAGCACGAGCGTGAACTCCCCGTACGGCAGCGGCTCGTCGTCGCACTCGGCCTTGCCGGCCAGCGTGGGCACGATGCGCCGGATGAACTCACCGCCGGCCAGCCACGAGACTCCGCATCGCAGCAGCAGGCCGGCCGCGCTGAGCGGCCCGGGATCGCGCCCTTCGTAGTATTCCTCGAGAAAATGGGTGATCAGCCCGGCCCCGACGATGCTGCCATAGGTCTCCCCGTTCACGCGCAGCAGCGGCCGGTCCATCGTCGCGAACTCGCGCCGCGAGCGGTACGCCGACATCACCTTGCCGAGGAAGGCCTCGGGCCGCGACGGCCCGCCGACGGTACGCGCCACGTTGTTGATGGTGCCGCCGCGCAGCGCGACGAACGTAGGCAGGTTGTCCTCGCCCCAGACACCGACGGATCGGGAGATCGCGTGGCACAGGGAGCCGTCTCCGCCGCTCACCGCAACGACGTTGAAGCCGCGGTCGCGGAAACGATGCAGCGTCTCGTCGAGCGCTTCGAGGTCGGCCGTCTCCACCACTTCGCCGTCGCCGCCGACGACGGCCGCGAGATGGGCCGCCGTGTCGGGCCGGCCGCGGTTGCCCGCAGCGCGCGGGTTGACGACGACGCCGATGCCGGTCGCAGTGTACTCGGCCGGCTTGATCTGGGGAACGATGGAGATCGGAGAGGGCGGGCTCACGCGGAAGCCTCGGACTTGCCTGCGGACTCGCCGGACCCGCCGGCCTTGGCCGCGAGTTGGCCGCAGGCCGCCTGGATGTCTCGCCCGCGACTGGCGCGGACCGTGGTGTGGATGCCGGATGCGAGCACGCGCTCCTGGAACGCGATCACGCGCGCATCCTCCGGCCGCCGGTACTCGCAGCCTTCCCATTCGTTAAACGGGATCAGGTTGAGCTTGACCGGCAGCCCCCGCAAAAGGTTCACGACAGCGTCGGCCGCGACGAGGTCGTCGTTGATGCCGGCCAGCAGCGTGTACTCGAACGTGATGCGCTTGCGTCGCGGCAGCCCAAGGCGGCGGCACGCACCGATGAGTTCCTCGAGCGGATAGCGGCGATTGATGGGCATCAGGCGGTCACGAACTTCGTTGATGGCCGAGCCGAGCGAGATCGCAATGTGCACGTCGGTGTCCTGCACGAGGCGCTCGAGCTGCGGCACCAGGCCGACCGTCGAGACGGTGATTCGCCGCGGCGAGATTGCCAGGCCCCACGGCGCCGTCATGATCTCGAGCGCCTTCATGAGCCGGTCGTAGTTTGCCAGCGGCTCTCCCATGCCCATGAACACGAAGTTGGTCAGCGGGTCGGGACTCGCCACCTCGCGGCCCATCATCACCTGCGTGACGATCTCGAACGGTTCGAGGTTGCGCACGAGGCCGAGGCGCGCGGTGGCACAGTACGAGCAGTCGAGCGCGCAGCCGACCTGGCTCGAGACGCACAGCGTGATGCGGTGGTCGCGCGGGATCACCACGCTTTCGACGACGCGCTTGTCGGCCAGCCCCACCAGCAGCTTGCGCGTACCGTCGGCCGACTCACGAAGCAGCGCGCGCTCCGGCCGCGCGGTGTCGAAATCCTCGGCGAGCGCCGAGCGCAGCACGGCCGGCAGATTGGCCATCTGGTCCACGTCGCACAGCGGGCGGTTGTAGAGCCAGCCCGCGAGCTGCGAGGAGCGGTAGGCCGGAAAGCCGCGCTCCTCGCACCATGCCTGCAGGTCTTCGAGCGTGAGCGAACGGATGTTGCGACGCCGCGCCGGAGCCCTGCCCTTCACCGGCGCCGCCGGGACGCCGGGAAGTTCTTCTGCTTCCGTCACGGCACGCTCCGCCCGCGAGGCCGCCTCAACGGCCCTGGATCTCGAGAGCGCTGAAGTAGTAGCCGATCTCGAACGCGGCGGTTTCCGGAGCATCCGAGCCGTGCGCGGCGTTGCGCTCGATGTTGGTGCCGTAGAGCTTGCGCACGGTGCCGGCGTCGGCCTTGGCCGGATCGGTGGCTCCGAGAAGCTCGCGGTGACGCAGGATCGCGTTGTCGCCCTCGAGCACGGAGACGACGACCGGGCCCTCGGTCATGAACGTGCACAGGTCGTTGAAAAACGGACGTGCCTTGTGCACCGCGTAGAACCCTTCGGCCTGGGCGCGCGTGAGATGGATCATCTTGGTGGCGACGATGCGCAGGCCGCCGTTCTCGAAGATGGAGAAAACGCCGCCGATCGCGTTCTTCGCGACCGCATCGGGCTTGACGATGGAGAGGGTTCTTTCTGACATGGATCCTTGTTCCTTGGTTTGGACTAACGCATGACCGCGACGAGCGTCTCGCCGAGTTCGGCGGGGCTCGGCGCAACCTTGATGCCGGCGGCTTCGAGAGCGGCGATCTTCTCGCTCGCGGTGCCCTTGCCGCCCGAGACGATCGCGCCGGCGTGACCCATGCGCTTGCCCTCGGGGGCGGTTTTACCGGCGATGAATCCCGCGACGGGCTTCTTCATGTTCGCCTTGATCCAGGCCGCCGCGTCGATTTCCGCCGCGCCGCCGATCTCGCCGAGCATGAAGACCGCGTCGGTGTCGGGATCGTCGTTGAAAAGCTTGAGCGCATCGATGAAGCCGGTGCCGATGATCGGGTCACCGCCGATGCCGATGCAGGTGGACTGGCCGATGCCGCGCAGCGTGAGCTGATGCACGCACTCGTACGTGAGCGTGCCGCTCTTGGAGATCACTCCAACGCGCCCGGGCTTGTGGATGTAGCCCGGCATGATGCCCACCTTGGCCTGTCCAGGCGTGATGATGCCCGGACAGTTCGGGCCGATCAGGCGCGCGGGATGGCCTTCGAGAGCTCGCTTGACGCGCACCATGTCGCTGACCGGAATGCCTTCGGTGATGCAGACGATCAGCGCGATGCCCGCGTCGGCCGCTTCGAGGATGGCGTCGGCCGCGCCGGCCGGCGGGACGTAGATGACGGAGACGTCGCAGCCCTGCTGCTCGACGGCGTCGGCCACGGTGTCGTAAATCGGCACGCCTTCCCACGAAGTTCCGGACTTGCCCGGCTTGACCGCCGCCACCATCTGCGTGCCGTAGTCGCGGCAACCCTTGAGGTGGAACTGGCCGGTCTTGCCGAGGCCCTGCGTGAGCACGCGGCTCCTGGAAGAGAGAAGAATCGACACCTTAAAGCCCCTTCGCGCCTTCGACGGCCTTGCGCGCTCCGTCGGCCATGTCGGCGGCAGTGATGATGCCGAGGCCCGACTCCGCAATGATGCGCTTGCCTTCCTCGACGTTGGTGCCTTCCATCCGCACGACGAGCGGGACTTTCACGCCAACCTGCTTCGACGCCTCGACGACGCCCGTCGCGAGCACGTCGCACTGCATGATGCCGCCGAAGATATTGATGAAGACGGCCTTCACGTTCTGGTCGGACAGGATGATCTTGAACGCTTCGGCAACTTTTTGCGTGGTGGCGCCGCCGCCGACATCACAGAAGTTGGCCGGCTCGCCGCCGTGGTGATGGATGATGTCCATCGTGGCCATCGCGAGACCCGCGCCGTTGACCATGCAGCCGATGTTGCCGTCGAGAGCGATGTAGGACAGGTCGAACTCGGCGGCCTTGCGCTCCTTGGGGTCTTCCTCGTGCTCGTCGCGCAGCGCGCGGATGTCGTCGTGGCGGAACAGCGCGTTGTCGTCGAAAGAGATCTTCGCGTCGAGGGCCAGCGGGCTGCCGTCTTTCGTCTCGACGAGAGGATTCACTTCGACCATCGACGCGTCGGTGCCGACGTAGGCGTTGTAGATGCCGTGGAAGAACCTGACCCACTCGTCGAGCTTCGCGGCCGGCACGCCGAGCTTGAAGGCCAGCGTGCGGGCCTGATGGTCGACCAGGCCGAGGGCGGGGTCGACCGTCACGCGGAAGATCTTCTCGGGAGTCGTCGCGGCGACGTGCTCGATGTCCATGCCGCCGGCCTGGCTGGCCATCAGGATCACGCGACCGGTTGCGCGGTCGAGCAGCACCGACAGGTAGAGCTCGCGGCCGATCTCGCAGCCCTCTTCGATCAGCACGCGGCGCACCTGGCGGCCGGACGCGCCGGTCTGGCGGGTGACGAGGATCTTGCCGAGGATGCTCGCGGCGGCTTCGCCCGCGTCCTTGGCCGACTTCACGACGCGAACGCCGCCCTTCCTGTCATGCTTGGGAAGCCCCTCGCGCGCGAGGTTCTTCTCGAAGACTTCGCCGGCCTCGGCCTCGCTGTCGACGATGGCGCCGGCGCCGCGGCCGCCCGCATGGATCTGCGCCTTGACGACGCAAACGGCGGTGCCGAGCCGCGTCGCGATCTCGACCGCCTTCTCCGGCGTCTCGGCGACTTCACCGCGCGGCACCCTGACGCCGTAACCGGCGAGCAAGGCCTTTCCCTGGAACTCATGGACGTTCATTTGGACTCATTCGCGCTCGCGCGCTCATTGGGTGGCTGCACGTGGACTCATATGCGCTGGCGCGCTCATTGGGTGGCTGCACGTGGACTCGTTCGCGCTCGCGCGCTCATTGGGTGGCTGCACGTGGACTCATACGCGCTGGCGCGCTCCGGGTGACGGCGACCCATGGGTCAGCTCGCCAATACCTTGTCGAGCGCGCCGACCAGTTCGGCCACGTGCTCGGCCGAAATGTCGACCGCTGCCTTCTCTTCGGGCGACAGCGGAATCTCGATCACCCTTTCGACACCGCCGGCGCCGATCACGACGGGCACGCCGAGGTAAAGGTCGTTGTAGCCGTACTCGCCCTCGAGATAGGCCGCGCACGGAAGGATCTCCTTCTTGTCGAGCAGGAAAGCCTCGGCCATCTTGATGCCGGCCGTCGCCGGCGAGTAGTAGGCCGATCCGGTCTTGAGCAGCGCGACAATTTCGCCGCCGGCCTTGCGCGTGCGCTCCTCGATCTCCGACAGGCGCGCGTCGCTGATGAACTGGGTGATCGGCGCGCCGCCGACCGTGCAGGCCGAGCGCACCGGCACCATGTCGTCGCCGTGACCGCCGAAGACGACGGCCTGCACGCTGTGGACCGACACGCCGAGTTCGGCCGCCAGGAAGGAACGGTAGCGGGCCGAGTCGAGCACGCCGGCCATGCCGACCACGCGGTTCTTGGGGAAGCCCGACTCGCGCTTGAAGAGCGTGACCATCGCGTCGAGCGGATTGGAAATGACGATCACGAAGGAGTTGGGCGCGTGGGTGCGGATGCCCTCGGCCACCGACTTCATGATCTTCGAGTTGGTCGCGAGCAGGTCGTCGCGGCTCATGCCCGGCTTGCGCGCGAGGCCGGCCGTGATGATGCAGACGTCGGCCCCGGCAATATCGGCGTAGCTGTTGGTGCCCGTGACGGACGCGTCGAAGCCTTCGATGGGGCCGCCTTCGAACAGGTCGAGGGCCTTGCCCTGCGGCATCCCTTCGACGACGTCGAAGAGGACCACGTCGCCGAGGTTCCGGATGAGCGCGAGATGCGCGAGGGTGCCGCCGATGTTTCCTGCGCCGATCAGCGCAATCTTCTTACGTGCCACGTTCCTGACTCCTTGCGTTGGTGATGAGCGCTCGACGCGCTCTCAGAGGTTTTCGATCATCGCGGTCGCGAAGCCGGAGCACGAAACTTCCTTCGCGCCTTCCATCTGCCGGGCAAGGTCGTACGTGACGACCTTCGAGGAGATGGTCTTCTCGACCGATCCTTCGATCATGCGCGCAACCTCGGACCAGCCGAGGTGCTCGAACATCAGCACGCCGGACAGGATCACCGAACCCGGGTTGATCTTGTCGAGGCCGGCATACTTCGGTGCCGTTCCATGCGTGGCTTCAAAGACCGCCGCGGTGTCGCCGATGTTGGCGCCGGGTGCGAGGCCGAGGCCGCCCACCTGCGCGGCGGCCGCGTCGGAGAGATAGTCGCCGTTGAGGTTCATCGTCGCGACCACGTCGTACTCGTCGGGGCGCAGCAGGATCTGCTGGAACATCGCGTCGGCGATGCGGTCCTTGATCATCACCTTGCCCTCGGGCGCCTTGCCGCCGAACTTCTCCCAGACCTCGGCCTCGGTGACGGTCTGCCCGGCGAACTCGGTGGCGGCCAGTTCATAGCCCCAGTCGCGGAACGCGCCCTCGGTGAACTTCATGATGTTGCCCTTGTGCACGATGGTCACCGTCGGGCGCTTGTTGGCGATGGCGTACGCGATCGCGCGGCGGACGAGGCGCTGGCTGCCCTCCTTGGAGGTGGGCTTGATGCCGATGGCCGAACCGGCGCGAATCGGCTTCTTCGACTTGGCCGAGATGAACTGGGCGACCTCTTCAGCCTCCGGCGTGCCGGCCTGGAATTCGATCCCCGAGTAGACGTCCTCGGTGTTCTCGCGAAACAGCACGATGTTGAGCTTCTCGGGATGCTTGACCGGCGACGGAACGCCGCTGAAGTAACGCACCGGCCGCACGCACGCGTAGAGGTCGTGGATCTGTCGGAGCGCGACGTTGATCGAGCGGATGCCGCCACCGACCGGCGTGGTCAGGGGCCCCTTGATGGCGATCTTGAAGTCGCGGATGACCTGGTTGGTCTCCTCCGGCAGCCAGGTGTTCGGTCCGTAGACCTCGTTGGCCTTGTCGCCGGCGAAGATCTCCATCCAGGCTACTCGGCGCTTGCCGCCGTAAGCCTTGGCTACCGCCGCATCGAACACGCGCACCGCAGCCTTCCAGATGTCGGGCCCGGTGCCATCGCCTTCGATGAACGGAAGAATAGGGTTGTCGGGGACTTCAAGGCGGCCGTTCGCGTCTTGCGTGATCGGCGCGCCATCGGCGGGAACGGTGACGTGTGTGTAGGTGGGCATCTCTCTCTTCTGGGGAGCGGCGCCGTCGTGCGTCCGAAGCGGAAAAGAGGCTGCGG
Organism: Binatia bacterium; assembly: GCA_046261745.1. Lineage (GTDB taxonomy): Bacteria > Desulfobacterota > Binatia > UBA1149 > CAITLU01 > DATNBU01. Next base: position 35,604 of record JBHEOD010000008.1, read on the forward strand.
AGAGGTCCTTGGCGCGTCGCGTCGACGGACGCTAGCGAGCACCCGGCGGGGAGTCAAAAAGCCGCGCCGCCGTCGTGCATGGCAGCGCCTCTGCGCGGAGCCATGGCCCGCGGCGCCCGCGACGAACGCGCGAGCGGCTCCCGCGACGCGATGATCAGATGATCAGTAGTCCTGCAGCAGTTCCGAGACGGCTACGCGGGCGCCGGCAAGCGTGACCAGATCGATCAGGTCGCCGGGGCGGACGGTCCGGACCGCAGCGAAGAGGCGTCGCTCCGTATCGGGCTTCGAGTGCACCTCGACGCAGCGATCGCGAAGGTTGACGATCCAATACTCGGGAATACCCGCCCTCGCGTAGATACGCGACTTCGTGAGGCGATCCTGGGGAAGAGAGCTGTCGGAAATTTCGACCACGAGCAGCGCCTGGTCCGGGTGACGCCGGCGATAGTCACCGGACGTGCCGGGAACGAGGGCGACATCCGGTTCGGGCACGGATCTGGGTCCCACGACGAGCGGCATCTGGATCCTCACCGCGGCGCGTCCGCCCACCGCTCGCTCGAGCGCGACGAAGAAATCCATCGTTACCGAAGCGTGAAGCGGCCCCTGGGGCGGCGACGCGACGACAAGGCCTTCGAGCAGCTCGACATGGTCGTCCTCGGTCAGAAGGCCCCGACCGACCAGTTCGAAGTAAGTGTCTACGTCGAAACCGGGATCCCGTTCGGCAGTGTCGATCACCGGGCGAAGCTAGCAGAATCGATTCGGGCTCGAAAGAACCCCCGGAGCTTCGATCACTCCCAGGTCATCGCGATTCGATGAGACCCGCGACACGATGCGGCGCACCGTTTCATCGTGGCGAACCTCCGCGAAACTCAGATCTCCACCTGCTGCCCGATCTCGATCACCCGGTTGGGCGGAACGCCCAGGTGCAGGTACGCGCCGTACGCGTTGCGGAACAGGAAGTCGTAGATGTACTTGCGCCAGGTGGCCAGGCCCTTCTTCTCGCCGATGATCAGCGTTTCGCGCCCGAAGAAGTAGGTGGCCTGCTGCGGGTCGCAGACCACGCCCTTTCCGGCCGCCAGGTCCATCACCTCGGCCACGCTCGGATTCTCCATGTACCCGTAGTGCGCAACGATGCGTACGAAATTCTGCCGGTACACGTGAACGTGCAGGCGATCCTCCGGATTGACGTGCGGCATGTCGGCCGTGCGCAGGGTCAGCAGCAGGATGCGTTCGTGCAAGACCTTGTTGTGCTTGATGTTGTGCAGCAGCGTGCGCGGCACGCCCGAGCCGCGCGCATCCATCACCACGGCCGTGCCCGGCACGCGGGTGACAGGGTGCGCATCGAGGTCGGCCAGAAAGTAATCCACCGGCAGGCGGGCCGCCGACGCGTACTCGTCGAGCAGGTCGGCGCCGCGCCGCCAGGTCGTCATCAGCGTGAACATCAGCGTGGCCACCACGATCGGCACCCAGCCGCCGCTGGCGAGCTTGGTGGAAGCCGCGAAAAAGAACGCCAGGTCGATGAACAGGAAGGCCCCGACGACGACTGCGGCCCGGTACTTCGACCATCCCCAGCGACGCGCCGCGCAGACGCCGGCCAGCAGTGTGGTGCACACCATCGTGAGCGCCACCGCGATACCGTAAGCACCCGCCAGCGCACTCGAGGAGCGAAAGCCGAGAACCAGGGAGAGCGTCGCGACGAACAGCAGCCAGTTCACCACCGGCACGTAGACCTGCCCGATCTGGTGCGCCGACGAATGCATGATCTCGACGCGCGGCTGGTAGCCGAGTTGAAGGGCCTGGCTCGACAGCGAGAACACGCCGGAGATCATCGCCTGCGACGCGATGACGCAGGCCGACGTGGCCAGCGCGACCAGTGGATACAGGGCCCACGACGGCGCCATGTGGAAAAACGGATTCTCGACTGCACTGGGATGCTCGAGCAACAGCGCGCCCTGCCCGAAGTAGCACAGCGTCAGGCACGGAGCAGCCATGAATAGCCAGGCTCGGCGAATCGGCTTCTTGCCGAAATGCCCCATGTCGGCGTAGAGCGCCTCGACGCCTGTGACCGCGAGCAGCACCGAGCCGAGTACCATGAACCCTTCGAAGCCGTGGCGCAGGAAGAACCCGGCTGCCAAAAGCGGATTGAAAGCCGCCAGCACGCTCGGGTTCGTGGAAATCCACACGGCCCCCATGCTGCCGAGCGTGAGGAACCACACGACCATCACCGGACCGAACACCGCCCCGACCACCGAGGTACCGTGGCGCTGGATCCAGAACAGGAACGTGATGACGACGACCGAGATCGGAACGATGAACGGCCGCATCGCCGGCGTGGCCAGCTCGAGGCCTTCGACCGCGCTGAGCACCGAGATGGCCGGCGTGATCACGCCGTCGCCGTAAAGGAGGGCCGCGCCCAGGAGCCCGACCGCGACCCACCGCGTGTTGCCCTTGATGCGGCGCCGGTCGGGCGGCACCACCAGCGTCATCAGCGACAGGATGCCGCCCTCGCCGTGGTTGTCCGCGCGCATCACGAAGAACAGGTACTTGACCGTGACAACGATGATCAGCGCCCAGACGATGATCGACAGCAGACCGAGCACCTCCGGCGGCGTGACCGTGAACCCGTGGTGCGCAAAGCACTCCCGGAAAGCGTAGAGGGGACTGGTGCCGATGTCGCCGAAGACGACGCCGAGCGCGCCCAGCACGAGCGCGGCCTGGCTGTTGCCCGGCTGGTGATGATGTTCAACGGCTTGCGCGGACTCGCTCAACTGCCCTTCCCTCCGATCCCGCCGGTGCCCGCGCCCCGGCGTCCCCCTTCGCGTCCGCCCGAAGCGGCCTCAGGCCCCGTTCTTCTTCAATTCCGACACAAGCTTTGCGGTCAGTTGCTCGGGCACCGGCTCGTAGTGCGAGAACGAGATGTCGAAGCTTCCCCGCCCGCTGGTCATCGAAGTGAGGTCGGTGGCGTACCTGAGGACCTCGGCCATCGGGACCTTCGCGCGGATCACCTCGGAGTGACCGCGCTGCTCCATACCCTCGACCTTGGCACGGCGCGAATTGAGATCGCCCAGCACGTCGCCCATGCACGCGTCCGGCGCGGTGACCACCAGCGAACCAAATGGCTCGAGCAGCACAGGCTTGGCCTGCGGAAGTCCTTCCTTGATCGCCATTGAGCCTGCCACCCGGAAGGCCATCTCGGAGGAGTCCACGTCGTGGTACTGGCCATCCACCAGCGTCACGCGCACATCCACCACCGGATAGCCCGCCAGCGTGCCGGCCTTGAGGCCGTCGAGCACGCCTTTCTCGATTGCCGGAATGTAGTTTCTGGGAACCGCTCCGCCGACCACGCGATCGACGAACTCGAAGCCGCCCCCGCGCGGCAGCGGCTCCATCTCGATCTTGCAGTCGGCGAACTGGCCGTGGCCGCCGCTCTGTTTCTTGAGGCGTCCGTGGGCCGGAACCTTCGCACGGATGGTTTCGCGGTACGGAACCTGCGGGGCCTTGAGCACCACAGCCACGCCGTACCTGCGCTCGAGCCGCTCGCAGACCACCTCCACGTGCAGCTGGCCGCAGCCCGAAACAAGAATCTGGTGGGTCTCCTCGTTGCGGTCCACGTGGAAGGCCAGGTCTTCCTCGCAGATGCGCAGCAGGCCCTGCATGGCCTTGTCTTCTTCCCCGCGCTTCTTCGCCTCGACGGCGAACGAGATGGCCGGCGTCACCGGGTCGAAGCCCTCGATCTGCACCGGCCGCGCGACGTCGGCCAGCGTCTGTCCGGCGTGCGTGTCCTTGAGCTTGGCCACCGCGATCACCTCGCCGACGGTGGCCGCGTCCACCTCGCGGGTCTTGCGGCCTTCGAGCTTGAGCAGGTGGCCAAGCCGTTCCTTGTTGCGCGTGCTGGCGTTCACCACCGGCGTATCGGCCGTCAGGGTTCCCGACATCACGCGGAAGACCGACAGCTGGCCGACGTGCGGATCGCTGATCGTCTTGAACACGAAGCCGGCAAACGGCGCAGCCGGATCGGGCTCGATCTCGATGTCGGCGCCGTGGTCGTCCTTCGCGTGCGCCGCCGGCAGCGCCAGCGGCGCCGGGAAGAGCCTTTCGATCGCGTCGAGGAGCTGCACGATGCCGATGTTGGCGGTACCCGACACGCACAGCACCGGCTGGCACGTGCGCGCCAGCATCGACTCGCCGAGTCCCTTGATCATGTCGTCGTGGCCCAGGTCGCCCTTGTCGAGGTATTTCTCGAGAAGCTCGTCGTCGCCCTCGGCCGCCGACTCGGCCAGCTTGCTGCGAAGCTCGGCCGCGCGTTCCACCAGCGCATCGGGAATCTCGCCTGTCTTGCACTTGCCGGTGGCACCTTCGTAGACAAACGCCTTCTGGTCGAGCACGTCGACCACTCCGGTCATCGTGCCGCCTTCCAGGATGGGAATCGTCAGCAGCACGGGCCTCGCGCCGAGTTCTTCGTGCAGCTCGATCAGACGCGCGTCCACGTCGGCGTCGGCGCGGTCGCACTTGGTGACGACAAAGAATACAGGCTGGCCGAGATCGGCCCCCCACTTCCACACCTTGCCTGCCTCTGCGCGAACCGGCGTGGTCGCGTCCACCACCTGCACGACGCCGGCCGCGCCGCGCAGCGCGTAGTGCGTGTCGGCCACGAAATTGAGCTGGCCGGGGGTGTCGAGGATGGTCACCTCGTTCTTGTTCCACGCGAAGTGGTGAAGCGACGTGGTGATGGTGCAGCGCCGGCGGAGTTCTTCCGGCTCGGTGTCGAACAGCGACGTCTCGTCGTCGACGCGACCGAGCCGCGAGTGCCCGCCGCCTGCGAAAGCCAGTGCGTCAGCGATGGAGGTTTTGCCCGCTCCGCCCTGTCCGGCCAGGGCAACGGTGCGGATTCGCGAGGGATCCTGGGCCATTGGCTTCCTCCGATCCTCGAGGCCGGGCACAGGGCCCGGCGATGCGATCACGCCGGTTGTGGTCCCGGCTCAGTTTCGCTCGAACACCAGCCTGAGGCCGTCGAGCGTCAGGAACTCGTCGACCTCTTCGATGGTCGACGACTGCTGCGCAATTAACGGCGCCAGACCACCTGTTGCAAGGACACGGCACTTGGTGCCCTCCTCCTTCTCGATCTGCCGCACCACGCCGTCCACCAGCGCGACGTAGCCGAAGGCCACCCCGGCCTGGATCGCATGCACGGTGTTGCGACCCACCACGCGAGGGGGGCGCGCGATCTCCACACGCGGCAGCTTTGCCGTGCGCGAGTAGAGCGCATCAAGGGAGATGCCGATCCCGGGAACAATCACGCCGCCCATGTATTCGCCCTTCGCCGTCACGTAGTCGAAGGTGGTCGCGGTACCGAAGTCGACGACGATGGTCGCACCGCGCGTGCGCTCGTAAGCCGCCACCGCATTGACGATGCGGTCGGCGCCGACCTCGCGCGGGTTTTCGTAGAGAATCGGCATGCCGGTCTTGATACCGGGGCCGACGACAAGCGCCTTGCAGCCGAAGTAGTCCTGGCTGAGCGCCTCGACGGTGCTCGTCAGCGGCGGCACCACGCTCGCGACAATGACGCCGCTCACCTTCGGGATGGCGTGACCGACAGCCTGGAACAGGCTCCACATGAGGATGCCGTACTCGTCGGAGGTGCGCTCGGCCGCGGTGGTCAGCCGCCAGTGACGCGTCAGGTGCTTGCCGTCGAACAGGCCGATCACGGTGTTGGTGTTGCCGACGTCGAAGGCGAGCAGGAGTCCGGTTACGGGCGGCATGAATCGTATCCTCCAGAGATGGTGACGTCGCCGGCCAGCAGCCGGCGCATCGGTGCAGAGCCCGGGTCGACGAGCAGCACGCCGTCGTCGTCGATGCCGGCGCAGACGCCTTCGAAGGTCTCGCCCGGAGCGGCCACCGTCACGCGGCGGCCGTCGAGCACCGACAGCGCACGCCAGCGCGGCGCGACCGCCGCGAACCCTCCACTCGACCACGCGTCATAGCATTCCTCGAAGCGCGCGAGCAGGCGCGCGGCAAACGCGGCGCGGTCCGTCGCGTGGCCGCGTTCGAGCAGCACCGACGTGGCCTTGCCGTCGAGCTCGGGCGAGAAGTGGGCTGCATCGGCGTTGAGATTCACGCCGATGCCGACCACGACGAACGCCACGCGGTCGGCCTCGGCCTCGATCTCGGTGAGGATTCCGGCGAGCTTCTTGAGGGAACCCTCGGCCGGTCCGGCGCTCTCGCCCATCAGCACGACCACGTCGTTCGGCCACTTGATCCACGCGTCAATGCCCTCCTCACGCACCGTCTCGGCCACCGCGATGCCGGCCACCAAAGACAACTGCGGCGCGCGCCACGGCTCGATGAGCGGCCTGAGCAGCATCGACATGTACAGGTTCACGCCGCGGCTCGACTCCCACTGCCGTCCGAGACGGCCGCGTCCTGCCGTCTGCTCCTCGGCGATCACGACCGTCCCTTCCGGCTCGCCGTCGCGACCGAGTGCCATCGCGTCGCCGTTGGTCGAGCGTGTCACGTCGAGAACGACGATGCGGCGACCGATGCGCGAGCCGGCGCCGCGCGAGCGGATCGCCGATTCCGTCAGCGCTGACGGAGGGGCGACCAGCCGGTAACCGCGGGCACGCGCGCCTTCGATTTCGTAGCCGCCGTGCTTGAGAGCCGAGATGTGTTTCCAGACCGCCGCGCGAGAGATGCCGAGCCTCGAGGCAAGGTCGGAGCCGGACACGAAGTCGCCCGCGGACTCGAGCGCCGCCAGGATGCCGCGGCGGCTGCTCATGCCAGCAGCGCCACGTCCATGGCCACGTCCACCGAGCGCGCCGAATGCGTCAGGCGGCCGAGCGAGATCGAGTCGGGGCCGGCCTTCGCATAGGCCACCACCGTTTCCATCGTCACGCCGCCGGATACCTCGATCTGCGCGCGTCCCGCCACGTGCGCTACCGCGCCGGCGACCGCCTCCGGAGTGAAGTTGTCGAGAAGAATCGAGCTCGCTCCCGCGCCGAGAGCGATGTCCACCTGTTCGAGCGTGTCACACTCCACTTCGATGCGGATGCCTTCGGGGCTGCGATCGATGGCCGCCATCACCGCCTCGGCAATGCCGCCGGCCGCGATGATGTGGTTGTCCTTGATCAGCACCGCATCGAAGAGGCCCATGCGGTGGTTGCTGCCGCCGCCGCAGCGCACCGCGTACTTCTCGAGCACGCGCCATCCCGGCGTCGTCTTGCGCGTGTCGAGAATGCGGGTGCTGCAGCCGGCCTCGCGAACCGCGCCCACCACGTGTGCGGTCTCGGTGGCAACGCCGCTCAGATGGCCGAGAAAGTTGAGGAACGTGCGCTCGAGCGTCAGCACGCCCCATGCGGCGCCGTCGATCACGCAAATGGTGGCGCCGGCCGCCACGCGCGCGCCGTCGCCGACCCTTTCCGTAACGCGTAGCGACGAGGCACCGGCGCCCGCATCGCCGAGCCGCGCGAGTTCCTCGATGATCGCGTCGAGCAGGCCCACGCCGGCCACCACCAGCGATTCGCGCGCGACCACGCGGCCGCGCGCCTCGGTGGTGCGGGCCACCGTCGCGCGCGTGGTGAGGTCGCCGCTTCCGACGTCTTCGGCGAGCGCGAGGCGGATCAGCGCGCGGACGCCCGCGTCCTCGGCCGGCGCGACCGGCACCGTCATGCGCGCGTCTCTGCGCCGTGGGCATGGACGGACGGCCGCATCACGCCGCTCCGATCGCTTCGATACGCGCGATGGCCGCCTCGAGGGAAATCTTCTCCTGCTCGGCCGCCGCGAGCTTGGCGCGTTCGGCGTCCACGATTCCGTCCTTGGCGCGTGCGACAAAAGCCTCGTTCGCCAGCTTGCCGGCGGCGCGCGCGACGTCCTGGTCGGCGCGCTCGATCTCGCGGCGCAGGCGTGCGGTCTCGGCGACGAGGTCGACGTGGGCGGCGATCGGCACCGCAATTTCGCAGCCGCCCACCACCGCGGTGGCCGATCCCACCGGAGCCGGCCCGCCGCAGGTCACCGTGCCAAGACGGGCGAGGCGCCGCACCATGCCTTCGTTCTCGCGCACGATCGCAGCCGTCGCGCCGTCTTCCACCCACAGGTCGAGCGCGACCTTGGGCGCGATGCGCATCTCCGAGCGAATGTTGCGCACGCTGCGAACCACTTCGATCAGCGTGTCCATGGTGGTGTCGACGGCGGCGTCGCGCCAGTCGTCGCGTGCGTCCGGATAGATGCCGGTGATCAGCATGCCGCCGGCTCGCCCTGTTTCGGGAAGCTCCTGCCAGATTTCCTCGGTGACGAACGGGATCAGCGGGTTCAGCAGGCGCAGCAACACCTCGAGCGTGGCGGTCAGCGTTTGCAGCGTCTCGGCACGATCCATCGCGTCGCCGTCGAGCAGAACCTTGGAGATTTCGATGTACCAGTCGCAGAACTCATTCCACGTGAACCGGTAAAGCGCCTGCGCCGCCTCGTTGAAGCGGTAGGAGTCGAGCGCGTCGCGCGTCTCGGCAATGGTCCCCGCCAGCCGCGAGCGGATCCAGCGGTTCGGCACCAGCCGCGGCGCCTCCGGCATCTCGCAGCTGGTCGGCGGCGGCGGCGTTTCGCCTTCCATGCCGCCGCGCTTCATCGCCGCGAAACGCGACGCGTTCCAGAGCTTGTTGACGAAATTGCGGTAGCCGGCGATGCGGTCTTCGGACAGCCGCACGTCGCGGCCCATCGCCGCGAACGCGACCAGCGTGAAGCGGAACGCGTCGGCGCCGAACTCGTCGACGATCACCAGCGGATCGATCACGTTGCCCTTCGACTTCGACATCTTCTGCCCGTGCTCGTCGCGCACGAGGGCGTGAATGTAGATGTCGCGAAACGGCACCTCGTCCATGAACTTCATGCCCAGCATCATCATGCGGGCCACCCAGAAGAAGATGATGTCGAAGCCGGTGACGAGCGCTGTCGTCGGGTAGAAGCGCGCGAGGTCGGAGGTTTGATCCGGCCAGCCCATCGTCGAGAACGGCCACAGGCCCGACGAAAACCAGGTGTCGAGCACGTCCTCGTCCTGGCGAACCGGGCCGTTGCAGGCCGGGCAGGTCTCGAGGTCCAGGCGCGAAACCGCCAGGTGTCCGCAGCCGTCGCAGTACCAGGCCGGAATGCGGTGTCCCCACCACAGCTGCCGCGAGATGCACCAGGGACGGATGCTCTCCATCCACGCGCGGTAGGTCTTCTCCCAGTGGGCCGGCACGAAGCGGGTGCGGCCGTCGTCAAGGGCCTTGAGCGTTTCGTCGGCAAGCTCGCGCACCTGGAGGAACCACTGGTCCGACAGCAGCGGCTCGACGACGTTCTTGCAGCGGTAGCACACGCCGACGGCGTGCTTGTGGTCCTCGACGCGCTCGAGCACGCCCTCGGCGGTGAGGCGCTCCACCAGCGCCGCGCGGCAGTCGGCCGTTGTCATGCCGGCGTACGTGCCGGCTTCCTCCGACATCGTTCCGTCCACGTTCATCACCGAGATCATCGGCAGCGAGTGGCGCAGTCCCATCTCGAAGTCGTTGGGGTCGTGGGCCGGCGTGATCTTGACCGCGCCCGAGCCGAAGGCCATCTCCACGTAGGTGTCGGCGATCACCGGAATCGGGCGCCCGACCACCGGCAGCACGACGTTGCGGCCGACCAGGTCCTTGTAGCGCTCGTCGTCGGGATGCACCGCCACAGCGGTGTCGCCGAGCATCGTCTCCGGACGCGTCGTGGCCACCGACAGGAAGCCTCGGCCGTCCTCGAACGGATAGCGCAGGTGCCACAGGTGCCCTGCCCTGTCCTCATGCTCGACCTCGATGTCGGACAGCGCCGTGCGGCAGCGCGGGCACCAGTTGATCAGGTAGCGGTCGCGGCGGATCAGCCCCTGCTCGAACAGCGTCACGAACACTTCGCGAACCGCGCGCGAGAGGCCCTCGTCCATCGTGAAGCGCTCGCGCGACCAGTCGCACGAGACGCCGAGGCGGCGCAGCTGTTCGGTGATCACGCCGCCCGACTGCGCTTTCCACTTCCATGTACGCTCGACAAAGGCCTCGCGACCGAGCGCGTGACGGTCGGTGCCCTCGGCCTGGAGCTGCCTCTCGACGACGTTCTGCGTGGCGATGCCGGCGTGGTCGGTGCCGGGAAGCCACAAGGACGCCTCGCCGAGCATGCGGTGGTAGCGCACCAGCACGTCCTGGAGCGTGTTGTTGAGCGCGTGTCCCATGTGCAGGGACCCGGTCACGTTGGGCGGAGGAATGACGATGGAGAAGGTGCGCTCGCCCTCTTTGTACGGAGGCGGCGAGAACGCGCCGGATTCGCTCCAGCGCTGGTACCATTTCGATTCGAAGGTCTTGGGTTCGTATCCGGCCACGGTGCGCGCCTTTACCGCGTCCCCGGCGGGCGTTCAAAACGCCCGGCCCGCGCCGGAGCCCGTCGCCGAAGCGGAAAGGACCATGCACCGGCACGGTGGTTGGAAAAGCCCGCCGGTCTGTTAGGAGGCCCTCCATGAGCGACCGTCCCTTTCGCGTACTCGGAATTCAGCAGATTGCCGTCGGCGGCCTCGACAAGTCACGGCTGCGCAAGCTCTGGATCGACACCCTTGGCCTCACCGTCACCGGCACGTTCAAGAGCGAACGCGAGAACGTGGACGAAGACATCGCAGTGGCCGGAACCGGCCCGCTCAAGGTCGAAGTCGACCTGATGCAGCCGATCGACGCCGACAAGAAGCCGGCCGTCCACAACCCTCCCCTCAACCACATCGGCCTGTGGATCGACGACCTTCATGCGGCCGTGGCCTGGCTCGAGAAGCAGGGCGTGCGCTTCACGCCCGGCGGCATCCGCAAGGGCGCCGCGGGCTTCGACGTGACCTTCATCCATCCGAAGGAGAACGAGCAGTTCCCGATCGGCGGAGAAGGCGTGCTGATCGAGCTTGTGCAGGCACCGCCCGAAGTTGTCGCCGCGTTCGAGAAGGTCGCGACGCTCTAGCTCGCGTCCTCACGCCCGGGACGCGGTCGCGAAGCGACGCGCGTCGGGACGGCGCCCTCAGCGTTCGCCGCCGAGCGTCGTCGTCGTGACCGACAACGTCGACGTGACGAAGACCAGCGCCGAGTCGCCGGTCGGGCACTGCGGCGCCACATTCTGGCCGACCGCCGTGCGCAGGATGAACAGGGAATCGGTAGCCGTGATCCTGCCGTCGCCGTTGTAGTCGCAGATCTCGTTGATGCACTCGGCCGACCCGACCGCGCTGCGCAGCGAGTAGAGCGCGTCGCCGGCGGTGATCCGGCCGTCGTCGTTGGTGTCGCCGCACATGAGGCCAGGCAGCGTCGTCGTCGTGGTGACGGCGCATGCGTTCGCTTCGAAGCTATCGCCGCCGCACTCCCCTCCCTCGCAGGAGTCGCCCGTCGTGCACGCCTGGCCGTCGTTGCAGGCGCTGCCGTTGGGATCGGCCGCGCCGCAACCGTTGGCCCCTTCGTCGCAGGACTCCGCACAGTTGGCGTCGCCGTCGGCGCCCGCGCAGGGATCGCCGGCATGCTGGCTGCACACGCCGTTGCTGCAGGTGTCGGCGCCGTTGCAGAACGCGTTGTCGTTGCACGCCGAGCCGTTCGCGTCGGCGGCCGTGCAGTCGTCGCCGGCTTCGCTGCACGACTCCGCGCAGTTGCCGTCGCCGTCGGGGCCGGTGCAGGGGTTGCCCGCGTGCTGGCTGCAATTGCCGTTGTTGCAGGTGTCGGCGCCGTTGCAGAACAGGCCGTCGTCGCACGCGCTGGCGTCGGGGTCCGGCGACGTGCAGGTGTCGTTCGATTCCTTGCACGACTCCGAGCAGTTGTCGTCGCCATCGCTGCCTGGGCACGGGTTGCCGGCGTGCTGGCTGCACTCGCCGCCCTGGCAGGTGTCAGCGCCGTTGCAGAACGAGCCGTCGTTGCATGCGCTCACGTCAGGATCGGCCGCGCTGCACGAATCGGTGGACTCGTTGCACGTCTCGGTGCAGTCGCCGTCGCCGTCGCCGCCGGGGCAAGGATCGCCGGTGTGCTGCGTGCAGGCCCCGGCCTGGCACGTGTCGGCGCCGTTGCAGAACTGTCCGTCGTTGCAGGCCGTGCCGTTGGTGACCGGCGTGCACGTGGGCGAGCAGCAGTCGCCGGCCGCCGTGTTGCCGTCGTCGCACTGCTCGCCGGCGTCGAGGCTGCCGTCGCCGCACGCACCGCAATCGCTCGCGTCGCCCACGCAGGCTCCGGCCTGGCAGGAATCGGCCGTCGTGCAGGCAATACCGTCGTTGCAGGGGCTGCTGTTCGGGTCGGCCGACGTGCAGGCATCCGCCGACTCATTGCAGCTTTCCGAGCAGTTGGCGTCGCCGTCCGCTCCCGGGCAAGGGTTGCCCGCGTGGACGGCGCAGGAGCCGCCCGCGCAGGTATCGGCGCCGTTGCAGAACAGGCCGTCGTTGCAGGGACTGCCGTTGCTGTCGGCCGCGCTGCACGCATCGGCGCCCTCGTCGCACGACTCGGAGCAGTTCGCGTCGCCGTCGGGGCCGACGCACGGGTTGCCCGCGTGCACGCAGGAGCCGCCGCTGCAGGTATCTGCCCCGTTGCAGTACTGGCCGTCGTTGCACGATGCGGTGTTGGCCGGATGCTGGCACGCGCCCGACGTCCCGTTGCAGATGTCGTTGGTGCAGACGTTCCCGTCGTTGGTACAGCCGGTGTTGTTCGCGGCGAAGGCGTCGCCCGGACAGCTCTTCGCGCTTCCGTTGCAGCTCTCGGGCAGGTCGCATTCGCCGGTGCTCGCGCGACAGGCGGTGGCGCTGCCGGCCACCGAATCGGCCGGGCACGAAGCCGACGCGCCGGTGCAGGTTTCCTGGACGTCGCAGACGCCACCGGCGCTGCGGCAGACCGTCGAGGTCGTGGCGAAGCTGTCGGCCGGACACGTCGTGCTGCTGCCGTTGCAGGTCTCGGCTGCATCGCACTCCCCTGCGCCGGCGCGGCACGTGACCGCAGCGGACGCGACGGCGTCGGCCGGACAGTTCGCGCCGTTGCCCGGACACGTCTCCGCAAGGTCGCAGACGCCGCCTGCGGCGCGACACGTGGTGGCGGCCGACGCGAAGGCGTTGGCCGGACACGCGGTGGAGTTGCCGGTGCAGGTTTCCGGAAGATCGCAGATGCCGGCGGACGTGCGACAGATCGCGCCGGCGTTGCCGGCCGGATGCGTGCACGCGGCGGACGACCCGCTGCAGACGTCTGCCGTGCATGCCAGGCCGTCGCTGCTGCAGGCGGTGTCGGCGTCCTTGAACTGGTTGCCCGGGCAGGACTTGCCGGAGCCGTCGCAGGTCTCCGCAACGTCGCACTCGTCGGCACTCACGCGACAGACCGTGCCGCTGCCCGCCACCGCGTCAGCCGGGCAGCTTCCATTGATGCCGGTGCAGGTTTCGGCCGCGTCGCAGATTCCGCCTGCTGCGCGGCAGACGATCCCGGAAGAGGAGAAGACGTCGGCCGGGCAAGCGGCGGCGGTCCCGGAGCATCGTTCTTCCGCGTCGCAAACACTGCCGGCGCCGCGGCAGACCAGGCTGGACGTCGCGAACCCGTTGCCGGGGCACGCGGCACTTGTGCCGGAGCAGTTCTCGGCAACGTCGCAGACGCCGCTGCTCGGACGGCAGGTGGTCGCCGCGCTCGCGAACCCGTCGCCCGGACACGAGGGGCCGAGGCCGCTGCACGACTCTGCCGCGTCGCAGACTCCCGACGATTCGCGACACGGAGTTGCAGCGAGCGCATAGAGATCGGTCGGGCACACCGGCAACAGGCCCGTGCAGTTCTCGGCCACGTCGCAGCCGCCGATGGCCGGGCGGCAGACCGTACTGGCCGGAGCGAGCGTGTCGATCGGACAACTCGCGCCCGTGCCCGTGCAGGTCTCGGCCGAATCGCAAACGCCGCCGCTCGCGCGGCAGACCGTCGTCGTCGCGGAGAAGGCGTTGGCGGGGCATGTCGACGTCGACCCGGTGCAGGTCTCCGCCGCATCGCAGACGCCCGCGCCCGCACGGCACACCGTGGTCGACGGGACGAAGGCGTTGGAAGGGCAGCTCGCGCTCGTGCCTGTGCACGTCTCGGCGCCGTCGCAGACTCCGCTTGATGCGCGGCACTCGACCGTGGTCGCCGCGAACGTATTGGCCGGGCAGGTCGTCGCAGTGCCGCTGCAATGCTCTTCGGCATCGCAGACACCGCTGGCCGCGCGGCAGATCGTCGTCGTGCCCTCGAGCGCGTTCGACGGACACGCGGCGCTCGAACCGGTGCAGCGCTCCTCGGCATCGCAGACGCCGCCCGCCGCGCGACAGACCGTCGTCGAAGACGACAACACGTCGGCCGGGCAGCTGCCGCTCGTTCCGGTGCACGTCTCGGCGGCGTCACAAACGCCGCCCGAGGAGCGGCAGACGGTCGAGCCGGAGGAGAATGCGTTGGCAGGACAGTTCGCGCCGGTGCCCGTGCAGGTTTCGGCGGCGTCGCAGATTCCGGCGGACGCGCGACACGTAACGTCGTTGCCGGCAAACGCATTGGCTGGGCAAGTTGCGCTCGAGCCGGTGCATGTTTCGACCGCGTCGCATACGCCGGCGGAGCCGCGGCACGGTGCCGTCGGCGACGCGAAGCCGTTGGCAGGACACGTCCCGCTCGTACCGGTGCAGAACTCGGTGACGTCGCAAACTCCGGCCGAAGCGCGGCACGAGACGTTGTTCGCCGCGAACTGGTCCGATGGACACGCCGTCGTCGTTCCGGTGCAGGTTTCCTGGACGTCGCAGGTGCCGGTCGCGGCGCGGCAGACCACGCCGCCGTTGCCGGCCGGGTGCATGCAGCTTCCGGATCCGTTGCACTGGTCGAGCGTGCACGCGTTCGAGTCGCTCGAGCACGCGGTGCCGGCCGGGGACGCGCAGTTGTCGCCCGTTTCGTTGCAGGAGTTGTTGCACTCGGCCCCGGTGGAACACGGGTTGCCGGTGCCGCCGCAGACGCCGGAAGAGCAAGTGTCGGTGGCAGTGCAGAACAGCCCGTCATTGCACGGCGAGCCGTTGGGCTCGATCGTGCACGTGGACGAGCAGCAGTCGCCGCTGGCCTGGTTGCCGTCGTCGCAGGCCTCGCCGGCCGTCTTGTTGCCGTCGCCGCAGACCGCGGAGGCCGTGCCGCTCGTCAGCGACCAGTCGCCGCCGCCGCTCACGCGCTTGACGAACAGGTAGCGCGTCTCGGACGTGGTCGGGGTGAACGAGAGGCTCTCGTCCGTTCCGGCGCCGGCATTGGTGCTGGATGCACGGATGACCGGGTTGCCCTTGGCGTCGGGTGTTCCGCTGTAGAGGTAGAGGTCGTAATCGGCGCCCGCCGGCACGTCGAGCGTGAGCGTGACGGCTGAGCCGCTGGTAATGCCCAGCTTTCGGCCCCACGCGCGACGGTCGAACACTCCACCGTCGGAGGATCCGCCGAGACTGCCGCCCGAGTAGGCGTGCGAGACCGCCTCGACGGCGGCATCGGGGTTGATCAGCCCGTAGCCCTCGTAAAGGTCTTTGGGCGCGCCGGCGCGGCCGAGAACCGGATTGGTTCCGGCGGAGACCTCGCGAGCGGCGTTCGTCTCCGTGGAGGACGCGCACAGCAGCATCTTCACGAACAGCGGCTGCACACTCGAGGAGAAAGCCCACTGCGTGCCGCCCTTCTGCATGGCGTCCACGACCAGCGCCGCTGCGCCCGCCGCGAACGGCGCCGCCATCGAGGTGCCTTTGATGTTGTAGTAGTCGTTGGCCACGCGGTCGGCGAACGTGGAGAGGCCGGCGTCGGCGTCGTTGCTGTCGACCGACATGATCTGCGAGTAGAAGTCGGACCCGCCCGGCGCCAGCAGGTCGGGCTTGGTGTCTTCGTCGGCGGCCGGCGACGCGAAGCCGCTGCTCGTGTAACGGGTGAGCGTGTTGGCGTCGTTCGTCGCGCCCACCGTCATCACGAGCGCCGCGCGTCCGGGGTCGTCGGTGGTGTTCGCGGCGGCGGTGCCCGGCCCGTCGTTGCCCGCCGAAGCCACGACCAAGACGCCGTTGTTCACCATCGTGTTGGCCTTGGCCCTCAGCGTGGGATCAAGGCCCGGCGATCCGATGATGCCGAGGCTCATGTTGACGACTTTGATGTTGTGCGTGCTGCGCTTCGTGACGAGGTCGTCGATGGCCGCGCCGATGGTTCCGCTGGAACCGGAACCGGCGTTGGTGAAGACCTTCGCGCCGGCCCAACGTGCGCCGGGTGCCACGCCGCGAAACGAGTTGAAGCCGTCGCCCACGGCCGGGTACGGCGACACCGACACCGTCGTCGCGTAACGCGTCATCGATCCGCTCTGTGGGAGCGCGCTCGTGTACAACTGCGTCGCGTTGCCGTTGCTGACGCAGTTCAGGGTGAGCGGCGAGCCGCCGGAGAGGGTGTTGCAGATGGAGATGAAGCCGCCGGAGACGCCGTTCGTGCGCGACGCCATACGCAGCAGCGTCGAACCGCCGCCGAGCCACGTGGCCGACAGGCTGTACGTCATCTGGACGGCAGGAACGTGGATGCCGCTCAGGAAGAAACTGTTATTCGGGACGCCGGTGAGGTTGCCGCTGTCGGTGTACTTGAGCGTTCCCGGGCCGGCCCCAAAGGCTGCGCCGGTGCCGACCGCGATGCCGGCCACGTGCGAGCCGTGCTGGATGACGTCGCGCGGATTGGCCTCGTTGTCAGTCGTGTAGTCCTTCCAGTACGCGAGGCGTCCGGACAGGTCGGTGTGCGAGTCGTCCACGCCGGAGTCGATGACGCCGATGGTGATGTCGCTGGTTCCCGCGATGCCGTTCGCACTGCCCGCGAAACCCGGCGCCCAGATCGGCCGCACGCGCCCGGTGCGGGTGGCTTCGTCCATGTGAAGCTGGGCCGGCAGGTCTTCGACGACCACCAGCAGCGTCGCTCCCAGGGCGGGCACCAACGCGTCGATGGAAGCTCCCGGGAGGGTGCCGCTCCAGCCGTAGCTGACCGATTGGTAGAGGTGATCGATGCGTCCGCCGACGGCGGAGAAGTTCTCGATCTGCTGCTGCGTAACCTGCTCGGTGAAGACGACTTCCACGCGAACCGGCGCCGCGAGCCTGGCCGCGAGCTCAGCGCGCCGCTCGATACCTCGTTCGCGCGCCAGCTCGCGCCGAAGCGAACCGATGCTCTCGTCGAGCCGGTCGTCAATCCGGTTGTTGTTGATGTCGAGCTCGACACGCGCGGGAAGATGCGGCCTGACGGCCGGCTCCGGCGGCGCCACCCACGCAGGCTGCGCGAACGACGGCGAACCACCCATCAGGAACGGCGCACAAGCGAGCAGCGCCGCAAGGAACATAGTCCTCTTCGTGATTCGAACCCCCATTTAGTCCCCGCCTGGTGAAATGAACCACAGGCATCCTACCGGGAAGGGGGAAGCAAAGCAGTACCCCAAGCGAACCACGACGAAGAAAAAGTCTTTGGGGTTATTACGTTTACGGGCTTGGCGAGCTCGAAAGGGTCGGCGTCAGGCGTCCCCCAAGAAGCGGTACGCCCCCCGAAAATAGAGCAACGGCTCGCCGTCCGACCTGCCCATGATTCCGTTGGTGGCGAGGCCGAGGAAGACGGTGTGGTCGCCGGCATCAACCTGGGCATGGGGCTCGCACTCGAGGTGGGCCAGCGCGCCGTCGATCAACGGGCAACCGGAGGCGCCGAGGCGATACGGAACGTCCCCACGC
>JBHEOD010000080.1:0-5324 GCA_046261745.1 Binatia bacterium
CCCCGTTCTTCAACGGCTACCGCCCGCAGTTCTACTTCCGCACGACCGACGTGACGGGTGTTTGCACGCTTCCCGAAGGCACCGAGATGGTGATGCCGGGCGACACGGTGCAGCTGCAGGTCAACCTGATCACCCCGATCGCCATGGACGAGGGCCTGCGCTTCGCAATCCGCGAGGGCGGCCGCACGGTCGGCGCCGGCGTCGTCAGCAAAATCACGGAGTGAGAGCGCAAGCTCTCATTTCACAAGTCGAACGAGACAACGGGAATAGGACGGACCTGATCCAATGATGTCGGAACGTATACGCATTCGCCTGAAGGCCTACGATCATCGCGTGCTCGACCAGTCGGTGCGCGACATCGTCGACGCCGTCCGCCGTACCGGCGGTCGCGTTGCGGGTCCCGTCCCCATGCCGACCCGTATCGAGCGGTTCACCGTGAACCGCTCGCCGCACGTCGACAAGAAGTCGCGCGAGCAGTTCGAGATCCGCACCCACAAGCGACTTCTCGACATCCTCGAGCCTACCCAACAGACCATCGACTCGCTCGGCAAGCTCGACCTGCCGGCGGGCGTCGACGTCGAAATCAAGCTGCACTGAGCGAGAGCTCGAACGTTGCGATAGCGAAAGCTGGAAGGACACAAGACATGCTCGGCCTCATTGGTAAGAAACTCGGAATGACCCAGCGCTTCGTGGAAGGCGGGAACCTCGTTCCGGTCACCGTGATCGAAACGGGTCCCTGCACCGTGGTGCAGGTGCGCACGGTCGATCGCGACGGCTACGACGCCCTGCAGGTCGGCTTCGGCACGCGGCGTGAGAAGAACCTGCCCAAGGCAACCCGCGGCCACATGGCCAAGGGTGGTCGCTCGAACTTCGGCTCGCTGCTCGAGTTTCGCCTGCGCGAAGCGGGAGAGTGGCAGGTCGGTCAGGACATCCGGCTCGCCGACCTCTTCAAGGCCGGCGACCAGGTGGACATCACCGGCATGAGCAAGGGCAAGGGCTTCCAGGGCGTCGTGAAGCGTTACGGCTTCGCCGGCCAGACGGCCACGCACGGCTCGCACGAGTCGTTTCGCGGACCGGGCTCGGTCGGCTGCCGTTCGTACCCGGGCCGAATTTTCAAGGGCAAGCGCATGGACGGCCACATGGGCCAAGACAAGACCACCACGCAGAACCTTCGCATCGTCGAGGTCCGCCCCGACGAGAACCTGCTGATGGTCAAGGGCGCGGTTCCCGGCGCCAAGGGCACGCAGGTCGTCGTCCGTCCTGCCGTCAAGCGCCAGCGCACGCAGCAGCGTCGTGTCGCCGTCGTGGCGCAGTGAGGATGTGATGGATACGCCTGTCGTAAATTCCAGCAACCAGTCTGTCGGCAACATCACGCTGCCGGCCGTCTTCGAGAGCCGCGTCAATGACGCCGTGCTGTTCGACCAGGTGCTCGCGCAACTCGCGTCGCGCCGCGCCGGCACGCACGCTACCAAGACCCGCGCGTTCGTCAGCGGCGGCGGCAAGAAGCCGTGGAAGCAGAAGGGCACCGGCCGCGCCCGCGCCGGCTCCAACCGTTCGCCGATCTGGCGCGGCGGCGCGATCGTGTTCGGACCGCAGCCGCGCAACTACGAGTACCGCCTGCCGTCTTCCACGCGCAAGCACGCGCTGCGAAGCGCGCTGGCGCAGAAGGCTCGCGACGGCCAGCTCAAGGTGATCGACCGCATCGAGCTCGCGCAGCCGAAGACCCGTGACCTCGCGAGCCTGCTCGCCGGCCTCCAGGTCCCCGACAGCACGCTGATCGTGATCGCGGGACGGGACCGCAACGTCGAGCTCGCCGGCCGAAACCTGCCGCGCGTGCTGGTGATGCCGGTCGAAGGCATCAACGTGTACGACATCCTTCGTCACAAGAACCTGCTCGTGTCCCAGGACGCGTTGGCAGCGATCGAGGCGAGGCTGGGCTGATGGGCAACGAGATGAAAATCCTCAAGGCGCCGCTCATCACCGAGAAGGGCACGCTCGTGGCCGAGTCCGGCCAGGTGGTCTTCAAGGTGCCGACGCACGCGAACAAGGGCGAGATCCGTCGCGCCGTCGAGGCACTCTTCGAAGTGAAGGTCTCCGCCGTGCGCACCGCGAACTTCCTCGGCAAGAAGAAGCGCACCGGAAAAATCATGGGCACCAAAGCCGCATGGAAGAAGGCCTACGTGACATTGGCCGACGGGCAGGCTGCCGACCTGCTCGAGAAGATCTAGGGAGCCTGGACCGTGGGAGTCAAGTTTTTCAAGCCGACCTCGCCGGGACGCCGTTTCATGACGGGTTCCGACTTCGTCGAGGTCACCGAAACGACGCCCGAGAAGTCGCTGCTGCGCCCGATCAAGAAGAGCGGCGGCCGCAACTCGAACGGACGAATCACTTCGCGCCACCGCGGCGGCGGCCACAAGCGCCGCTATCGCCTGATCGACTTCCGTCGCATGAAGGACGGTATTCCGGGCCGCATCACGACGGTGGAATACGATCCGAACCGCTCGGCACGCATCGCGCTGCTGGTCTACGCCGACGGCGAGAAGGCCTACGTGCTGGCGCCCGAAGGCGCCAAGGTGGGCGACGCGATCGTCTCGGGACCCGACTCGGACATCAAGCCGGGCAACACGCTTCCTCTGGACCGTGTTCCCGTCGGTACGACGGTGCACTCGATCGAGATCAAGCCTGGCGCCGGCGGCAAGATGGCACGCAGCGCCGGCTGCGGTGCGCAGCTCGTCGCCAAGGAAGGCGACTACGCGCTGCTCCGCCTGCCCTCGGGCGAACTTCGCAACGTGCGCCGCGAGTGCCGTGCGACGATCGGCCAGGTCGGCAACGCGCAGCACGAGAACATCACGTTCGGCAAGGCGGGCCGCTCGCGCTGGAAGGGCGTCCGGCCCCAGACCCGCGGCATCGCGATGAACCCTGTCGATCACCCCCACGGCGGCGGCGAAGGCCGCGCCAAGGGCAACCATCCGCAAACCCCCTGGGGCAAGCCCACCAAGGGCGCTCGCACGCGCCACAACCCGCGCACGGACAAGTACATCGTGACGCGGCGGAAGAAGAAGTAACCGATGCCGAGGTCAGTCAAGAAGGGTCCCTTCGTGGACGCCAGCGTTCTCAAGAAGATCTCCTCGCAGAGCGTGGACGACCGTCGTCCGATCAAGACGTGGTCACGACGCTCCACGATCATCCCCGAGATGATCGGCTACACGTTCTCGGTGCACAACGGCAGGCGCTTCCTGCCGATCTACATCAGCGAGAACATGGTCGGCCACAAGCTCGGCGAGTTTGCCCCGACACGCACGTTCCAGAGCCACTCCGGTACGCGCAAATCGGACAAGAAGTAGGCTGGATGAAGTCATGGAAGTGAAGGCCATCGCCCGATACCAGTCGATCTCTCCGCGCAAGTGCCGGCTCGTCGCCGACATGGTGCGCGGACAGGGAGTGGAGGACGCGCTTGCGGTCCTCGATTTCACGCACAAGAAGGCGGCGCGTTTCGTCGCCAAGACCCTGCGCTCGGCCGTCGCGAACGCGGAGAACAACAACAACCTCGACGTCGACACGCTCTTCGTGAAGACGATCATGGTGGACCCCGGGCCGACCTCGGGACGTTTCCGGCCGCGTGCCCAGGGCCGCGCAACCGCCATCCGCAAGCGGACCAGCCACATCACCGTGGTGGTCGACTCGCGCGGTAACTGAGGAATCGAGTAGTGGGACAGAAGACACATCCGAGAGGGTTTCGCCTGGGCGTGACCGAAACGTGGGACTCGCGCTGGTTCGCCGGCAAGAACTACGCCGACCTGCTCCAGCAGGACCTCGCCATCCGCAAGTTCCTCAAGAAGAGGCTTTCGCACGCTGGCGTGCCGCGCATCGAGATCGAGCGCGCTGCCAAGAACGTGCGGGTGCACATTCACACCGCGCGCCCCGGCATCGTGATCGGCAAGAAGGGCGCAGAGATCGAGAAGCTCAAGCAGGACATCGTCAAGCTGGCCGGCAAGGACAGCTTCGTCGAGATCCACGAGATTCGCCGTCCCGACCTCGATGCCCAACTCGTCGCCGAGAACATCGCGCTCCAGCTCGAGCGTCGCGTGATGTTCCGCCGCGCCATGAAGGAAGCCGTCGCCCGCGCCATGCGCATGGGCGGACTCGGCATCCGCGTGCAGTGCGGCGGCCGCCTTGGCGGCCACGAGATTGCGCGCACCGAGTGGTATCGCGAGGGACAGGTTCCGCTGCACACGCTGCGCGCCGACATTCACTACGGCTTGGCCGAGGCACGCACGACGTTCGGCGTGATCGGCGTGAAGGTCTGGGTGTATCGCGGCGACGGAACGGTGCGCCAGCAGGACGAACGCAAGTCCGGCGTGGGGATGTGAGGCCTTAGCCATGCTGCAACCGAAAAAGACCAAGTTCCGCAAGATGCACAAGATGAAGGGCCGCAACCGCGGGCTTGCCTACACCGGCAATACCCTCGAGTTCGGCGACTTCGGATTGATGGCCACCGACTGGGGACGCCTGACGGCGCGCCAGATCGAGGCTGCCCGAATCGCGATCACGCGCCACATCAAGCGCGGCGGCCGCGTGTGGATCCGCATCTTCCCCGACCTGCCCATCACCAAGAAGCCGGCCGAAGTCCGCATGGGCAAAGGCAAGGGCTCGCCCGAGGCCTGGGTTTGCCCGGTGCAGCCCGGACGCGTGCTGTTCGAGATGGAAGGCGTCGACGAGACGCTTGCCAAGGAAGCGATGCGCCTCGCGGCCCACAAGCTGCCGATCTCGACGCGCTTCTGCATGAGAGAGGATGCTCAACATGCTGCCCAGTGAAGTTCGCAAGTTGAACGCCGACCAGCTCGGCAAGAAGGAAGAGGAGCTGCGCGAACGCGTGGCGCGCCTCACGATGAAGCGCAACGCGCGCCGGCTCGACAAACCGTCGGAGTTGATCGGGGTCCGTCGTGACCTCGCGCGCGTGCTGACGATCAAGAACGAGAAGGCCAGAGGTTCCAGGGCATGAGCGACGAGGCAAACAATCCGGCGAGGCCGCGGGCGAAGACCCGCGAAGGCGTCGTCGTCAGCAACAAGATGGACAAGACCGCGGTCGTGTCCGTTGCCCGGCGCGTGCGCCACGGCAAGTACATGAAGACCGTCGTGCGCCACAAGCACTACATGGTCCATGACGAAAACAACGACTGTCGCCCCGGCGACCGCGTCGTGATCGCCGAATACTGGACGCTCGACACACTCTTCCCGCCCGCCCAGGCCACGACGGGATGGACGGAGAATACGGAAAACCCGGGAGAATACATCCAGAATGGACATGCGGTTGTGGCAAGCTT
>JBHEOD010000080.1:5334-13196 GCA_046261745.1 Binatia bacterium
GAAGGAAGCGACGCCGGGCGGCAAGGTCACCAAGGGGCAGGTCGTCAAGGCCGTGATCGTGCGCACCAAGCGCGAGACGCGCCGGCCGGATGGTTCCTACATCCGCTTCGACACGAACTCCGCGGTGATCCTCGACAACCAGGGCGAGCCGATCGGTACCCGCATCTTCGGACCGGTGGCACGCGAACTGCGAGCGAAGAAGTTCATGAAGATCATCTCGCTCGCGCCGGAGGTTCTCTGAGGGCGCGAGCCTTTACGAGGGATAAAGATGGCCAAGCCGAACATCAAGAAGGGCGACACGGTGATCGTGATTGCCGGCAAGGACAAGGGCAAGACCGGCAAGGTCACGCGCGTGCTCTCCGAGGACGACAAGCTGATCGTCGAGCGCATTGCGATGGTCAAGCGCCACCGCAAGCCGCGTGGACAGGAGCCGGGCGGGATCCTCGAGAAGGAGACCCCGATTCACATCTCGAACGTGATGCTGCTGTGTCCGAGCGTCAACAAGCCGACTCGCGTCGGCCGCAAGATGATCGATGGCAAAGACGGAAAGCCCAAGAGCGTGCGCGTTGCGCGTGTCAGCGGAGAGGTCGTAGACGCGCGATGAGCGCGTCGATGACCAAAAGGTAGAGGACGAAGACAATGGCTGTAGAGAAACCGACGCTCCAGCGGCGCTATGAGGACGAGATCCGACCCGTGCTGCAGAAGGAGTTCGGCCTGTCGAGTGTGATGGCGGTTCCGCGCCTCGAGAAGATCGTGATCAACGTGGGCCTGGGCGACGCCGTCCAGAACCCCAAGCTGATCGACGCTTCGGTCGAGCAGATCGGCAAGATCACGGGCCAGCGCCCGGTGATCACGCGCTCGAAGAAGGCGATCTCGAACTTCAAGCTGCGCGAGAAGATGCCGATCGGCGTGGCGGTGACGCTTCGCCGCGAGAGAATGTACGAATTCCTCGAGCGCTTCATCCGGGTGGCTCTACCTCGCGTTCGCGACTTCCGCGGACTGCCGAGCAAGGGCTTCGACGGACGCGGCAACCTCAGCATCGGGCTGCGCGAACAGATTATTTTCCCCGAGGTCGACATCGAGAAAGTCGAGAAGATCCAGGGACTGTCGGTGACAATCGTGACCACGGCGCAGGACGACGCGCAGGGTCGCGCTCTGCTCGCCAAGCTCGGCATGCCTTTCCGCCCCCAGGCCGGAACGCAGCAGTAGACGGGAGTTATTGGGCATGGCCAAGAAGTCGATGATCATCAAGTCGGAGCGCAAGCCGAAGTTCACGGTGCGCGGCTACACCCGCTGCAAGCAGTGCGGCCGTCCGCGCAGCGTCTACCGGCGTTTCAAGCTCTGTCGCATTTGTTTGCGCAACCTCGCCCTGCAGGGCGTGATTCCCGGCCTGGTCAAGGCGAGCTGGTAAGGAGAATACCGCGATGATGACCGATCCGATCGCTGATCTTCTCACCCGCATTCGCAATGCCTGCCAGGGCCGTCGCGACCAGATCTCGCTGCCGCACTCGCGCACGAAGGAGGCCATCACGCGCCTCCTCGCCGACGAGGGCTACCTGCGCGACGTGGAAGTGACGGGCGAAGGCCCGAAGAAGTCCATTGTGGTGCACATCCGCTACGGCGACGGAGGCGAGCCCGTGCTGACGGGAATCCGCCGCGTGAGCCGTCCGGGCCTGCGCCGCTACAGTTCGTCGGGCGATGCGCCGCGCGTGCGCGGCGGGCTCGGCGTCAGCATTCTCAGCACGCCGATCGGTCTCCTGTCCGATCGCGAGGCACGTCGCCGCAACGTCGGCGGCGAAGTGATCTGCGAGGTCTGGTAACGTGTCACGGCTCGGAAAAATTCCCCTTCCGCTCCCCAAGGGCGTGACGGTTCAAGTCGAAGGCGAGACGCTCAAGGCCAAGGGCCCGCTCGGCGAGCTCGTCGTCGCCATGGACGCGGCGGCTCCGGTGGAGATCGATGCCGGCGGCGTCCTCGTGACGCGCACCGGCGACGGCCGCCACGAGCGCGCGCGCCAGGGTCTCGTGCGCCGCATGGTCTCCAACGCGCTGACCGGCGTGAGCACCGGCTTCACCCGCAAGCTCGAGATCACCGGCGTCGGCTACCGTGCCGAAGCAAAGGGGCAGGACGTGAACCTCACCCTCGGCTTCTCGCATCCGATCGTCTACCAGCTCCCGCAGGGCGTGAAGGCCAGCGTGGACAAGCAGGTGTCGATCACGCTGACCGGCGCGAACCGCCAGCTCGTCGGCGAAGTTGCCGCGGGAATCCGCAAGCTGCGTCCGCCCGAACCGTACAAGGGCAAGGGCGTCCGTTACGGAGATGAACACGTCCGCCGCAAGGCAGGCAAAGCCGGCAAGGCCGGCGGGAAGTAGCGCGGCCGCGAGGCACGCGCAGGTAACAAGAGATGGAAGTTTCGAAAGAAAGAAGAATCAGCCGGGAGCATCGGCACACGAGGGTGCGCAAGAAGGTTCGTGGAACCGACTCGCGACCGCGCCTCTCCGTGTTCCGTTCGAACCGCTACATCTACGTGCAGGTGATCTCGGACGACGGCGGCCGCACTCTTGCGGCAGCGTCGACCGTGACGGCCGGCAAGGGCAACGTGGGCTCCGCCCAGCAGCTCGGCCGCGACATCGCCGAGCGTTGCAAGCAACTCTCCATCGCCGAGGTCGTCTTCGACCGCGGCGGCTACAAGTACCACGGGCGCGTGCGCGCCCTTGCTGATGCCGCGCGCGAAGCCGGCCTCAAGTTCTGAGCCGGTATCCGCATGAAAATGCTCAGCACGATCAAAGAGAGGCCGTAAGTGGCACGACGCGATTCCCAGCAAGGACAGGCCGCCGACTCCGAGTTCAAGGAGAGGGTGGTTCACATCAACCGCGTGGCGAAGGTCGTCAAGGGCGGCCGGCGCTTCAGCTTCAGCGCCCTCGTCGTCGTCGGTGACGGCGGCGGCCGCGTCGGCTACGGCGTCGGCAAGGCGAAGGAAGTGCCCGAGGCCATCCGCAAGGCGGTCGAACGCGCGCGCAAGGGCATGGTTCGCATCCCGATGGCGAAGGGAACGATTCCCTACGCGGTCCAGGGCGAGTTCGGCGCGGGCAGCGTGTTCCTTCGGCCGGCCTCGGACGGCACCGGAGTGATCGCCGGCGGCGGCATTCGCGCGGTCGTCGAGCTGGCGGGCATCCAGAACGTGCTTACGAAGTGCCTGGGCTCGCACAACCCGCACAACATGGTCAAGGCCACGATGGCCGCCCTGGCCCAGCTCGAAGACCCGCACGCGATCGCCGCGCGCCGTGGCAAAGAGCTGTCCCAGCTCGTCCACTGAGGAATAGGCAAGTGATGGTTTCTGACAAGATGGTGAAGCTCACGCTGGTGGGCAGCTTCCGCGGTTGCACCGAGCGCCAGCGCGCGACGCTGCGCGGCCTCGGACTTACGCGCATTGGACGCACGGTCGTCCTGCGCGAAACGGCGCCGGTCGTCGGCATGATCACCAAGGTATCCCACCTTGTGAAGGTGGAGGGCTAAGCGATGCAACTCGATTCGATGAAGCCCGCACCGGGCTCGCGCACCAAGCGCAAGCGCCTCGGTCGCGGTACGGGTTCCGGCCTCGGCAAGACGGCCGGCAAGGGGCACAAGGGTGCGCTCGCGCGCTCCGGCGGCGGCAACTCGCCCGGCTTCGAGGGCGGCCAGATGCCGCTCGCGCGCCGTCTGCCCAAGTTCGGGTTCAAGAACCCGGGCCGTGTGGCCTATCAGGTGATCAACATCGGCGAGCTGTCCGCGCGTTTCGACGCCAACGACATCGTCGACCTTGAGTCGCTGCGCGCCCACGGCCTGGCGATTCGCGCGCTGCCCGTCAAGATCCTCGGCAACGGCGCGATGGACCGTGCGCTCTTCGTGCGGGCGGACGCGTTCTCGGCCTCGGCCAAGGCGGCCATCGAAGCCGCCGGCGGCCGCGCCGACACGATGGCCGAGCTGGCCGAGAGCGGACAAGAGTAGAAACGTGTACTCGGGCTTTCAGAACCTTCCCCGCATTCCGGAGCTCCGGCGGCGTCTCGGCTTCACGCTGATGATTCTGGCCATCTATCGGCTGGCGGTCGCGGTTCCGACACCCGGAATCGACGGTGAATCGCTCGGCCAGTACTTCCAGGCCGCGGCGGCCAGCGTCTTCGACATGGTGAACCTGTTCTCGGGTGGTGCGCTCGAGCGGTTCTCGGTGTGCGCGCTCGGCATCATGCCGTACATCTCCGCGTCGATCATCCTTCAGCTGATGACGATGGTGGTTCCCACCCTCGAGCGCCTGTCCAAGGAAGGCGAGCAGGGACGCCGGCGCATCACGCAGTACACGCGCTACGGAACCGTGGTGCTGGCCTTCATCCAGGGCTTCTTCATCTCGCTCGGCCTCGAGCAGATCCAGGGCCCGACCGGAGCCTCGGTCGTCTACGAGGCCGGATGGTCGTTCCGCCTGATGACGATGCTTACGCTCACGTCGGGAACCGTCTTCCTGATGTGGCTCGGCGAGCAGATCTCCGAGCGCGGCATCGGCAATGGCATCAGCATGCTGATCTTCGCCGGTATCGTCGCGACGCTGCCTTCGGCCATCGGCGACACCCTCGACTTCGTGCGCCAGGGCGAACTCGGCGTTCTCGTGCTCGTGATCCTCACCATCGTGGTCATTGCGACCATCGGCGCGGTTATTTTCGTGGAACGCGGACAGCGGCGCATTCCGGTGCAGTACGCGAAGCGGGTGGTCGGACGCCGCATGATGAGCGCCCAGTCCACGCACCTGCCGCTCAAGATCAACATGGCCGGCGTGATCCCGCCGATCTTCGCGTCGTCGTTGCTGATCTTCCCCGGCACCATCGCGCAGTTCGCGCCGTACGAGACGATCCGGCAGGCGGCCGACATGCTGTCGCCGGGAAGCCTGTTCTACAACGTGCTCTACGTCGCGGCGATTGTCTTTTTCTGTTACTTCTACACGGCGGTCACGTTCGACCCGAACAACGTCGCGGAGAACCTGCAGAAGGGCGGCGGCTTCATTCCGGGCATCCGGCCGGGCAAGCGCACCGCCGAGTACATCGATCACATCCTGACGCGCCTCACGCTGAGCGGTGCCATCTATATCTCCGCCATCTGCGTGCTGCCGACGCTGCTGATCGGACAGTTTAACGTTCCTTTCTTCTTCGGCGGAACGTCCCTGCTCATCGTGGTGGGCGTCGCGATCGACACCGTAGCGCAGATGCAGGCTCATTTGATCCAGCGCAGCTACGACGGATTCCTCAAGAAGGGGAATCTGCGGGGACGACGGTAAGGTCTTCGGATGCGTGTCGTGCTCGTTGGACCACCGGGAAGCGGAAAGGGAACCCAGGGCGACCTGCTGGAGAAGGAACTCGCGGTTCCTCACATCTCGTCCGGGGACCTGCTGCGCCATTCGGCGGCGAACGGGTCGAACGAGGGACGCCAGGCGAAGGAGTTCATGGACCGCGGACAACTCGTCCCCGACGAAGTGGTCATCGGCCTGATCAAGGCGCGGGTGGCCGGGGAAGACTGCGGCAACGGGTTCGTGCTCGATGGTTTTCCGCGCAACCCGGCCCAGGCCGAGAAGCTGCAGGAAGTTCTCGGTCACGGCGGAGTGGACCATGTGATTGCGCTGGAGGTTCCGGTGCAGACGATCGTGGGCCGGCTGAGTGGGCGGCGCACGTGCAAGGGATGCGGCAAGCTCTACCATGTGAGCTTCAACCCGCCCAAGGTGGACGATCGCTGCGATGCCTGCGGCGGCGAATTGTTCGTTCGCGATGACGATCGCGAGTCGACCGTGCGCGAGAGGCTCGCGGTCTACAACCGGCAGACCGAGCCGCTCATGGGCTACTACGCCGGACGCGGCCTGCTGCGCAGGGTGAATGGAGAAGCGGAGACCGCCCAGGTAACCGAACGGATCCTGGCGGTTGTTCGTGGAAGCGATGATTGAGTTGAAGACCGACGCGGAAATCGAGCGCATGCGGCGCCCCGCGCGGATCACCGCGGAAATCCTGGCGGCCCTTCGTGAGAAGGCGCGTCCCGGGGTCACCACGGCCGACCTCGACCGCGAGGCGGAAAGACTGATCGCGAAGGCCGGTGCGCGCTCGGCCTTCAAGAATTACCGCGTCGGCAACGTGGTGTTCCCGGCGGTGCTTTGCGCATCGGTGAACGACGAGATCGTTCACGGGATCCCCTCCGACGCGCGGATGCTGGCCGAGGGCGACATCCTCGGACTCGACTTCGGTGTCGAGGTGGACGGGTACTTCGCCGACTCGGCGGTGACGGTGGCGATCGGGAAGGTGGACGAAGAGTCGGCCCGCCTGATCGCGGCCACTGAGGAGAGCATGGTGCGCGGCATCGAGCAGGCGCGCGAAGGCGCGCGGCTCGGCGACATCGGGTCGGCCGTGCAGGAGAAGGCCGAGGCGGCAGGCTTCGCGGTGGTTCGCGATTTCGTGGGCCACGGCATCGGACGCGCGCTGCACGAAGATCCCCAGGTGCCGAACTTCGGCAAGAGGGGACGCGGGCGCACGATCGCGTCGGGCATGGTGCTGGCGATCGAACCGATGGTGAACGCCGGTTCGCCGGCAGTGAAGGTGGACGGAGACGGATGGACAGCGCGCACGGCGGACGGACGCCGCTCCGCGCATTTCGAGCATACGGTGGCCGTCACAAAACGTGGCCCCGAGATTTTGACCAAGGTTTGAGGCGAGAAACGTCATGAAAGTCAGGGCATCGGTCAAGAGCATGTGTCGCGACTGCAAGGTCATCAAGCGGCAGGGCAAGGTGCGGGTGGTCTGCAAGAACCC
The DNA here is from genome assembly GCA_046261745.1 of Binatia bacterium. Classification (GTDB taxonomy): domain Bacteria; phylum Desulfobacterota; class Binatia; order UBA1149; family CAITLU01; genus DATNBU01. The sequence goes on from JBHEOD010000080.1 coordinate 12,145, forward strand.
GCGACACAAGCAGCGTCAGGGCTGAGGCCGCAAGGCCCCCGTCCCACTAGTCAGCAGGAAGGAAGAAGATCATGGCCCGAATTGCTGGAGTCGATCTGCCGCGCAACAAGCGGATGGAAATCGCTCTCACCTATATTTACGGAATCGGCCGCACCAAGGCGCTCGTGGTCCTCGAGGCCGCGCGCGTCGATCCGGCCAAGAAGAGCGACGAACTGACAGACGCGGAGATCAACTCGATCCGCGGTGCGATCGACCAGAACGTCAAGGTCGAGGGCGACCTGCGCCGCGAAGTCGCGATGAACATCAAGCGATTGATGGATCTCGGCTGCTACCGCGGCGTTCGCCATCGCAAGGGCCTTCCCGTGAATGGCCAGAGAACCCACACCAACGCACGCACCCGCAAGGGACCGCGTGTCGCGATTGCCGGCAAGAAGAAGGCCACGAAGAAGTAGGCGGAGCGACAGATTATGGCTACCAGACAAGCAGCAGCGACCGCCGCCACCAGGCGCAAGAAGTCTCGTCGTGTCCCGCCGGAAGGCGTGGCTCACATCCAGGCGAGCTTCAACAACACGATGGTTACGCTCACCGACCCGCAGGGGAACGTGGTGTCGTGGGCCAGCGCCGGGCAGAGCGGATTCAAGGGCTCCCGCAAGGGAACCCCGTTCGCCGCCCAGCAGGCCGCCGAGAAGGCGGGCCGCATGGCCGTGGACATGGGAATGCGTTCGGTGACGGTGCTTGTGAAGGGCCCCGGGGCCGGCCGCGAGTCGGCGGTTCGCGCGCTCGGCGCGTCGGGCCTGCAGGTGCTCGCGATCAAGGACGTCACGCCGATTCCGCACAACGGATGCCGGCCGCCCAAAAAGCGTCGCGTCTGAGCGACGCGTTGCGATGGAGCGTCGCGATGGAGCGACGCGTTGCGATGGAGCGTCGCGATTGGCCGACGCGTTCCGATGTTAGCGTTGCTGAGCGACAGACAGGAATAGGCGCGACGCGGCTGACGCGCGCGCACGACAGACCGAGAGAGAAATAGAATGGCACGTTATACCGATCCAGTT
>JBHEOD010000080.1:13359-17248 GCA_046261745.1 Binatia bacterium
GCGTGGGCGACCAGATTGTGGTGCGCGAGCGTAGCCGCGAGAAGGACGTCTTCAAGCGTGCGATCGAGATCTCGCAGCGGCGCGGGGTTCCCGAATGGCTCGAACTCGATGCGGTGGCGTTCGCCGGCAAGGTCAAGCGCTTCCCCGCGCGTGACGAGCTGACCATGCCGATCAACGAGCGCCTGGTCGTGGAGCTGTACTCGAAGTAGACGTTCGTTTCGCCCGCTGCAGCGCGGGCCTGGTGCCTGCATCGGCAGTTACGGACCTGATCAAAAGGTCCCGCGGGCCTGATTTTTAAGGGCTCGCACGGAGGCAGATAGAAGACATGTTGGACAATTGGAAAGATCTCATCCGACCCAAGCTTGAAGTGCGCGATCTCGGCGACCGTTACGGCCGCATCGAGCTCGAGCCTTTCGAGAGGGGTTTCGGAACCACCATCGGCAATTCCCTGCGTCGCATCCTGCTCTCATCGCTCAAGGGAGCGGCCATCACCTCCGTGAAGATCGAGGGCGTGCTGCACGAGTTCTCGACGATCGACGGCGTCACCGAGGACGTCACCGACATCGTCCTCAACCTGAAGGAAGTGCGCCTGCTGATCCACGAGGGACAGCGGCACACGGGCGTCGTGGACCTCAAGGGTCCGCGCGAGCTGACGGCCGGCGACCTCGACTTCGGCCCGCACGTCACCGTGCTCAACCCCGACCATCACATCGCGACCCTCGGTCCGAACGGCTCGATTCACATGGAGCTCATCGCACGTCGCGGCAGCGGGTACGTGACCGCCGACCGCAACCGTGAGGAAGACGCGCCGGTGGGCACCATCCACATCGATGCGGTGTTCTCGCCGGTGCGCAAGGTGAACTTCGTGGTGAGCAGTGCACGCGTGGGCCAGCGCACCGACTACGACAAGCTCTCGCTCGAGATCTTCACCGACGGAAGCGTGCGTCCGGACGATGCCGTGGCCGTCGCCGCGCGCATCCTGCAGGACCAGCTCGCGGTGTTCGTGAACTTCGACGTCGAGGCCATCGAGTCGGAGGAAGCGGCTGCCGAGATCGAGGGTGAGCAGGTCAACGACGCGCTCTATCGCTGCGTCGACGAGCTCGACCTCTCGGTGCGCTCGGCCAACTGCCTGCAGAATGCCGACATCAAGTACGTGGGCGAGCTCGTGCAGCGCAGCGAGCACGAGATGCTCAAGACGAAGAACTTCGGGCGCAAGTCGCTGCTCGAGATCAAGGAGATCCTCACGGGGATGGGCCTCGGCCTCGGGATGCGCATCGCGAACTTCCCCGACCGGGAGACCCTCGACCGCATGCGGCTCGAGCAGGACAGGTACTAGGTCATGAGACATCTCAACGCCGGCCGCAAGCTCAGCCGCAACTCGTCGCATCGGCACGCGCTGATGCGCAACATGGTCACGTCGCTGATCGAGCACGGCCGCATCCGCACCACGGATGCGAAGGCCAAGGAAGTGCGCCGCTGGGCCGACCGCATGGTCACCCTCGGCAAGCAGGGCACGATCGCCGCCCGCCGCCGGGCGCGCGCGTTCGTGCAGACCGACGCGGCCGTTTCCAAGCTGTTCGCGGAAGTCGCGCCTCGCTTTGCCAATCGGGCGGGCGGTTACACGCGCATCATCAAGATCGGCCAGCGGGCCGGCGATGCTGCGCCGATCTCGATCCTCGAGTTCACCGAGCAGGCGCCCGTCGTCGAGAAGACGCCGGAAATGACCACTCCGGCGAGCTGACCATCCCATCCGTCCGGACGGCCACCACGGTCGTCCGGACTTTTTCATGAAAGCCAGCCCAGGAGGAGATGGCCGATGAAAGCTCGCCTGCGAGGTCTCATCGACCGGGCTCTCGAGGCCGCGCGAGCGGCCGGAGAGCTCACGTCCGCCGAAATTCCGCCCTTCGTTGTCGAGATTCCCCGCGAGGAGGGGCACGGCGACCTTTCCACCAACGTCGCGATGACCCTCGCGAAGTCGGAGCGAAAAGCGCCGCGCGCGGTCGCGGACATCATCGCGCGCCACCTGGCCTCTGCCGACATCGCCAAGGTGGAGACGGCCGGGCCCGGTTTTCTCAACGTCACGTTCTCCGACGCCGCGTGGCGCACGCGCCTGCTCGAGATTCTCGCTGCCGGCGATGATTACGGACACAGCGACGCGGGCGCAGGCAAACGGGTGCAGGTGGAGTTCTGCTCGGCGAATCCGACCGGCCCGCTTCACATCGGCCACGGTCGCGGCGCGGCCACCGGCGATGCCATCGCGCGCGTGCTCGAGGCCGCCGGCTATGACGTCGAGCGCGAGTACTACATCAACGATGCGGGCGTGCAGATCGACAAACTCGGCCGCTCGGTGGTCTCGCGCTACATGCAGCTGCTCGGTCGCGACGAGACGTTTCCCGAAGACGGCTATCCCGGCGACTACGTCACCGAGTACGCGCAGGAAGTGATCGAGACCGACGGCGACCGCTGGATCGACGTCCCGCGCGACGAAGCTGTGCTCGCCCTCGGCCTTCGCGGCGGCGACGCGATGCTCGCGCGCATCCGCCAGGACCTTGCGGATTTCGGAGTGCGCTTCGACAACTACACCAGCGAGCGGGCGCTGGCCGAAAGCGGCCGCGTGCTGGAAGCGATCGAGGACGTGCGTACGCGCGGCTGCCTGTACGAGTCGGAGGGCGCCACGTGGATGCGCACCACCGCGTTCTCCGACGACAAGGACCGTCCGATCGTCAAGAGCGACGGCAGCCTCACCTATTTTGCCGGCGACATCTGTTACCACCGCGAGAAGATGCTCAAGGGCTACGACCGGCTGATCAACGTGTGGGGCGCGGACCACCACGGCTACATCTCGCGCGTGCGGGCGGGCCTGCAGGCCCTCGGCTACGACCCGGCGGCGCTGCGTGTCGTGCTGGTGCAGATGGTGAGCCTTTCCCGCGACGGGGTTCCCGTGCGCATGGGCAAGCGCACGGGCGAATTCATTACGCTGCGTGATGTTCTCGACGACGTGGGTGCGGATCTCGCACGCTTCTTCTTCCTGTCGCGAAAGTCGGACGCTCATCTCGACTTCGACCTCGAACTGGCGCGTCGCCAGAGCGCAGAGAACCCGGTGTTCTACGTGCAGTACGCGCACACACGCATCGCCGGCGTGTTCCGGCAGGCGGCCGAGAAGGACATCGCGATCGCCGAGCCGGGCCAGGATACGGTGGCTGCGCTGTCCCATCCGGACGAGATCGCGATGATCAAGCTGCTGGCCGACTTTCCCGAGATTGTGGCGAGCGCGGCGGAGGCGCTCGAGCCGCATCGCGTGGTCTTCTACGTGCAAAAGGTTGCCGGCGAGTTCCATCGGTTCTACTCGAAGCATCGCTTCGTCAGCGAGGATGAGGCGGTGACGGGGGCGCGCCTTCTGCTCGCGCGAGCGGTGGGTCAGGTTCTTGGACGGGCGCTCCGGCTGGTCGGGATCGCGGCGCCGGAACGGATGTAGACTCGCGGCTCGCCTCGCCTCGTTTCGCGCTGCGTGGGGTTGGGTCTGGCGAGGGCGGGGGCATGCGTGCCCGCCAGGTCCTCGCCCCCGCCGCCTACCGCCCCGCACACCCTCTTTACGGACTGACCGCTGCTCGCGTGCGCGCGCGCCTTCGGTCGGTTCCGCGGCGGTGGGCGCACGGTCGGCGTCGCGAAAAAAAAAGTGCGTGGAGAGCGAATCGAACGCACGGTAGAGAGTGCGGTTGAAGGCGATTCGGGGCAGAATGCTTGTCAGCGTTGGCGGTGCCCGCGAGATCGGGACCGCGCTGGTGCGGGGAGGATGGGCGGATGGCGACGCGGCAGGCGAGGCGACAACTCCAGTTCAGCGGTTTCGAGATGAGTCTGCTCGCGGTGGGCTACCTGCTCTCCGTGACCG
>JBHEOD010000081.1:0-10044 GCA_046261745.1 Binatia bacterium
AGGTCCGCTACACGTCGCCGTTCACGCCGTCCTCGTCGCCGTTCACCACCGACGCGGCGACGCTGGCGCTCTATCACTTCGATGAAGGCAGCGGTGACGCGATCGCCGATTCGTCGGGACATCCGGGCGGGCCGAGCGACGGGGAGCGCCGTTACGGCGGCTCGCCGGCCGGGCCGGAGTGGGTGTCCGACACGCCCTTCGGCGATCCAGCGGATCTCGACGGCGACGGCAAGGGCAACACGGTCGACGAATGCACCGTGCTCATTGCGTCGCAGCAGTTCGCGAAGACGAAGCTCGGGCTCAAGGGAATCGGCGAAGGCGCCGGCGAGCAGTCGATTTCGTGGAAGGGCGAGTTCCGGCCGACGGTGGGCTCGGTGATCGCGCCGGCGCAGGGCGGCCTCCATCTTCGCATCGCCGACTCCGGCGGCGTGCTTCTCGACGTGGACCTGCCTGCCGGCCTTGTCGGCGCCAGTCCGTCCACACCCTGCGACGCGCGCGACGGCTGGAGCACGAGCGGGTCGGCGTCGGCGCCGAAGCACATGTACCGCAACTACTCCGGCTTTCTGGATGCGGCCTGCACGGTGTCGGCGGCCGGCATCACCCAGGTGAAGCTCACCGATTCCATGGCTGCTTCTTCTCCGAAGGTGAAGTTCGGTGTGAAGGCGAAGACCGCCACCTTCGACGTGACGCTGCCGCCGGTTTCGCTGGAGTCCTCGCTGGCGTTCTCGGCGCGCCCGGCGCCCGGCGTTGCCAGCGCGGCAGCGCAGCAGGGCGCGTGCGGGGATCACACCTGGAATCCGGTCTCGCTTGTGAAGCCCGCGCCGTATTGCCGGTTCACGCCTTCGCCTTCCGCCGCGACGCGCGTGCTTTGCCGCACGGAGTAGCGCGATGGGGCGGGGCGCCGTTCTCCTGGTCGCCGTCATCGTGGGATGGGCCGGGAGCTATGCTTCGGGTGTGTGGCCGTGGATCGGATACGCGTGGCTGGAGCGCAGTTCGTTCGGCGCCGGCAACATCAGGATCATCGGCGAGGACCGCGTCGGCACCCAGCTCGGCTTCGACAATTTCGTGTTCTTCGAGGGCCAGGAGATCGTCATCGAGTACGACGTGGAGATTCGTCGCGGCAGCCTGTGGTTTCACGTGTTCCAGCCGTTCGACGGGAAGCTTGGCGACGGCACCACCCACTACGTGACCACGAGCGGCCGCGGTACGTGGACGATGCCGGTGACGAAGACGGGGTACTACCACGTGACGATCGAGCCGTCGGTGACACGCGGCCCCGGCGTCGGCTTCGAGATGGGCTACACCGCAAAATGGGGCGCACGTCCGCGCACCCGGTGAGAAAAAATGGGGTCAGACCCCAATTTTGACGGAACCGAACAAGGTTCGGGACCCGCCGGCAAAATTGGCGTCAGACCCCATTTTTACGAGCAAGCCGAACAAATGGGGTCTGACCCCTTTTTTTCGAGTCAGGGTTGGAAGGCGGTGGCGGTTAGCTGGTAGGGGATGCGGGTGTCGCCGGCGAAGCGGGCAACGTGGACGTGCCAAGTGCCGGCGGCGGGCGCTGCGATCTCCACGTGCTCGAACATGCCGCCGTTCTCCGAGCTGGCGTCAAACGCGACGGTGGTCGCGGGCGAGCCGGCGCGAACGTAGATATCCAGATCGTTGAGGCCGTTGTCGAGGCCGTTGAGCGTCACGCGAAGCAGCGCCGCGCCCGGCGGAACCGTGAAGGAAACGTCGCTTTCCATCGCCTGATCCGCGAGCAGCGCGAGCAGGTCGTCGCGGATTACCGCATGGTCGACGATTTCGCACGCGGACAACGCCGCCGCCGTCGTCACGCCCGCGCACGTGCCGCCAAAGGTTGCGGCCGCGTCCAGCACCGCGACCGCGCCATCCGTGCATCCGTTCTGCACCATGACCGTGGCCTTGGCCTCGGCCTTGGCGATCCTGGCGGAGGCTTTCGCATCGGGGCAGGCCGCCGTCTTGCCGGCCGCAAGCGACACCTGGCAGCGCGTCGCCGCCTTGAGGTTGTTTCGCAGCAGTGCGGCCGATGACTTGCCGACGGCCTTCTGGCACGAGACTGCATCGCCGTCACCGATCGGGCCCATCGGGTTGTCGTCGGCGTACTCGCTGGAGAGCGCGTCGGCCAGCGCGATGTCGCCGGCCGCGAGGTTGCACGCGGCGAGGTCGGCGGCATCGCCGGCCGCGGCGCACAGACCGCCGGCATCGATAACCGGGGTAATGTTGTCCGGGCATTTCGAGGTGAGCTTCGCCAGGCTGACTTTGCCTGCCGCCCTCGCGAGCGCTTCGACGGCGTCCCCATCCGGGCACGGGCCCGTGCGCTTGCCGTCGGCGACGCCGCTCAGGCAACCCTGCGACGCCTTCAGGGCGGCGGTGACGTAGGCGGTATACTCGCGCGCGACTTCCTTGCGGCACGCCTGCTGCTGCTTGGAGAACAGGTCGAAATCGAAAACGGCCCGGTCGGCGCCGATTTCCCCGACCTGTGCGATGCTGCCGCAACTCGTGTTGAGGAGGTCAGCGCCTGCGACACCGTCGATGTAGGCGGCATGCACGAACACGTCGGAGTCATAGGAAGCATCTTCCGGCAGGCAGTCCGTCGCGGTTCCTCCCGACGTGATGCCGACAACGCTGATGCCGTCGCCGAGGTCGGCGAACAGCGGACCTCCTGAGTCGCCGTTGCAGCTGTTGGAGTCGAGGCCCGGCACTCCGAGAGGGGACGTGAAGGCCCAGCAGACGTGGGAGTCGGGATCGGCATCGGTGCAGGCCGAGGTCTCGGCGAGGCCGCGACGCAGCATCCCCGAGTCGTCTGCGCCGCCGCGGGTGATCCCATAGCCCGCAATCTCGGCCGACGTTCCGAACGGCGGCCGCATCAGCGTGTTGATCGGCGTCGGAGCAACGCCGCTCACCGGCGACGAGAGTGTCAGCACCGCGACGTCTCCCTGGTTGGTGAACGAGTAGGTGGGATCCACGTCGATCGCGCTGACGCCGACGATGCCGATATCCTGCAGGTAGACGGAGTACTCGGCCGGATTCGGTATTCCGCAGAACGCGAACGGTGAGCCCTCACAGACGCAATGCGCGGCGGTCAGAAACGTTTCGCAGCCGATCAGCGTGCCGCTGCAGATGGCCTGGTGGTTGTTGCCGAAGGACAGCAGCAGCGCGCCGGTGGTGGGGCGGTCCTGGGAGAGCACGCCGTTGGTCACGCGTTCTTCGCGACCGAACGTGCTCGTGCTCCCGGCCGTCGCGTCCGGTGCCGGAAGAATCGCAAAGAGGACCGGAAGGATGGCGGACAAAGAGAAGCCGACGGCGGCAAGCGCCGCCCGTGAGATACGCGTCATTCGTTAGTCCCTCCCGTGCCTGGTGGGAGGTCCCGCCGCGGCGCCACGATGATGTCACGCCGGCCGCCGCACAGAAAGGCGAAGATTCAGTACGCTACCGACGCTTCGAGACGGCCTCCCTCGCCGACGATGACGATCAGGCGCGACATGCACGGCATGCAGTACACCTTGTCCCCCGGCTGGAGGGCCCGAGTCGAGCGAATGACCACCTTGCAGACCGGGCAGAGCACCTCGTTCGGCGCCAGCACGTCTTCCTCGCCGAGCCAGCGCCGGTAGAAGCGCCTGAATTTCTTCGGCACTTCGTTGAACCCGGTTTCCTGCAGATCGTAATGATCACGAACGCGGCGGTTGCCGCGGTCGCCCGGATCGCCCGGATCGCCCGGATCGCGCAGGTCGCGCAGCGCAGGCTCGCCCTCTGTCAGCAGCGGATCGTTCATGGCCGCGGCGGAGTCTGGTACTCGAGCCCGATGCGGCCGAGCCGCACCTTGAACTCCTTCAGCACCGTGTCGGCGAGCAGGGCTTCCATCTCCTCGGGCACCAGAGTTCCAAGATCGGCGCCCTGGTAGCTGGCGTGGGAGCGCTCGTGGCCGATGCGTTCAAGCTCGGCGGCGGCCTGGTTGCCGCGGAAAGCCTCGGCGAACGTGGCCAGCATGAAGTACGACATGTCGCGCTGCATGCGCTCGATCTCCGGCTTGCGTTCCGGGTGGGCGTCCAGCAGCGATCCGATGCGGTTCTCTCCGAAACCCACGTGGCGCCGCTCGTCGGCGATCGTTCCGGAAAGCGTTTTGGCGAACGTGGGGTTCATCTGGCGATTGAGCGCGTGCATCATCTCGAAGACGCTGAAGGCCATGCCTTCGAGCACGATGTTCTGGCCGACCACGCCTGCGACGAAATCTTTCTTGTCCACTTTCTCCAGCAGCACCTCCGCGAACTTGACGAGGTTCGGGTTCGCGTGGGCCTTCAGCGTGGACTCGAGGTCGGGCTTCCTCACGCCGAGGTCGTAGAGGCGCTGCGTGAACACCTCGACGTGGCGCGCTTCGTCAAGCGTCTGCGTGGCCAGGAAGCGCTTGCTCGCTTCGTCGGGCGCGGCATTGATCAGTCCCGAGGAGGCGGCCAGCGCGCAGCGCTCCCCGATGACGAGCTGCACGGTGCTGCGGATGGCGTCCTCGCGCAGTACCGTGTTGTCGAGAATCAGGCCGGGCTCGCCTTCGCCGGCGGGGTGCCCGTAGACCGTATCCTCGAGATAGCCCTGCGGGCAGGACTCGAGCCAGCGCTGGATGGAGTAGGCGTTGAGAAAGTCGTTCACGGTTTGGTCCTCCGCTTCCGGGCGGCTCCGCGGCGGGGCCGGCGATGGGCCCGTGATTTGCAAACGTCATTCCACCGGCGGCCTCGCCGAAGGCGCAGCAAGTGCCGAAGAGACCGGATTTTTCCTGCCGGGAGGCGGCGCGTTGTCATCGCCGGTAGAGCGCACGGGGCACATCTGTCAGATGCGGGAATGGCATTAGCGGAGGCAGGTCCTTAAAAGAGGGGCCGCGGGATCCCGGGTTTCCGGCGCCGGGCCGCGCAAAGCGAGAACCATGCACGAGCAGTTCGTTCCGTACTACCTGACCATCCTCGCGATGGGTGCGACCGGCGCCCTCCTTCTCGTCCAGCTCGTCGTGGTCGACGTGGCGGGAATGCGGGCGGGACACAGTCCGGGCGCGCCGATTCCCACCGACCACGGCAGCTTCCTGTTCCGCGCAGGCCGGGCCCATGCCAACACCAACGAAAGCGTGGCGGCCTTCGTGCTGCTCGCGTTGTTCGGTATGTTCACAGGCGCATCGCCCGGTTGGCTCAACGGGCTCGCGATTACCTATGCGGCTGCGCGCCTGTCGCACATGGTCTGCTACTACGCAGGGGTACAGATCCTGCGGTCTGTTTCCTTCGGTGCGGCCCTGGTCGCTCTCGTGGGAATGCTTTTGACCGGGTTGCTGTCCTGACGGACGGGTCGGGCCCGTGTCGCCCGACAGGCTCGGCCCGGTTCTTGCGTTAAGGAATTCCCACTATGTCCACAAGACTCAAGCTCATCCTGTTCCTCGTCATCATCGTGGTTCCGTTTCTGCTGGCCCTCACGACTGCCCAGGTGTCGTTCTCCAAGGCCAAGAGCGTCGAGTTCTGCGGTTCCTGCCACGTGATGACTCCCTGGATCGAGAACGTGACCGGAGAAGACAGCGATTCGCTGGCCGCGGAGCACTACAAGCGGCGCTGGATCCAGCATGACCAGTGCTTCACGTGCCACAGCAATTACGACTTCCTCGGCCCCCTCCAAGCCAAGATCAAGGGCCTGCGGCACGTGATCGCGTACTACACCGGCGTGCCCGAGAAGATCGAACTCTACGACGAGTTCCCGAACGCGAACTGCCTGCAGTGCCACGTCGATGCGAGGGGGTTCCTCGAGGACTCGAACCACGAGCCGATCGAGGACATTCTGTCCGGGAAGGATCGCTGCGTGGAGTGCCACGAGATGGTGCATGGCGTCGAGCAGGGCGCGGTCGAAGACGAATCGGAGGAGGAGTCGGCCGAAGACTCCGAGAACGACAAGGCCGAGAACGACAAGGCCGAGAACGACAAGGCCGAGAACGACAAGGCCGAGGACGACAAGGCCGACGAGAAGCCGGAGAAGGCCGACGGCGAGGCCGGGAAAGCCGCGACCGACGGCTCCGGTGACGGGGAGGCGAAGTAAGACGATGAGCGGAAAAATTCGCCTGGCGCTGTTCCTCGAAGCCGTCGCGACCTGCCTCACTCTGTGGTGCCTGGTCAATACGACGGCCCTTTCGATGACCCTGTTCTTCAGTGTCGGGCTGCCGCTGTACGGACTCGGCGCCGCGCTTTATGTCTGGGAAGTCCTGCTCGACCTGCGGCACCACCGGGTACTGTAGGCGCCTCCGGACGCAGGCTCCGCATTCGCATCGGTGACAATGAATCCCTGACGGATTCACAGCAGAGGGAATAACGCGGCGCGACGACCCAGGGCCCGCCCCCGGCGTTGCACTTCGGATGAGTGGACGAAGCCGCATTCGGTCGGTACAAAAGAAACTACGTTTTTGTGACCTGGCCCCGAAACCGGGACGCCTGCGTGGCACATGAATTGCGTGCGTAGTGATTGAGGGGTGTCGGCTGCAACGGCCGCACAAAAAAAGGGACGTTTCATGAGAAGAATCGGAGTTTTCCGCACGACAAGCCGAAACGGCCGCGTGCTCGCGATGGTCGCCGTGCTGGGGGCACTCTCGATCGGCGGCTGTGCGGATCGCAACCGCGCGATCCTCGCGCCGCCGTTGATTCCCGGGGCCGAGTTCGCCGGTTCCGTCGCTTGTGCGGACTGTCACGAGGACGTCACGCGCAATTTCGATTCGGCGGTGCACTCGGTGCTGGTGGCCAACGGCGAGAACGCCCAGGCCCAGGGCATCGGCTGCGAGGGCTGCCACGGCCCCGGCAGCCTGCACATTGAATCCGGCGGCGAGGACGGCACCATCGTCAGTCCGCGCCGTTCTTCGGAGACCTGCTACCAGTGCCACGTGAACAAGCGCGGCGACTTCTCCCTGCCCTATGCCCACCCCGTCAGCACCGGTCCCCTTAACCTGACGACGGCGAAGATGGCCTGCGCCGACTGCCATTCCATGCACGAGGGCGACGCGGTTGTCGGCGGCGGCACGTCGATCCAGAAACAGAACGACCTCTGCACCTCTTGCCACCCGGCGCAGCGCGGCCCGTTCGTCTTTGAGCACGAAGCCATGCGCGAGGGCTGCATCTCGTGCCACGACCCGCACGGCTCGGTGAACCAGAAGATGCTCGTGTCGCGTGACGCGAGCCTCTGCCTGAAGTGCCACACCCAGCAACAGTCCCCGTCGGCGACCACCACGTTCCTGATCGGCGGCCGCGATCACTCGAGCTTCCTCACGCGCGGAACCTGCTTCAGCGCGGGTTGTCACGAGTCCATTCACGGCTCCAACGTCAGCGCCTCGATGCGGTTCTGAGAACCGGGGGAGGGAGCGTCATGAGAAAGTATATGCGACTGGATTCCGATCACGGCCTCGATCAAACGGCCCGCCATTCCCGCTCGACCGTTTCTGCCGTTGCCTTGCTGGCAGCCGCCGCGCTGTTGTCGACGGCCGCTCTTGCGAGCGCCGAGGATGCGCCGGCCACCCCGCTGGCTTCGGCCGCCGAGGCGGCCGCGCCCACCGAGGAAGCCCCCGCCGCCGTCGTGGTGGAGGAGACGGAGACTGTCGAGCGCGAATACAAACTGCGCGGACGCATCCTCGGGACCGGCGCCATCGTCAATGGGGACGTGGCGCAGTTCCAGCAGCGTCATCGCATTCCCGAGGACATCTCCGGCGGCATCGACGAGCTGTACTTCGCGACCGAGATTGCCGAAGACACGCTGCTCGAGTTCGAAGGCCGCGCAATCTTCGACAACCACGACTACCTGATGAGCCTGTCGATCGAGAACGAGGACAAGGGCTACTTCAAGGCAGGGTACCGGGAGTTCCGCACCTGGTACGACGGGCGCGGCGGTTATTTTCCGCCCGCCGACGCCAGCTTCACGGTGTTCGATCCCAAGCTCGGCATCGACCGCGGAGAGGCCTGGGCGAAGGGCGGCCTCGTGCTGCCCGCCGACTTCAAGCTGACCGTGGGCTACCGCTACCTGTCGCGTGACGGCAGCAAGGACTCGGTGAGCTGGGGCGATACGACGCAACTCGGCTTGGCACCTCCCGCCAATCGCCGCAACATCGTGCCTGCGTTCTGGGAGATCGACGAGAATCGTCACCTCGTCAACGTGGGGCTCGACAGGCAGACCGAGACCTCCACCGTCGGCACCGGCTTCTACTACGAGTACACGAGCCTCGACGATCGCCGCCACATGACGCGCGAGCCGGGCGTGATGGGCGTCGAGCGTCGCCTCACCGAGCGCGACAACTCGGACAGCAACCTGTGGGGGTCGCGCCTGTTCGGCAGCCGCCGCCTCTTCGACGGCAAGGTGACGGTTTCGGGCGCCTACGCGTACAACGACATCGACCTCAATCCATCGGGATCGCGAATCTACGGCGCGAGCTTCAATTCGCAGTTCAACCCGGTTTCCCCGAATCGCCAGCAGCGCGACGAGGGCTTCTTCGACCTCGGCGGCAACAACAAGTTGCGCGAGCACGTCGGCAACATGTCGATGATGGCATCACCGTTCGAGAACGTGCAGGTGGTGGCCGCCATTCGCGTGCGCGGCGAGAACATGGACTCCAATGCCCATTTCACCGAATCCAACGTGGGGGCGGGGCCGGCGTTCACGACGGCGCTCGAGGAGCTTGCCACCTTCAGCAGCCGCAACGAGGTTTCCTACGCGGAGGATCTCGAGGTTCGCTACAAGGGCATCGACAACGTGGTGCTCTACGCGCGCGGTCAGTGGGAACAGAACAACGGGGATCTTTACGAGAACGAGTCGGCGCACGACGTCATCGGCCTCGAAAGGTCGACGGACATCGACCGCGACCTGCAGAAGTATGCGGTCGGCGCGAAGTACTACCCCACCCGCTGGATGAACGTCTCGACCGAGTACTCGTACCGACTGAGCGACTACGACTACCAGCACGACATCGACTCGACCCCGAACGAGCCGGTGGGCCCGCCCCCGAGCTCCGACCGCTATCCCGCTTTCATCGTCAGCCAGGACTTCGCGACGCACGACTTCAACGTGCGCAGCACCTTCCGGCTACCGGGCGACGTGAGTCTCGTGGCGCGCTACGACTGGCTGCAGTCGACGATTGATACCAAGGGGGACATGCTCAGCCGCGAGGAAAGCGCCGAGACGCGCACTCACATGCTGGGGGGAACGGTCACCTGGAACCCCGCCAACTGGTGGTGGACCCGGGGCGGCGTCAACTACGTGCTCAGCACCGTCGATACGGCCTCGAACAACTACAACACGCCGGTGGCCGGCTTTCTGCGCAGTTTCGACAACAACTACGTGATGGCCAACCTCGCGACGGGCATGGCCCTCGACGCCAACACCGACGCGGAATTCCTGTATACGTTCACGAATGCGGACAACTACTACGGGAACGTCAACAACTCTTCGCTCGCCTACGGGTCGCGATTTGAAGAGCACGGAGTCCGTGTGAAGGTGGCCCGCCGGCTGAGCGACAATACCAAGCTGGCGGCCAGCTACGGGTACTTCGACAACGACGAAGCCTTCGCAGGAGGACAGTACAATTATGATGCCCACATCATCACGACGAGTCTCGAGTTCGACTACTGAACGCGCGCTGAGCGGCGTTGTCGCGCTGGCGCTGGCGGCGCTGGCGGGAATGCTCTTCGCGGGCCCGGCCCTCGCCGAGGACGCCGCCGGCGGCGCGCCGGACGTGGCGAAGCTCTGGACGAAGAACTGCCAGTCCTGCCACGGCTCCGACGGCAAGGGCAAGACGAAGGCCGGCGAGAAGGCCAAGGTCAAGGATCTCACCTCCCCGGAGGTGAAGGCCAAGATGGATCGCGCGAGGATCGTCACGGCCATCAAGGACGGCGTCAAGGAAGAGGGCAGCGACAAGATGGCGATGAAGGCGTACTCGGAGAAGCTGACTCCGGCCGAAATCGAAGCGCTGGCCGACCACTCGATGGCGTTCAAGTAACGCTTTTGGCCCCGCCTGGCGCGCAGCCGGGTGTTCCC
>JBHEOD010000081.1:10054-16942 GCA_046261745.1 Binatia bacterium
AGCCGAATGCCTGCCCCTCCCATCTATCTCGACCACCACTCCACCACCCCGGTCGATCCGCGCGTGCTCGAAGCCATGCTTCCATGGTTCACCGAGAAATTCGGCAATGCAGCCAGTCGCACGCACGCGTTCGGGTGGGCAGCCGAGGAGGCCGTCGAGAAGGCCCGCGGCGAAGTCGCGGTGCTGATCGCCGCCGAAGCCAGGGAAATCGTCTGGACCAGCGGCGCGACGGAGGCCGACAACCTTGCGATCAAGGGCGCCCTCCATTTCCACCGCTCCAAGGGCAACCACGTCGTCACCGTAGCCACCGAGCACAAGGCGGTGCTCGATTCGTGCAAGGCGCTTCAGCGTGACGGCCTTGCCGACGTCACCATTCTCAAGCCCGATTCCCGGGGCCTCGTTTCTGCTGCGGACGTTTCCGCTGCCCTCACGGATCGCACCGTGCTGGTATCGGTGATGCACGCGAACAACGAGATCGGCGTACTGCAGCCGGTCGCGGAGATCGGCAAGCTCTGCCGCGACCGCGGCGTGTTGTTTCACACGGACGCTGCGCAAAGCACCGGCAAGATTCCGGTGGACGTGCGCGCGATGAACATCGACCTGATGTCGATGTCCGCCCACAAGTGTTACGGGCCGAAAGGCGTCGGCGCCCTCTACGTGCGCTCGAAGCCGCCGCGAGTGCGCATTACCTCCCAGATGGACGGCGGCGGGCACGAGCGCGGGATGCGCTCGGGCACGCTCAACGTGCCGGCCATCGTCGGCATGGGCGCCGCGTGTGCAATTGCTGCCCGCGAAATGCTTGCCGAGAGCGCCCGCGTGCTGGCGCTTCGCGAACGGCTGCGCACGAGCCTGTTCGACGCGCTCGACCAGATCCAGGTCAACGGCGATCTCGACGCGCGCCTGCCCGGCAATCTCAACGTGAGTTTCGCCCACGTCGAAGGTGAGTCGCTGATGATGGGACTGCGCGAGATCGCGGTGTCGTCGGGTTCGGCCTGCAGTTCCGCGACGCTCGAAGCGTCGTACGTGCTGCGCGCGATCAACGTCAGCGACGAACTCGCGCACTCCTCCATCCGTTTCGGCATCGGACGTTTCAACACCGAGGAAGAGATCGATCGCGCCGCTGCGCGCGTCATCGCCGAAGTGCGGCGGCTGCGCGCGCTGTCTCCGTTCTACCGCTCGAAGAAGCAGGCGGACGACCGCGGCGCCGAGGGACACGCATGATCACGGTCACGGACAAGGCAGGAACGCGCATCTCGAAGCTGACGGCCACTTCGCCGACGCCGGTGAACGGACTGCGCATCAAGGTTGTCGGCGGCGGATGCTCGGGCCTGCAGTACAAGATCGAGCTCGACGAGGAGAAGAAGGGCGACAAGGTGTTCGAGGGCGGCGGCGGTCGCGTGCTGGTGGACCGCAAGAGCTACCTTTACCTGGTCGATACCGTCGTGGACTACGCGGAGACGCTCCAGAACGCGGGGTTTCAGATCCAGAACCCGAACGTCAAGTCGACTTGCGGGTGCGGGGAGTCGTTCGTCGTCTGAGCTACTTCTTGGGCTTGCGTGCGCGTTCTTGCGTGGGGTGGCGCCCGGCACCGGTATGCTCGCGGGGCCTACAGCCGCTGCGCGAAGCGGCCCTCGCGAGCACACCGGCACCGGCCGCCACGCAGTGGATGCGACGGAGACCACGCTGGCCCCGAGACCACGCGGGCCCGGAGGGCCCCGGGTCGAGGGGGAGCATGGGCCGAAGGTGCACAATCTTCACGGGCGGGTCTTGACTCCATTGCTCTAATGCGCGCGAGTGTGTCATGTTGCCCTGAGTAAAGAGGGGTTGCTGCGCCGGGTTGGGACCACAGCTTCAGGTTTTGGTTGAGATCCGGTGGGGTCGCGGGCTTCAGGGGCCGGCGGCCACGATGGTGGGATCCGGACGGGCCTTCTCCCGTGCCGGGCCGAAGCAGTCCGCGGGGACTGCCAACGTGGTGTGGATGAAGGACGAGACCGGGGAGGGCTTCCCGGATCTCGGTGTGGGTGCGGAGGTTGTGTGATGGAGGAAGCCACTGAACGCGGCGGACGGTTCCAGTCCGACGAACGCCTTCTCGACGTCTTCGATCCGGATATTATTCTTCCCACGCAGCACTTCGCTGCGATTCAGCGCAAGAAATTCCCGTCGGGCGAACATCGGCTGCTGGTGGCGCTCATTCAGGACGCCATCGAGTGTTTCCAGAAACACATGCATGCGCGTGACGCGAAACGCCGCCAACTCTTCCTCGATGCGCAGGGCTGGATCGCGTCGGAAGACGATCGCGGCGTGTTCTCGTTCAACAACGTCTGCATGCTGCTGGGCATGAATCCCGACTACGTTCGCGAGGGCCTGCTCGAGTGGTGCGAGAAGTCGAAGGACATTCCGCGCTCCGAGCGACGCCGCACGGGCGGCGGCGCGAGGCCGACCGCGCGCATCGTGCCGGCGCAGGCTCCGGATGCGGCGACACTGGCCGCGCAAGAGAACATGGCCTGACGCCCGGCGTCCATCGTTCGAGAATCGCGGGACTCGGCCGCGCGCCCGGGCTATGAAGACGGGTCGCCGCGCCCGGCATTTTCCGCGCGCGGCCCGCCGAAGGAGCCGCGATGACCGTCAAGATCGTCCGTAAGAAGGCCGCCGACGTATCCGCCGACCTCGTCGCCGTCGCGGTGCGCGAGGGCAAGGAAGCCTCCGGGGCCGTTTCTCACCTTCCCAAGGCGGTGCACGATGCCGCCGCCCGTCGCGTCAAGCGCCTCTCGTTCCGAGCCAAGCCCGGCGCCACGTTGCTGGTGCAGGCCGACGGTCACGACCTGCTGCTTGTGGGCGTCGGTGACGGCAAGTCGCCCGAGCACTGGCGCCGCGCTGCCGCTGCCGTGCGCAACGCCTGCTCGTCCACGCGCGCGACAACTCTTGCATTCGCGCTCGACGACGCCGAGCGCGCCGCCGACATCGTCTCGCCCGTGCTCGAGGGCTTCCTGCTGACCGGTTATACCTTCGACAAGTATCGAGCGAAGAAGGAGAGCAGCTACTCCGGCCCCAAGACCGTCACGCTGTCATCGCCGGCCATCTCGGACACGGCACGCATGCGAAGCATCGTCGCCGCCGTCGAAGGCACCTGCGAAGCGGTGTGCCTGGCGCGCGACCTCATCAACGAGATTCCGAGCGTGAAGGTTCCGTCCCACCTCGCGTCGGTTGCGCGCACGCTGGCGCGCGGCTCGCGGGTGCGCTGCGAAGTGTGGCAGGGCGAGAAGCTGCGGCGCGAGAAAATGAACGGCATCCTCGGCGTGTCGGCGGGAAGCCGCCACGGCGGTGCACTGATCAAGCTGGTATACAAGCCGGCGCGGCGCGCCAAGGCCACGGTGGCCATCGTAGGCAAGGGCATCACGTTCGACTCGGGCGGCCTGTCGCTCAAGCCCGCCAAGGGCATGGAGACGATGAAAATGGACATGTCGGGAGCCGCAATGGTGCTCGGCATCATGAAGGCGCTGCCGCTGCTGGCACCGGCCGTCGAGGTGCACGGCTTCGTCGCGTCGGCCGAGAACATGACCGGAAGCGGCGCGCAAAAGCCCGGCGACATCATCCGTTTTCGCAACGGAACCACGGCTGAAGTGCTCAATACCGACGCGGAGGGCCGCCTCGTGCTGGCGGACGCGCTGTGCCTGGCAACCGAGCTCGAGCCCGACTGCATCATCGACGCCGCCACGCTGACCGGCGCGTGCGTGGTTGCGCTCGGCCCGCGCGTGGCCGGCATCCTCGGCAACGACCAGCGCCTCGTCGACAAGCTCATTGCGTGCGGCGCGGAGACGGGCGAGACGCTCTGGCAGCTTCCGCTCGTCGAGGACTACGAAGACGACATCAAGTCGTCGGTGGCCGACATCCGCAACATCGGCGCCGGCTCCGCCGGAACGATCACCGCGGCGCTGTTCCTGCGCCGCTTCGTCGGCAAGACGAAGTGGGCCCATCTCGACATCGCCGGTCCCGCGTGGACGGACCGTGGCCTCTACTACCTGCCCAAGGGCGGCACCGGTTTCGGCATCCGCACCCTGCTCGCCTACCTCGACTCCATCGGCTGACCGAAATCCGGCCCAGGTACAGTTTTTTCGCGCCGGAGAAACCGAGAGGTCCGGGACAGGTACAGATTCTCGCCGCGCGAAAATCCGTACCTGTCCCGGATTTCAGGTGAGGTAGCGGGACTTCACGAAATCGAGGGCGGCGTCGCGCGAGGTGAGCGTGCCTTCGAGCTGCGCGTCTTCCACGGCCGTGAGAATGATGCGGAAGACGGGGCCCGGTGCGAGGCCGAGCGCGAGCAGGTCTTCGCCGCGGATCAGCGGTTCGGGTTTCATCTGTTCGGCCGACAGTTCCGCGAGCGACTTGCGGCAGAACTCCCAGTGGCCAAGGTCGCCGCTCGAGGACAGCGCGTCGATGCGCGCAAGCTCCATCAACTCGTCCATGCCTTCCTGTCGCAGGAAGCGCTTGAGCGTGGACGGACGCATGTCGACCGCCGAACAGTGGCGCAGGTGCTGGTCCACCAGGAACGCGACGCGTTCGATGGTGGCATTGCTGCGGCGCAGACGCCTCAGTATGTCCTCGGCCATGCGCGCGCCGTCGCGGGTGTGGCCGTGGAACGTGCGGCGGCCGTCCGGCCGCGTGACCGCGCAGGCCGGCTTGGCCACGTCGTGCAGCAGCACGCCGAGGGCCAGCGTTTCGCTGCACCCGGCTTCGAGGTGGCCGAGGCAGATCATCGTGTGCACGAACACGTCGCCTTCCGGATGGCTGTCCGGCGTCTGCTCGCAGCCCTTCATCGTCGCGATTTCAGGCAGCACATGGGGCAGCAGGCCGGTCGCATCGAGCATCTCGAAGGCGTGCTGCGCGCGCCCCTCGGTGAGCATCCTCACGAGCTCGTCGCCGATTCGCTCGGCAGAAACCCGCTCGATGCTCGCAGCGCCGGCCACCATCGCGTCGTGCGTGGCAGGCTCGATCGGAAAGCCGAATCGGGCGGAAAACCGCACCGCGCGCAGCAGGCGCAGGCTGTCCTCGGCGAAACGCTCGGCCGCATTGCCGACCGCGCACACGATGCCGGAGGCCAAGTCGTCGCGGCCACCGACGAAGTCGAGAATGGTGCCCGCGATCGGGTCTTCGAAGATTGCGTTGATCGTGAAGTCGCGCCGCCGCGCATCGGTCTCGATGTCGGTGAACTGCACCGCAACCGGCCGGCGGCCGTCCACGTAGCCCTCGTCCTTGCGGAACGTCGCGACTTCAAAGTGATGCTCGCCGCCGGGCACAAGGATGATGCCGAACTGGCGCCCGATCGGGATGGTGCGTTCGAAGAGTGCTTCGACTTCCTCAGGGCGCGCCGAAGTGGCGATATCGAAATCGGCGGGCTCGTGGCCGAGCAGCATGTCGCGCACTGAACCGCCGGCGAATACGGCCTGGTGGCCGGCCTGCTGCAGCTTGCCGACGATCGAGACGGCGTGCTCGCGAAGCTCGGTCGCCTGCGCGCGCGGCTCGCGCTCCGGCGACGACGGAGGGTTTCGCAGCATCGGCGGATGGTCCCACGTCCGCTGATGCAAGGTCAAATCGCCGCCCTTGTGACCATGCGCCTTCCGGGGCAGGATGCGCCGCGAATGGACGCGCCGCGATGAAAGCTCGAAGTGCATCGACACGTGCAGCCGGTCGCGCCGGTAGCGCGCACGGCGCAGCGGATCCCGGTCCCGCCCGCGACCTCGAACAAGCCGATGTTCGCCGCGGCCTCTCGTCGCTCCCGTCGGTCGATGCCGTGCTCGCCAGCCCTCACGCCGCGCCGCTGGCCCGCTGGTCGCGCGCCGCCGCCGTCACGGCAGTCCGCGATGCAATCGCCGATCTGCGCGAGCGGCTTCTCTCCGGCACACCGCAGGGGAACCCGTCGCCGCAGTCCGTCGCCGCCACGGCGGAGCGGCTTCTCGAGCAGCGTTCCAGCCGGAAACTGCGCCGCGTCGTGAACGCGACGGGTGTGGTGCTGCACACCAATCTCGGTCGCGCGTGGCTGGCCGAAGCCGCGATCGAAGCCGTCGCCGAGGCTGCGCGCGGCGCGTGCAACCTCGAGTACGACCTCGGGCGCGGCGAACGCGGCGAGCGCGACAGCCTCGTGGAGGAGCACCTGTGCGCGCTGACCGGCGCCGAGGCCGCCACCGTCGTCAACAACAACGCCGCCGCGGTGATCCTGACGCTGCATTGCCTCGCGCAAGGCCGCGAAGTGGTCGTCTCGCGCGGCGAGCTGATCGAGATCGGCGGTTCGTTCCGCATTCCGGACATCATGGCTGCCGGCGGCGCGCGCCTTCGCGAAGTGGGCACCACCAACCGCACGCACCTGGCCGATTACCGCAAGGCCATCGGCCCCGACACGGCGCTGCTGATGAAGGTGCACGCGAGCAACTATCGCATCGTCGGCTTCTCGTCGTCGGTGGAGCTCGCGGAACTCGCCGCGCTGGCGGCCGCGCACCCCGGCGTCTACGTCGTCGAAGACCTCGGCGCCGGCGCCATCGTGGACCTCGCGGCCCACGGCCTCGCGCCCGAGCCCGTCATCGGCGATCGCCTGCGCGCCGGCGCCGACCTCGTGCTTGCCAGCGGCGACAAGCTGCTCGGCGGCCCGCAGTGCGGCATCGTGGTGGGCCGCGGCGAGCTGGTCGAGAGACTGCGCCGCAGTCCACTGCGCCGGGCACTTCGCTGCGACAAGCTGACGCTGGCGGCGCTGGAAGCCACGCTCGCGCTGTACCGCTTTTCGCCCGAGCCCGAACGCGAGATCCCGACGATCCGCTATCTCCAGCGCCCGATCGACGAGCTGCGACGCGTCGGCGAAGCCGCGCTCGTGCTGCTGGCTGCGGATCTCGGCCCGACCTG
>JBHEOD010000082.1:0-16939 GCA_046261745.1 Binatia bacterium
GTGGAAGCGGTGGCCGTGGATGAAGCGCACTGCATCTCGGAGTGGGGTCACGACTTCCGGCCCGAGTACCGGCGCCTTGCCGAGCTGCGAGGCATGTTGCCGGACGTTCCGTTCCTCGCGCTCACCGCGACGGCCACCGAGCGCGTGCGCGCCGACATTCTCACGCAGCTTCGATTGCACGAACCGGCGGTGCTTGTCGGCAGCTTCAATCGCCCCAACCTCACCTACCGCGTGCTCGACAAGGACAAGCCGTCGGCCCAGGTGCTGGCGTTCGTGCGGGAGCGGCCGGCCGACAGCGGCATCGTGTACTGCCAGAGCCGCAAGGGCTGCGAGTCGCTGGCCGACCACCTGACCCGGCACGGCGTGGCGGCGCGGCCGTACCATGCCGGGCTCGGCGACCGCGAACGCTCGCGCAACCAGGAAGCTTTCCTGCGCGACGAGGTGCGGGTGATGTGCGCGACGATCGCGTTCGGCATGGGAGTGAACAAGCCGAACGTGCGCTTCGTGATCCATCACGACCTGCCGAAGAACGTCGAGGGCTACTACCAGGAGACCGGGCGCGCGGGGCGCGACGGCCTGCCGGCTGACTGCCTGCTGCTGTTTCGCGCGTCGGACGTGGCGAGGCAGATCGCGTTCCTCGAGGAGATCGGCGATCCCGCGCAAAAGCGCGTCGCCGAGTTGCAGCTGCGGCAGATGATCCACTACTCGGAGTCCACCGGCTGCCGCCGTTCGGACCTGCTCGCGTACTTCGGCGAGCCGTTTGATAGCTCCGGCTGCGGGGCCTGCGACAACTGCCTCGAGCCGCGTGAGACTTGGGACGGCACGCTGGCCGCGCAGAAACTCCTCTCCACCGTGTACCGCGCCCGCGTGAGCGGCATGCGCGGCGACGCAGCGTTCGGGCTTGCGCACCATGCGGAGGTGCTGACCGGCGGCGATACCGAACGCATCCGGCGCTGGAGCCACGAGCAGCTCACCACCTGGGGAATCGGCAAGGAACACACGCGCGCCGAGTGGCAGGCCATCGGGCGCGAGCTGATGCGCCACGGCTACCTGCGCTCTTCGAGCGGCGAGTTTCCGACGGTGGAAGTCACCGAGGAAGGGATGAATCTGCTGCGTTCGCGCAGCCCCGTCATGCTGACGCGCCTGCCGGTGCGGTTGGCCGAGAAACGCGCCGGCGCGGCGCCGGCATCGCGACCGACGAAGGGCCGCTCGGGCGACATCGTCTGCGACGAGACGTTGTTCGACGTGCTGAGGACGCTTCGCCGCAGCATTGCGGACGAACTCGCGGTTCCGGCCTACATCGTGTTCGGCGACGTCACGCTCCGCGAGATGGCGCGCGACATGCCGCTGACGCGCGCGGCGTTGTCGGCTATCACCGGCGTCGGCGCGAAGAAGCTCGAGCAGCACGGCGATGCGTTCCTGGCTGCGATTCGCGCGTATGCGAACGAGTTGGAGACGGCGGACGCGGTGGCGGAGCCGTCGTAGCTTTAGCGAACCGCTCGCACGGTGAGCTCCTGGCGCTTGTAGTACTTCCCGGGAGTCAGCGTGTCGGGGATGATCGCCCACGCGTAGTGCGGAGAGCTCGCGCCTGCGCCCGTGGAGGACCACTGGGCGTTCGACGTCGCCGGCAGGAACGCGGGATCTGCCACGCAGGGGGCCGCCTCGCAGGGGCCCGGCGGGAAAATTTCGTTCAGCTCTTCGATGGTCGGCAGGCGCCAGTCGCAGTGCCCGGCATGGCAAGGCGCGCCGGTTCCGCCGTTGAGTGCGGCGAGGAAAACGGTCGCAGCGGTGCCGTCGAACGGATTGCCGGGATTCGCGCAGGTCGGGTAGGTGGCGCCCGGAGCGCACCACGCGAAACTGGTGTCGGCGTCGTGGATGTTGTCCCAGTTCGGCATTCCGTCGGCGTCCTGCTTCTTCTCCCACTTCAGGCCCGTCGCCAGGTCGACGATGGTTTCACCGGAAGCGTCGTAGCGGCTCTCGTAGCAGCCGTTGGTGTCGAGCACGCATCCGGATGCACACGCGAGCGTGCCGCCGCCGAAGCCCTCACTTTCGCAGGTAGCGCCGCCGAGATCCCCCGTTTCGCACTCCTCGGCGCCTTCCAACGTCCCGTTGCCGCAATTCTGGGCACCCTGGCACTCAGCCAGCGACTCGGTGCAGGAGTCGATCGTGTCCTGAAAGCCCGAACAGCTGAGGGTGATCGGCTGGGCCACGCTTTTCTTCAGGACGAGCAGGGCGTCGGTAGTGCTGATGGAGTTGCTGTCGTTGACGTCGCCGCAGACCGGCTTCGTGAGCCCGGCGAGCGCGGTGGTGGCTGTGAGAACGATCGCAGCCAGGGTCGTTGGAATGGACTTTTTCATCGGCATCTCCTCGGAAAGGCGCGCCCTCGGCTTGGGGCGGCGGCCTTCGATGGAGGGAGATTGCCCGTGAAGGCCTCCTGAAGTCTGGAAAGAACTCGGAAAGTTCCTGGAAATCAGAGCGGGCCGCTGGTCGCCGCGAGGCGCTGAGGCCAGATCGCTGTGAGTACGATGGGACCGCCGTCAGGCTGTTCCGCCCCCCGACCAGTCGTGCGCCCTCTCGCCGGCCGCCGGCTTCACGTCCACGAGAAATCCCGTCAGGTGCGCCATGCCCGACACCTTCTCGATGCGGTCCGGACCGTCGGGCGAGAGCAGGTTCACGTTCACGCCACGCGTCTTGTTTGCAACGCTGAGCCCCGTGGCTGCCTGGTGTCCCCAGCCGTGCGGCAGCGCGACGGTACCCGGCATCAGCTCCGGCAGCAGCTTGATCGGCACGCGCACGGTCGCGGTCTCGGTGGAGACGTCGGCGAACGCGCCGTCGGCAAGGCCGGCGGCCAGTGCATCGTCCGGGTGCATGTAGAGATAGTTCGTCACGCGGTCGGCCTCGACGAACTCCTCGAAGTTGTGGGTCCAGGAGTTATGCGTGGTGACCGCGCGCCGCGTGATGAGCTTGAGCTTGCCGGCGGCGCCGCGCTCTTTCTCGAAGTCGTCTTCGAGCTTGGCGGCCTGGGTCATCAGGACGCGCGGCGCGAGATCGACGCGCGAGTCCTCGGTGATCACGCGCTTGCCGAGGAAGGTGCCGGCCTCGTGATCGGGCCTGAGGCGGCCGTGCTTCTCGCCGAGCAGCTTGTTGAATCCGCCCTGCCTGGTGCCTCGAAGGATGGCAGACAGCAGCGCCTTCTGCGGCAAGGACGGCTGCTCACCCTTGTGACGGGAGGAGTGAAAACGCTTCGATAGTTCGAGCGCCATCTGCACCGGTGCGGAGCCGAACAGCGACACGCCACTCGCGCGCGCCAGATCGAGATAGATGGTCGCCTCGTCGCGCTGCTCGCCTTCCGGGTCGATGACGGCCTCGGTGGCCTGCAGGTACGGCTTCGACTGCAATCCGAGCATCAGCGGAAAAATGAACGGAAGATCAGGCCGCTGCAGCGGCGACGTGCACGGCAAATTGTAATGCGCGATCGAGCCCGTCTCGGTGCGGAAGATGTCGAGCGTGACCAGCAGCTCGAGCTTCTCGAACGCCTCGCGCAGGCGGCCGCCGTTGGCCATCGTCAGCAGCGGGTTGCCGCCGGTGACGAACAGCGCGCGCACCTGGCCCTGGCCCTTTGTCAGGATCTCGTCGGCGAGGATGCCGCCCGGAAATGCATCGTTGGTGGACGTGAAGCCGCCGACGCGGGAGCGGTTGTCGCTCAGCAGCGTGCCGGTTCGCTTGCCGAACGCGATGAAGTCGGTGACGCCCATGCCGACGAGCGTGCCGCCGCGCCGGTCGAGGTTGCCCGACACGGCGTTGATGCATTCCTGGATCCAGAACGCGAGCGACCCGTTGCCGCCCATGTTGACGCCGGTCGAGCAGTACATGGCCGCGCCGCGCGACTCGCGGTAGTTGTCGACCATCTCGCGCAGCTTCGCGGCCGGGATCTGCGTGACTTCCGCTGTGCGCTCGGGCGTCCACGGCTCGGCCAGCTTTTCGATGTCCTCGAAACCGCGCATGTGCTCGGCAACTCGCGCGCGGTCCACGCCGCCCGTCGCGATCAGCTCGCGCAGGAACGACAGGAAGTAGAACACGTCGGTGCCGGGTCGAATGAAGACGTGCTCGCCGACCACCTTGGCGGTTTCGGTGTGGCGCGGATCGACGATGTAGATCTTCGCGCCGCGCTCTTCCATGTCGCGAAGGCGCTTGATGGGATTGGAGACCTGCAGGAAGCTCCATTTCGAGATGACCGGGTTGGCGCCGGTGATGATCAGGCAGTTGGTGTGGTCGAGATCGGGGAACGGCTGGGTGAACGGGAAGCCGTAAACCTGGCGGGCCACCGCGAACTTGTTCGCGCAGTCCTGCGTGGCCGACGAGTACATGCTCTTCGAGCCGAGCGCGGTCATGAAGCCCTGCGCGAACACGGGGTGCAGCACGCCGAAACCGGCGGCGGTACCCACGTACATCGCGATGGAGTTCGGGCCGGTGTCGCCGCGGATGGCTTTGACCTTCTCGCCGATCTCGTAGTTGGCCTGCTCCCACGAGATGCGCTGCCAGCGGCTGCCGATACGCTTGCTCGGGAACTTCAGCCGGTCCGGCGAATCGAACATCTTGTGCTGCTTCAGGCCCTTCGCGCACGCGAAGCCGCCGGTCACCACGTGCTCGGCGTCCGGACGGATGTCGGTGACGCGACCGTCCTCGACGTCCACCTCGAGCCCGCACAGCGCTTCGCAGATGCGGCAGAACGTCTGGCGGGTTTCTTTCATGGGCGGGCTACTCCATTCGATGGTCGCCGATGGTGGCCGTCGGTCGGCCGATGGTCGGCGCTGTCGCACCTGCGGCTTGTACAGGGAAGACCCGGCTACGCCATCCCGTCGAGAAACGCGGCCGCGTCTGTCGATTCGAGGCGGCGGTAATAGCAGGTCGCGCGAGTATGGCCCTGCGAATCCCTCGTGTGGCAGCAGCCCTTGCTGACCGGACGCACCACGTACAGCAGCGAGTTCTGCTCGCAGTTGATGCGTACGTCTACGAGATTGAGCACGTCGCCGGACGTCTCCCCCTTTCTCCACAGCTCGTTGCGGGACGTCGACCACAGCACCGCGCGCCGGGTCTTGAGCGTCTCTTCGAGCGCGAGCGCGTTGGCATAACCGAGGTAGAGCACCTCGAGGGTGTCCGCGTGCTGGAGGACGACCGGCACCACGTGCTGCGCTCGCTCACCGATCTTGAGCAGCTTTGCGAAATCCAGCCGTACGCCGGTGCCTTCCTCGAGTTCCGTGGACATCTTCGATCCTCCCTCTGCCGCGTCGAGGTCCGAGGGCGACGACGCAACGTGCCGCGTCTCCGATTCCCCTCGCGACCTCCGGGCCGGAGGCTCTCTTAGCGGGGGGACCTCCCGGAGTCACCCACCCTCGCCGTTCGGGCGGCGGCCGACGTGACTGCGGTTGCGATCGTCTCGGCCAGGCGATCCACGCAGCGACTGAGCGCGTCCACGATGAGCACCGGATCGTTGCCGGCGGTTTCCTCGAAGACGGACTCCGTTCCTGCCACGACCTCGCCGTTGCTCACGCGTTCGACGCTCCAGCGCGCCACGAGAATCGCGCGACCATCGGCCGTTGCCTCGAAGCGCAGTACGTCCACCGGAATCTTCCAGTCGACGCCCGTCGTGGAATACCACGGATACGCGGTCGCGTTCGTGGTGCCGATGCGCGTGCTGGTGCGGTAGAGCAGCGCGCGGGAGAACCCCTCGCCGAGAGGCTCGGCCCAGAACGCATCGCTGACGTACTCGATGCTGCCGCCCGGGTTGCTGCGCACGAGAGCCTGCGTGTCGAGATAGCCGGGCACCTTGACGGGCCCGAGTCCGAAGTGGATGTCGGGGCGTGCGCGCGCGGGAGCGGCAGAGGGGGACGCGTTCATCGACGACAACGCGAAATAACGCGAATCGTCCGGCTCCGCCCTGAGAACGGTGCAGCCGGCCGCGAGCGAAGCGGCCAGCATCACCAGCGCAAGCGTGGTCGGCCCGTGAAACGTAGTCGATGCGGCAGCGGGAAAGTTCATCGGTTCTCCTTCGACGGGGACTTGCCGCGCAGCAGGGCGTCGGGCTGTCGTTCGAGCATGGCGGCAAAGTCCTTGACCCTTCTGGCGGCGTCGGCGGCGTCCTGGAGCGTCTTCCCGAGCTCGACGATGAGCGGCGAATCGGGGCTGAGCACCGCGCCCGCGTTGGCCGACGTCGCGCGAAGTTCCGTGAGCGTCGCACGAAGCTCGACGAGCGTGGGCTCGAGATTCTTTCGCAACGGATCGAGCGCCGCGCGTGCCGAATCGGAAGTCTCGCGCAGGCTGTTCAGCGTGGCGTCGAAGGCCGCCATCGAGTCGTCGAGGCGGTCGATGGCGCCGGTGAGACCCTGCGACGTGAGCAACTCGCGCGCTGCGGTGGCGGCGCTCTTGAACTCCTCGACCAGCCCCTTGATGTCGATCTGCTCGAGATCGGCGAAGAACCTGGTGGCCTTCACCAACGCTTCTTCGAGCTGGGTGGGCAGGGTCGGAATCTCCGGGTACGGCGCGCCCACCGCGTCTCCGAGGCGAAGTCCCCTGGTGCCGGGGAAAAGGTCGAGCTTCACGTAGAGAACGCCGGTCACGAAGCTCTCGGAAGCGAGCTGCGCGCGCAGACCCTTGGTGACGAGGTCGGCGATGGTGGCCGCATTGGGCTTGGTCTGGGCGCCCAGGCTGGAGGTTTTGCCGGCATCGAGCGCTATGATGACGGGGACGTAGAACTTCTCGCGCGGGCCCGACAGATTGGCCATGTCGCCGACACCGAGCAGGATCTTGTCGACGCTGCCGATCTTGACGCCCTTCAGCTTCACGTTCGCGCCTTCGGAGAGGCCGCTGACGTCGCTCTCGAAGTAAAGAATGTACTTGTAGGTTTCGCGGAAGAAGCGTCCGGATCCGAAGACCATCACGCCCACGACCGCAAGCGCGAGCGCCCCGACCACGAAAGCGCCGATGGTGACCGGGTTACTTTTCTTGGACATGGCCTTCCTCCTTCTCCTCTTCGCCCGGGCCGCCACGATTCAGGAAGCGCCGGACCTTGGGATCGGGATGCGAATCGCGAAGCTCCTTGGGGTCGCCCTGCGCGATCATCGTGCGCGTGTCGGTGTCGAGGAACACGCTGTTGTTGCCGATCTCGAAGATGCTTGACAGGTCGTGTGTGACGACGACCACGGTGGCGCCGAGGCTCGCGCGCAGCTCGAGGATGAGCTCATCGAGCAGGCGTGAACTGATGGGATCGAGACCTGCCGACGGCTCGTCGAAGAAGAGGATCTCCGGGTCGAGCGCCATCGCGCGCGCCAGGCCCGCCCGCCTCTGCATCCCGCCGCTGACCTGCGCCGGGTAGTAGTCCTCGAAGCCGGCGAGCCCCACCAGAGAGAGCTTGAGGGAAGCGATCTCGGCGATCTGCGCGGGCTTGAGATCCGTGAACTCGGCGAGCGGCAGCGAGACGTTCTCCGCCAGCGTCATCGAACTCCACAGCCCGCCGCTCTGGTAAAGCACGCCGCAGCGCCGCAGCAGCTTTTCGCGGTCCTCTCGCGACGCGTTGGTGAAGCTCTTCTCGCCGAACAGAACCTCCCCCGTGGCGGGCTCGATGAGCCCCAGCATGTGGCGCAGCAACGTGCTCTTTCCGCAGCCGCTGCCTCCCATGATGATGAAGACGTCGCCGCGCCGGACGGTGAAGTTGAGGTCCTGCATCACGACGAAATCGCCGAAAGCCATCGTCAGGTTGCGCACGGTGATGTGCGCGTCCGGCTCAACCGCGGGGGCCTCTCCCCGTCGCACCTCCTGGGCCTTGCGTGCAAGTTCAGATGCCGAGTACATAGAAAACCACCGCAAAGACTCCGCACGCCGAGATGATTGCCACGATACTACTGACGACGGCCCGTGTTGTCGCCTCGCCGACCGCCGAGGAGCTGTTGCCCGACTGGAGGCCGCGCAGGCAGCCGAAGAACGCGACCAGGATGCCGTAGACCGATGCCTTGACGACGCCGCCCACGAGGTCGTCGAGCTGTACCGACCACTGCGTGTATTCGTAGTAGGTGACCGGGGACAGCCCGAGTCCGCCGATTCCGACGAGCGCGCCGCCGAGGATGCCGACCGCGTCTGCGTACAGGCACAGCAACGGCATCATCGTGGCCAGCGCGATCATCCGCGGCAGCACCAGGAACTCGAGCGGCGAGATGCCCATCGTGGCGAGCGCGTCGATCTCCTGGTTCACCTTCATGCTGCCGAGTTGGGCTGCGTAGGAAGCCCCGGTGCGTCCGGCCATCACGATGCCGGTCATCATCGCGCCCATCTCGCGGACCATCGCAATGCCGACGAGGTTGGCCACGTAGTTGGTCGCGCCAAACTGCTCGAGCTGCACGGCGCCCACGAACGCCAGGATGGTGCCGACGAGGAAACTGATCAGCGTGACGATGGGCAGCGCCTCGGCGCCGGCCTCCTGGATGAAAAGGAAAAGATCGCTGCGGCGGAAGCGTGCCCTTCCGCGCGCGAGGTTGCCGAAGGCGATCACGCACCTGCCGAGGAACTCCACGGCGTCGACAACCCCCTTCCACGTTCCGGTTGCCCAGACGCCGACATCGCCGACCCAGATCAGATCGTCCGGCTTGCCCTTGGCGTCCTCGCGCTCCGGTACCGCTTCGGCAAGGGCGAGCATCCCGCGCACGCCCTCCGGAAGACCGTCGCGTTCGATGGCGACCTCTTTCTCCTTGAGCAGGTGTTCGAGCCGGATCAGGAAGATCAGCAGGCCGGAGTCCCAGCGCGTGATGCCTTCGCTCGCGAACTGCACCGTCTTCGGTTGCAGGCCGGTGATCTCTCCGGCGGCGGCTTCGGCCTCGGGCAGCTCCTCCTGGATCGACCAGACCCCTGAAAGAGTGACGACCGCGCGCCCGTCAGTGCCGGCCGCTACTTCGATCGCAGTTTCGGGGTCTTCCATGGAAGGTTTCGCTTGCGCCTGGCCGTCTGCTGTTAGCACGGCCACTACCGAGATATCGGCCGTCGGGCCGCGTGGCAAGCCACCCAAGCCGACCGCGAGCCATCCGGTCGATTGGACGTCCCGTCCGTCCCCGCTAGCGTCGGCGTCTTGCGTCAGTCCTTCACCACCATCGAGGTCGAAACCCGCGCGCCCGGACTCATCGAGATCACCGGCGAAGTGGCCGCATGGGTGGATGCTTGCGGCGTTGCCGATGGTCTCGTGACGTTGTTCATCCGCCACACGTCGGCCTCGCTCGTCATCCAGGAGAACGCCGACCCCGACGTTTGCTCCGACCTGAAGACTTTTTTCGAGCGTCTCGCTCCCGAAGACTCGCGCCTCTATCGCCACACCGCCGAAGGCGACGACGACATGCCGGCGCACATTCGCGCGGCGCTGACGGCTACGCAGATTTCGATCCCGCTGCGCGACCGACGGCTGCGGCTCGGGACGTGGCAGGGCATCTACGTGTTCGAGCATCGCCGCGGACGTTTCCGCCGCAGCGTGGACGTGCACGTGATCGGGAATTGAATGGCCAGGGCTGCGAAGAACCCTGACACGCGACCCGACGGCTCGGCAGCATGCTTGACGCAATGGCGTAGCCCGCGTATCGCCCACGCGTGAACCCAACCGACTACCAGGCCGCCGGCCTCTACGACCCGACCTCGCCAAACGCCGCCGAACGCCTCGAGTTGCTCGAATGGCTGACCGGACGAAACATCACCATCCGGCAGATGCAGCAGGCCAACGCGCGCGGCCAGCTCCCGTTCGTCGCGTCGACGGCAATCATGCGCCCCGGCCCCTACCTCACCCAGCAGCAACTGGCCGATCGTCTCGGCATTACCAACGAGTTCCTCGAGACCTTCCGCGTGGCGTTCGCGCTTCCTCCGGTGGCGCCGGATGCCCCGTGGTGCAACGAGGCCGAGGCCGAGATGTTCGGGGCGGTGGCCGCCGGCGTCGGATTGTTCGGCCCGCAGGGCATGTTGCGTTTGTCGCGCGTGCTCGGCTCTTCGGTCAGTCGCATCGCCGAGGCGATGGCGACCACCAATGCAGAACGAATGCGCGCGATCGTGGACACCGGGGCCACGGAGCTCCAGCTCGCGCAGGCGAACGTCGCTGCGGTGGCGACGGCAGGCGCACCGGCCCGGATCATCACCGGCCTGCTGTCCATCCATCTGCAGCTTGCGGCCGCCCGGGTCCGCGAACGGCGTGCGAAGCTTGCGGACGAGACCATGAACGGCTGCGTGGGTTTCGTGGACCTCGTCGGATCCACCACGCTCTCGCGCCGGCTCAGCGCGCGCGAATTGGCAGACTTCGTGGAACGCTTTGAGGAAGTCGCCCATCGCATCGCGACGAACGGCAGGGGCCGCGTCGTCAAGTTCATCGGCGACGAAGTGATGTTCGTGACCGGCGACGCCGCTTCCGGCTGCAAGATAGCGCTGTCGCTGATCGAGGCGTTCGTGGGCGATCCGTCGGTGACGCCGCGCGCGGGACTCGCTGCAGGCGCGCTGCTCGATCGCGGCGGCGACTACTACGGCCCGATCGTGAACCTCGCTGCGCGCCTGGCCGAGTTGGCCGTGCCGAGCGAAGTGCTGGTTTCGATGGAAGTGGCCGACCACCTGGCCGGAAGCGGCCTCGAGTGCGAGCCGGCCGGCCGCCGCCTGCTGCGCGGCTTCGACGAACCCGTCAGCCTGATGAGCGTCAGGCGCGCCTGAGACTCTCTTTCAGCTGCGCGCGAACGTCACTTCCATTGTGGTGCCGCCGCCGTCGCGGTCGAGCACGCGCGCGCTGCCGCCGTGGCTCGTCGCGATGCGGCGCACCAGTGCGAGCCCGAGACCCACGCCGCCGCCTTCGCCTTCGCTGGTTCCCGCGCGCCGGTAGAACGCCTCGAACACGCGTTCACGTTCCTCGGGCGGAATGCCCGGGCCACGGTCGCTGACTCGCAGGACGGCCGAGCCCTCTGCGCCCGCAAAGACTTCGGCCTCGATAGCCGAGCCGGCGCCGTAGCGGCGCGCATTTTCGAACAGGTTGCGGACGAGGCGCCGGAGCAGCCGCGCGTCGCCGCGCACCGCCACGGCCGCGCCGCCCACGTCGGCGCCGACGCGCGCGCCTTCCTCGGCGGCAAGCGCGAGCAGGTCCACTTCGTCGCGGCGCTCTACGACGGGGGAAGCTTCGAGGCGGCTCGTCAGCAGGATCTCGCCGATCAGTTCGTCCAGTTCGTCGATGTCGGCCGCGATGCGCGCCCGCACGTCCGGTCGCGTGTCGACCCCGAGCAGTTCGATCGCTACCCGCATGCGCGCCAGCGGAGAACGCAGCTCGTGAGACGCGGTCGCGAGCGCTTCCTTCTGCGCATGCACGAGGCGTTCGATGCGCTCGGCCGCTCGGTTGAAGCTGCGCGCCAGGTCGGCGATCTCGTCGCGGCCCTCGACACCGACTCGCGCGCGAAGATCACCGCCGCCGAGCTCGTCGACGCCCGCCCTCAGTCGCTCGAGACGGCGCGTCAGGCGCCGGGCCACCGGCAGCGCGGCCAGCGCGAGCAGGCCGGCGAGCATCGCGATCATCAGGATGGCGCCGAACGGCTTGTGCCGGCGACGGCCGGAATGGTCGGCAAGCAGCTTGCGACCGTCGGGCAGCGCGAGCACGGCAACCATGCCGCGGCCCGTCGCATGCACGATGTCGCTCCCGTTTGCTGGAAGGCGGGGCGTCGCGATCGACCTGCCGACGCTCGTCACCGCCGAACCGTCGGCCGCGAGCAGCGTGAGGTCCGCACTGAACTTCGACGCGAGGTTCTCAAGCGCGGCCTTCTGCTCTTCGGCGGGGCGGTCGGCGCCGGGCATCGATTCGCCGACCAGCCCGGCCATACCGGCCAGGAACAGGTCGGCATCGCGATCGCGCGGCGCGATCCACCACACCAGCGACGACGCCAGCGCGAACAGGCCCAGCGCCATCACCAGCGCGAGGTAAATCTGGAGGTAGAGACGTTTCCTCACGATCTCAGCCTGCTACTTCGCATCCTCGTCCTGGCGGCGCGCGAACAGGTAGCCGGTTCCCCGGATGGTCAAGACGCGACGCGGGCTTTGCGGATCGTCCTCGATGGCGGCGCGGATGCGCGAGACGTGCACGTCGATGCTGCGGTCGAAGGCATCGTGATCGCTGCCGCGCACGCGGTTCATGATGGCGTCACGCGTCATCACGCGTCCGGCGTTCTCTGCCAGTGTGGAAAGCAGGTCGAACTGATAGGCCGTCAGCACCTTGTCGTCGCCGTCCACGCGCACGGTGCGCGCGTCGCGGTCGATCTCGAGGCGACCGAAACGCAGCAGCGAATCGGCGCTTCGGCCGGGCGAGCTTGCGCGCCTCAACACGGCCTTGAGGCGGGCCAGCAGCTCGCGCGGGTTGAAAGGCTTTGGCAGGTAGTCGTCGGCACCGAGCTCGAGGCCGACGATGCGGTCGGTTTCCTCGCCGCGTGCAGTCAGCATCACGATCGGTACCAGCGAGCGCGCACGGATGCTGCGGCAAACCTCGAAGCCGTCGCGGTCGGGCAGGTTCACGTCGAGGATGACCGCATCGAAGTCGGCACGCGCGAGGGCCGCCAGGCCGCCGGCGGCATCCCCACGCGTGGTCACTTCCATGCCGCTCCTGCCGAGATACTCGGCGACCATCGCGGCAAGGGCGAGGTCGTCCTCGACCATCAGGATGCGTTCGGACACGTCAGCATTACCGCCGGCGGCGAGCCTACGCGCTCAGTGGCGATGGTGGAAGCGCTCGAGCCGCTCGACCAGCGCGGTACGCTGCTCGGTGGTCAGTGCCTCCGCGGTATCCGCGAGCGCCGAGGCGAGCGTTCGCGACAGCGATTCGGCAAGCGCCATCTCCTCGGCACGCAGCTTTTCGATGGCGGCGCGATCGATGGCCGGACCGGCGAGGATGCTGCGGAACTCGTCGCGGTTCGCACGATGCTCGTGGATGACCGGGAAGATCTCGTCGATCGCCCTGTCGACGATCTTCTGCACGTTCTCCTCCTGCTCGTCGGTCGCATCGAGGCGGTGTAGCGCGAAGCCGACGAAGAACTCCGCCTTCTCCTTGGCTTCCTCGGGCGTGGGCGGACCGTCGTGGCTGGAGCGGAAGCCGCCGTGGGCGAGCGCGCCGAGTGCGGCCTCGGCGGTCGGCATGGTGGCGCCGACGGCGAAACCGACGAGGCCGGCGCCGACGATGCCGAGCAACAGGCCTGTGACGAAGCCGCGGCGGCGGCGGGGTTGGGCCGAATTGGACGAGGTCAACGGGCGGGTAGGGTCTTCCATGGCTGTTCTCCTTCTGCGCGCCGGGCGCACCCGGCGGGGATTGGCCGGCCGCTTCGTGCGACCGTCGACGCAGAAGGTACGAAAAGGAAGTGTCGCGAGTTGGTCGCGAAGGTAAAGATTCGTGAAGCGACCGCGTCGGTTGGCGGCAGCGCGACGGCGCCGGCCGTCGTCAGAGCGCCGGCTGGGCCGAGTCGGGGTCGTCCTCGATCGGCGTCATCGTCAGCACAAGCGCGGCCGCCACCATCAGTGCCATGTCCTCGCGAAGCCGCAGCTCGAAGGCCAGGTACGTCCCGGTGGCACACCAGAACAGCGGGATCACGAACAGCGTCCTCGCGTACGGTGCGCGCGAGAGCAGCAACATGCCGAGCGTGAAGATGGTGACCGGCGTCGGCACTCCGAAACTCGGCGACGTCGGGAACGAATGACCGAGCAGCGCAGCCAGCGCCGGGTAAGCCACCAGCGCATAAAACACGAGCAGGATGCCGGCCAGATGTCTCGGGCCGGTGTGGGTCCAGAAGCGCACCTCGTGCTGGGCCACGC
Source organism: Binatia bacterium (assembly GCA_046261745.1). Taxonomy (GTDB): domain Bacteria; phylum Desulfobacterota; class Binatia; order UBA1149; family CAITLU01; genus DATNBU01. Next base: position 13,837 of record JBHEOD010000082.1, read on the forward strand.
CGAGGTGCAGGATGAGCGCGGCCTGCAGCGCGAAAACCGCGCCGAAGAGATAGCCGATCGGCGAAAGGCGACTCAGGAAACCGCAACCGTAGATCAGGCCCGACCACGCCCACAGCACCGCCAGCAGCGCACACGCGATGCGGTCGCGACGCGCGCCCGGAAACAGCGCGAGGCAGACGGCGGCGAACGCAACGAGACCGAGCATTTCCGGCGCCGGCCACAGCGCCTGGTTGTAGGCGGTGAAGACGGCGAGGAACTCATCGCGTCCGATGGTCAGGGCCAACGCGAGAGCCTCACAGCTTCAGCGGCCGCCCGCGAAATAGTCGGGTTCGTTGCCCGGATTCCACTTGATGTTGCAGCCGAGGCTCGGCCGCTGGTCGGCGCCGGCACTGTCGCCCGCCAGCAACGCGTCGAGGGCTGCGCGAAGATCGCAGCCCGTGACCGGGACGTTGTTGCCGGGCCGGCTGCCGTCGAGCTGCCCGCGGTACACGAGAGGCCGCGCGCCGGTGGCCGCGGCGGTCGCGCCGAACAGGAAGAAGTCGGGCGTGCAGGCCGCGTGGTAGGCCTTGGCAACTTCCTGCGTGGCATCGAACAGGAACGGGAACCCCCACCCAAGCTCGCGCGCAAGCTCCCGCATCGCGTCGGGCCCGTCCTGCGGGTGCGTGCGGACGCTGTTGGAATTGATCGCGACAATGGAGACCCTGCCGGCGTAATCGCGCTCGAGGCGCGCAAATTCGCCGCGCACGTGCACCACGTACGGACAGTGGTTGCAGATGAACATCACGAGCAACGGTTGGGCGGCCGGAAAGTCCGCAAGAGACGACTCCCGATCGGACAGAGCATCCGTCAGTCGGAAGTCCGGCGCGGCCGTGCCGAGAGGAAGCATGTCGGACGCCGTCATCACCATCGCGCTGTCCCCGATATTCGCTCTTCAGAACTTCCAGATCACGCCGACGCCGCCGCCGGGGGTGGCGGCGAAACGCAGCGTCGACGGCGCGCCGGCGGCCGGCTTTCCGGCGAATTGCTCGCGATAGGCGGTCCAGTCGTCCACCGCCCGCGTGGGATGTGTCCAGATGTGCACCTCGGCCGAGACCGTGCTGATGCCGAAATCCTGCCAGGCCTGCCCGTGTTCCTCGGTAGCTGCGGAGAGCGCGATCGCCGAGCCGAGGTTGACCACGAGGCTCGACATGTGGCGCTTCCACGACCAGCGCACGTTGGCGGCGTCGGCCGCCTGCTCCATGGTCTTCTCGGCGTAGCGCAGCCTTTCGGCACAGCTCGCAGCGGAGGTTTTCGGGATCGCGCGAATCTTCGATGCGCCGTGGCGTCCCACGTGCGGGCGCAACGAGAGGTCGGCAATGCCGAGCACGCTCTTGCCGGCGGTCACGTAGTTGTTCGCCGCGATCCCCTTGTCGTTCTCGAGCTCGGCGGACACCATCCCCCATGCCACGCCGATCGTGAAGACCGCGAACCAGCTCCTCCACCACAGCTGTTCCCTGGACTTGCCTTCCTCGAGGCGGGTCTCGATAAATTCGAGGCGGGCCTCGGTATCCGGATCGCAACTCTGGGCGTGGACGGCGACGGGAGTGACGAGGAGCGTTGCGGACACCAAGGCGGCGACAATGGGGCGGGTGAAATCGGTGTGCTGCATTGGGTTCTTCCTGGGGGCGCGGTTGATGTTGCCGGATGTGGATCGAAACTCCGGGGGCAGCCGGGTCAGCGTGGGTCGAGCATCACGACGGGGATGTCTCGCAGTGTCCTGGCCTGGTAGTCGGCGTAGTCGGGGTACATCTTGCACAGGGCAGGCCAGTATCGGGTCTTCTCTTCCGCCGTGCCCCGGCGCGCCGTCATGGCCCGCTTCTTCGTGCCGATCTCGATCTCGACGTTTCCGTTCGCCTCGAGGTTCTTCACCCACTGGGGGTCCTTGGACATGCCGCCCTGGGAACCGACGGTGATCACACGCCGCCCGTCCTCGATGTAGAGCAGCGGCGTGGTTCGCTGCTGGCCGGACTTGCGGCCGATCGTGGTCAGCAGCATCACCGGCGCGCCGTACATCCAGCGGGCTCCGACGCGGCCTCCGCTCAAGCGGTAGATCCAGGTATTCGCGGCGGACATCACGCGCATGACCGGGCGTGCGATCCGCTCCTCGGTGGCGGTGAACGGACGGGGCATCTTTGTCGCTTCGGGCATACTTCTTACCTGACGGGAGTTTGCCGTCGTGGCAAGCGGTCTCGATCCCGAACGTGGGGGCGGGGTGCGCACGAGGGCACATTCGTGCCTTGAGTGCCCCGTCAGACCTTACGGGTCCGCCACCGTCTCAGGCCGTTCTCGCCGCCCGAGGGCTCGGTGGCGCTGCGCGTCGCGGCGCCATCACCCGTTGGCCTTGATCGAGTCCAGCACGCGCGTGCCGGTCGGTTCGTCGAGCTCGGTGTCGGTGCACTCGGTCAGCCGCGCGAGCATCTGGTAGTAACCGATCGTGAGAATGGTCTCGACGATCTCGCGGTCGCTGAAGTGTTCCCGCATCGCCGCGAACGTCTCGTCGCTGCAGCGCACCTTCTTCGCGCTCTCGTCGACGAATGCCAGGAAGGCCTTCTCCTTGGCGTCGAAGCAGGTCGAGGCGAGCTCTCCCTTCTCGATGGCCGCGAGTTGTTCCCTGGAGGCACCGCAGGCTTCGGCGATCGGCACGTGCTGGATCCACTCGTACCGGCCGCCGAAGGACTTGACCGCCAGCAGGATCGCATACTCGCGAAGTTCGGGGTCGAGCTGCTGGGTGGCGAGGATCGACGAACCGAGCCGCATGAGCGGACGCAGGCTCGTGGACGCGTGGGCCATCATACGGAAGATGTTGAGGCTGACCGGCAGTGCGCGCAGCGTGGCCTGCACGTCTTCCGGTGCGCTTTCGATGTCGACGAGGGGGATTCTCTGCATGGATCGATTCTCCGTGGCGGTGATCACGCGATGAAAGGCCCGCGTTGGTTTCGAACGTCATCGGGCGACGCTTCCGCTGAAGTTCCGGATACCCTCGGCGACCTGATATCCGCCGCGACGCCCTCGGTCCAGAACCTGCTTCCCCGGTACGGGAAGACTCGATCGGACTCACCCCCGC
>JBHEOD010000083.1:0-296 GCA_046261745.1 Binatia bacterium
GCCATCGATGCATTGCCGGGAGTCGTCCAGTTGTTTCCACGGCCGGCGATGGTCATGACCGCCGCCGACGGCTGGAGCGCGTTTCGCAACTATCTCGGTGAACTAGTCGATGTGGACGATCATGTCGGCACGTTCGTGCGTGTCCTGCGTGAAACAGGGCTCTACGATGAGTCACTCGTGCTGGTAGTGGCCGACCACGGCGAGGAGTTCCTGGATCACGGAGGACGTGATCACGGACGTTCCCTCTACGAGGAAGTACTGCGAGTACCCGGCCTCCTCAAACTCCCAGGCAATCG
>JBHEOD010000083.1:644-16625 GCA_046261745.1 Binatia bacterium
CCTGGCAGCCGATCCGCTCGAACGGCAGAATCTCATTCGTAGCGAAGGCGAACGGGCAGCCCGCATGGGCGCGGCCCTGGACGTCGTGCTGCGTCGAAGCGAACAAGGCTGGCACGTCCTTATCTGTGGAAACGCGGAATCGACGACCGTCGATCTTGTCTTGGAGGCGTCCGCCGGAGATGTATCGCTAAGCGGATTCGAGTCCGGCGAGGTCTCGAAGCCCGACGAGCCGGGTAGAGCCTGGCAACTGCGACCGGAACTCGCCCCGCGATTGCTGCCACGTGTCGCTTTCGGCCGCATCGTGGATGTCGAAGTGCCAGACCACGCCGAGGTGATCGTCTCACCGCCGCCGGCCGGTTCGCAGCCATCGCTGCTGCGATTGTCGAGCAGCGCCGGGTCCGAGTTCTCCTACCGGCTGGGTGCGAACGGCGTTCCGGGATCGGGCCGGCAAATCGAACTAAACGCTTCCCAACCCGACGTGAGAGTCGATTCGGCTTCGCGTGTAGATTGCGACAGCGGACAGGATTCCAGAACTGCTCCAGCGCCTTTCCTTCGGATTCTCTACGTCCCTCCGCCTGAATCGGTAGACGACGAACAACTAGATCCGGCATTGCGGGAACGACTCCGCGCTCTGGGTTATCTTGACTGATTCAGCTGCGTGCCGGGGGGACTCGCTCCGGGTTCGACTGGATCAACGCCCGGCGTGCCGGACTCCGCCATTTCCTCCTGCGGCGCCGCGTAGTCCGGCGACTCGATGCGCGCTCCATCCCACATTACCGTGAGGCCGAAAGGATCATCGCGCGAGTTCGGCACATCTCCTTCGACCAGCGTGCGCAACAGGATGGTGATCGGTTGTTCTTCCCATCGGCTAAGGTCGATCTCGAATTCCTTTCCCGCGTCGGTGATCCACGAGTGCTCGGATGCGAGTGACCATCGGTGCTCAAGCAGCTTGCGAGGGCGTCCCTTGTAGGGAAAGGCCCAGACCTGCGCACGCACGACGGTCGGTTCGACTGCAACGACGGGCTGGCGAAGTTCGAGCGCCATGCGCAGCCGACCTTCGGCGGGCACTTTCAGCTGGCAACTGGTGAGTTGCTGGTTGCGTAATCCCCAGGCTCCCCGGAACGAATGGTACAGGCTCCGGAATAGGAGGTGCTCGCGCACGTGGGCTTTGAGTCGCCCGCCAGGACGCACGTCGCACGTCGACCACAAACCGCGCGACGACACGTCGCCAAGCGGTTCTTCTCTGCGGAGCAGAATCATCTGCGACTCTTGCGACAGCGAGAATGCCGGGCGGAAGTTCCGGTGGATGTATGCGGCCAATTCGCTCCCGTAACCCAGGAGTCCCACCGAATCGGAGAAGAAATTGTGGTAGTCTGCCAAGATCACGCGCCCACCAGATTGCTCGATCTCGCGTGCGGCCTCGGCCCCATGGTCGTGACCGATATGAACCGCGTAGTAGTTGTAGTAGCGGGTCGGCATCTGCCGCTCGGCCAGAAAGGGAATCATCGACAGACCCGGAAGTGCGAACACGGGCTCATCGCTGGCGGTGATACTCCGCAGAAGAGCGATTTCGCGAGTGAGGACTTCGGCAGAGAACGGCTCGAGCAGGACGCCGGCCCGGGGCGAGTCGAGCGGGATCCAGTAGATCTTTCGGAGTTGGTTCACCCACACGGCCGCCACGCCGGCGAAACAGAGAAGGGAGACGGCGGCGACCACAGCCGCGATACGGCGTGCCGCGGACGCGCGCCACCGGCCCTTGCCAAAGTGCACCGCGCCCGCCGCCGCCATCATCGCGAGCACCGGCGGGTAGACGTTAATCAGATGATTGAAGTCCGCGCGCGGGAAGACACCGAGGAAGAATGCCGCCGCGAACACCGTTGTGGCGAGCAGCGACCGTTCAGCGAGAGACAGGCCCCGGCGAATTCGCAAGAGCCCGTGAAGTCCGAAGCCAGCGAACCCGAAAACGGGGACCCAGTACAGTGCGACGTGAAGGATCTCGACAAGAAACACCGCCGAGGCCGGCCATGCCCATCGAAGCCCCGTAGAGCTTACCGGGACTGCCATGTAGACTAGCCCCCCGACGTTCCATACCTGCGTGCGGCGCCACAGGTCGCTGAAAGCGACGTAGCGGATGGAGTGGGCGTCCACAAAGCCCTGGAACGGCCGCATCACGAGCGAATCGAAAGCCGCTTCAAGCGCCCCTTGGTATGCGAGCGAAGCAACGAGCGGCCCTAGAACAACAACAGCTCCGACCGCCAGGAGAAGCGCGTGGCGCATGCAACGCCTCGCGATATCTCTCCGGTCGCCCCTCGAAGCAGGCTGGACGGCAATCTCGTCGAGCAACACGGCGGCCGAACAGCCGGCCGCTGCCAGGACCCCGTAGTTCTGCTTGAAGGCGATCGCGAGACCGAGAGCGAACCCGCACGTGAGTAGCCACCCGCCGCGGCGGGTTCGCATCCACTCGAGAACGCACGCGAGGGAGGCCATGGCGAACAGCGCCGCCCACGGTGAGTAGAACGAGAAGCTCCACGCCGGCCACGCCCACACGGCGAACACTGGAATGAGCGCGGCGGCGAAATCGCCCCAGAGCGGACCGCCCGAAGCACGCACAACCCGACGGGTGACCACCATGGTCGTCAGCAGACAAGCGGCGGCTGCAAGGCGGGTGGCGATGACGCTCGGGCCGGTGAAGGAGAACAACGCAGCGATGAGGTACCACGCGCCCGGGGTCACGAAGAGATCGAGGTCTCGGTAGGGAACTTTGCCGGACACGATGTCGGCCGCCTGGGAGAGTAGGTACCCCTCGTCACCCAGGGTCAGTCCGCGCCGGCACAGCGCCACGATGACCGCGGCAGCTGCCACCCAGAACACGGCTCTTCCGATGGCGAGCAGCACCTGCGCGCGCCAGCCGCTTGGGACAGGCGGCAACCTCACGAAACGCCGCCTGCATGCTGGATACGCCGCAGGAAGCGCCATTCGGTTCCAGCCGCTGTTCGCACTTCGACAGTCTCGAACTCGTTCTTCAGATAGAGCGCGAGACCGGGGAACAAATCTTGAAACGGCGCGAACTGCACGTACATGACCGGATTGAAGACCACGCACGAGACATCCGCCGTCTTGATCTTTTCCAGGATTACCGATTCGCGCACATCGCCGGGGATAATCAGATCGTACGGGGTAGGATTGATCCGGTTGCTGCTCACGTACAGAAGCGGCATGTCGGGTACGATGAAGACCGGCTCTCCGTCGGCTGCACAGGTGGTCAGGAAATCGAATGCTGCGCGATACAACTCGGCGTCGCGTTTCGACACCTGAAGCGTCGCGGCCGGCAATCCAAGGGGTTCATCGAACGCCGCATGAATTTCGAGTTCCAGCCTGGCCGCCAACGCGACGGGTCCGGCAAGGCCGATCAGAACGAGGCCGCCTGCAACAACGGTCGCAGCCCGGCCAAGTCGGCGCATCTCACCCATCAGGTACGAGAAGGCCGCCGCCAGCACCACCAGCAACGGCGGGTACACCGCGGCCAAGTGAGACCAAACGGTCGAAGGAAAAATGCCAAGGAAGATCATCGCGGAGAATGGAAGCACGACTCGTGCCGCCACGCGCACGCCGGGATCCGGGTTGCGCTGCGCCGGGCCGACGGCCAGCAGCGGCACCAAGGCCAGGGCCAGGTACGCGCTGCCGTAGCCGACGCGGATCGCCCACGAGATGAGGCCCGGAGTGGCCACGGGGTCTCCGCGCATCATCGCACCGAACATCGCGCCGGGTCCGTAGAGGAAGAGGAACAGACCGCCCGCGGGGTGAGCATCGAACACCGGCGGCAAGGGTTGGTTGAAGGCATCGACTTGGCTGGCGAAGATCGTCAGGAAGGTGGCCTCGAAGAAATTCGGCCACGCTCCCGAAGCGACCAATTTCGCAGCGGACACCAACGCGACGACGCTCCCCGCGACGATGGGCACGCAAGCCGCCCTCCACACAGAGGCCCCGCCCAAGCGCCCCTGCCGCCGGCACCACAACGCCGAGACGAGGACGGACACCAATGCGATCGCACCGAAGTTTTGCTTGAAAAGCGTGCACATCCCCAGCAGCACGCCGGTGGCGACCCCATCCACTACTCGCATCCCGACCACATATCGGCGCAGGAACACCAGCGCCCCGAGGGCCGAGACCAGCGACAGCGACGAATAGCCGAGCATCGTGAGGGCGGGGAAACTCGCCACCACGAGGGCCCAATACCCTACCGGCACGAACCAGGCGACAATGCCGGGTGCCAGCGGTCGCGCGAGCGCGAAGAGCAGGCCCGCCGTCGCCGCATTGACGGCCAACTGGGTCCACCTCAATATCAGCGCATCGGTTCCGAACACGCGGAAAAGGGCCTCGGCCAACCAGTAGATGGCCGGGAAGATGCCAGTGTAGACGTCCCGGTAGAGCACGTCTCCAGAAGCGAGCCTGTGGCCGATGGCGGTCAACTGGCCCTCGTCAAGGGAGACAACCGACCGGTCGAAGATCGGAAGCTGGGCAAGGGCGCTCAAAACCGCCACGACGACTGCGGCTGAAAAGTAACGTGAGGCGCCAACGACGGCGGAGGTGGGACGGCTCAATGGGTAGTCCGCCAGAGACGCGTTCGATCGACGAGCGCCGAGACACGGGTTGTGGTGTGGATCAGGTGCAAACCCGCCGACGTGTAGAGCGGCCGGGCTTCGCTGTAGTGCGGCACGACGACGATCATGTCGTGGGCAGGGGACCGAGTTGGTGAAGAATCGAATTCGTCATCGTTCTTGGAGGCGTTTCGCGGTCGCAACTATACCAGAGGCAGAGCAGACGCACGTGGCCGGCCGCTGCCGACGGCCGGGCGTTTTCCGGCGAGACGCCCGATGCCGGAATCGCACCGCGTTCGTTTCGAGAACGCGCCGACAGCGTTCCGCGCGGGAGCGATGGTCGCGTCGCTCGACCTGGACGTGATCATCCGCCCGCTCGGCGCTGCGACTTGACACCGGCCAATCGGTCCCGTAACCGCACACGCCCTATGCCGAAGCGCGCATTCATCACCGGAGTCACGGGCCAGGACGGGTCCTATCTGGCCGACCTCCTGCTCGAAAAGGGCTACGAGGTGCACGGGCTGGTGCGCCGCACGAGCGTCACGGTCCGGCCCCGGATTGATCACCTTCAGGATCCCGGCCATCCGGCCAGCGGACGCTTCCATCTTCACTACGGCGACATCACCGACGGGTTGAGGCTCAGGGACGTGCTCGATTCGATCGAGCCGGACGAGGTCTACAACCTCGCCGCCCAGTCTCACGTCCGCGTGTCCTTCGACGAGCCGGCCTTCAGCGTCGAAGTGGACGCCGTCGGCGCCATGAACGTGCTCGAGGCCGTGCGCCGCATGAAGAAGCCGGCGAAGTTTTACCAGGCCTCTTCCAGCGAAATGTTCGGCAAGGTCCACGCCGTACCCCAGCGCGAGGACACCCCCTTTCACCCGCGCAGCCCCTACGCCTGCGCGAAGGTCTTCGCGCACTTTCAGACCCAGAACTACCGCGAGGCCTACGACCTGTTCGCGTGCAGCGGCATCCTCTTCAACCACGAGTCGCCCCGGCGCGGCGAGAGTTTCGTCACCCGCAAGATCACGTTGGCCGCAGCGCGCATCAAGCTCGGCCTCCAGGACAAGCTTTATCTCGGCAACCTCGATGCGAAGCGCGATTGGGGCTTCGCACCTGACTACGTCGAGGCCATGTGGCGCATGCTGCAGCACGACGAGCCCGACGATTTCGTAATCGCCACCGGCGAGACGCACTCGGTCCGCGACTTCCTCGAGGCGACCTTCTCGTTCCTCGACCTCGATTGGAAGAAGCACGTCGAGATCGATCCGCGCCTCGGCCGTCCTTCCGAAGTGGACCTTCTGCTCGGCGACAGCAGCAAGGCGCAGCGCATCCTCGGCTGGACGCCGCGCGTCACTTTCGCAAAGCTGGCGCAGATCATGATCGACTCCGACCTCGAGATCGTCCGCGCGGCCACCGGCCGGTCCTAGGGTCGTCGGGCGCGGCCGCGTATCGCAGCTACGCCGACTCCGGCCCGTCTGCCTGCTCGTCCAGTGCAACTACCACCTCGTCGAGGAGCCTTTGCGGCGCAAGGGGCTGCAGGTGGCCGCCGACAGGCTGGAGCGCTACACCTCGTAGGCGACACACCGTCGCTCGCACCAACAGCCCGGATCGAACAAAAGAGGTATCGCCATGCCAGCCATCGCCGGATTCAAGGCCTACGACCTGCGCGGCCGTGTTCCCTCCGAGCTCAACGACGACGTGGCCTATCGCATCGGGCGCGCCTACGCCGAGTACCTTCGGCCCGACCGTGTCGTCGTCGGACGCGACATCCGTCTGTCGAGCCCTGCCATTGGCGAGGCCCTCGCCCGCGGCCTTGCCGATTCCGGCGTCGACGTGCACGACATCGGCATCTGCGGCACCGAGATGATTTACTTCGCAACGTCGGACGCCGACATGGACGGTGGCATCATGGTCACCGCCAGCCACAATCCGGTGGACTACAACGGAATGAAGTTCGTGCGCCGCGACTCACGCCCGATCAGCGGCGACACAGGCCTGATGGAAATCCAGCGGATCGCCGAGGCCGACGCGTATTCAACGCCGGCAAGGCAAGGCGGCCGCTACGATCTCGACATCGCCGACCGCTACATCGACCACCTTTGTTCCTACCTGGACGTCGAGCGGCTGCGCCCGCTTCGCATCGTCGTCAACGCCGGCAACGGCGGTGCAGGCCTTGTCATCGACCGGCTCGAGAAGCGGCTGCCCTTCGAGTTCATCAAGCTGCACCACGAACCGGATGGAAACTTTCCGAACGGGGTGCCCAACCCCATGCTGGAGGAGACGCGGCAGCCGACCATCGAAGCGATCCGCCGCCACAAGGCCCACCTGGGCATCGCATGGGACGGTGATTTCGATCGCTGCTTCTTCTTCGATGAGACCGGAGCGTTCGTCGAGGGCTACTATATTGTGGGGCTGCTCGCTTCGATGTTCCTTGAACAGGAACCCGGTGCCCGCATCGTCCACGATCCGAGACTTACCTGGGCGACCACGGAAATCGTCGAGTCGCTCGGCGGCAAGCCGGTGCTGTCGAAGTCGGGACACGCCTTCATCAAGGACGTCATGCGCGAGGCCGACGCGGTTTACGGCGGCGAGATGAGCGCCCACCACTACTTCCGCCGCTTCGCGTACTGCGACAGCGGGCAGATCCCCTGGCTGCTGGTCGCCCAGTTGATGGGCCGAAGCGGAAAACCCTTGTCGGCCCTGGTCGGCGAGCGCATCGCCATGTTTCCGGCCAGCGGCGAGATCAACCGCAAGGTGGACGACACCGCCGCCACCATCGACCGGCTACGCAAGCTCTACGAGCCCGGCGCGCTCGAGGTGGACTTCACCGACGGCCTGTCGGTGGAATTTGCGAATTGGCGATTCAACCTGCGCGGCTCCAACACCGAACCTCTTATCCGCCTGAACGTGGAGAGCCGGGGCGATGAAGCCCTCATGCACGACAAGACAGCCGAGTTGCTGGAACGGATCGGGGGCACCGCGAGCCACTAGCTGCGGCGTGCGGTTCGGGGCTTGCATGGCGGGCGGTGCCGACTATTGTCGGTCGGCCTCGGCCATCTCGCGCGGGTTGCGGACGCGGCGACCGGAAACCAGCATGAACATCCTCGTCACCGGCGGAGCCGGCTTCATCGGCTCCAACTTCCTGCGCTTGTCGGTCCCCCGGCGGCCGGGCGACAGCTTCGTCAACGTCGACAAGCTCACCTACGCGGCCAATCCGGCCAACCTGGCCGGCATCGACGAACTTCCCAACTACCGCCTCGAGCGCGTCGACATCGCGGATGCGGCGGCGGTCAATACGCTCTTCGAACGCTCGACGCCCGACCTTGTGGTGCACTTCGCGGCCGAAAGCCACGTGGACCGCAGCATCTCGTCGCCCGGCGACTTCGTGCAGGCCAACATCGTCGGCACGTTCAACCTGCTGCAGGCCTTCCTCACGCATTCGGCGTCCCGCCCGGGCGCGCTGTTCCACCACGTGAGTACTGACGAGGTCTACGGCTCGCTCGGCAGCGAAGGCCGCTTCACCGAGACCACGCGTTACGATCCGTCGAGCCCCTACTCGGCGTCCAAGGCCGCCAGCGACCACCTCGTGCGCGCGTACGAGCGAACCTACAAACTACCGGTCAAGATCACCAACTGTTCGAACAACTACGGCCCGTACCAGTTTCCCGAGAAGCTGATCCCGCTGATGATCCTGAACGCCCTCGACGCAAAGCCGCTGCCCATCTACGGCAAGGGCATGAACGTGCGCGACTGGCTTTACGTGGAGGACCACTGCGAGGCCATCTGGGCCGTCATCGAGCGCGGCCGCCTCGGCGAAACCTACAACATCGGCGGCGACTGCGAGATGACCAACGTGGACGTGGTGGCCAGCATCTGCCGCGTGCTGGCCGAAGAAACCGGCCGCCCGCTCGAGAGCTTCGAGAAACTCATCACCTACGTGAAGGATCGTCCGGGGCACGATGCGCGCTACGCCATTGACGCCAGCAAGACCGCCAGCGAATGCGGCTGGGCGCCCCGGCACTCGTTCGCCGAAGGGCTGCGCGATACCGTGCGCTGGTACCTCGAGCACCGCAAATGGGTGGACGGCGTTCGCAGCGGCGACTACCTGCGCTGGATCGAACTCAACTACGGCAAGCGCGCCGCCTCCTGAAAAAATGAATGTTGTTCCTACGCGGATTCCCGAAGTCTTCGTGATCGAGCCGCGCGTGTTCGGCGACGCTCGCGGATACTTCTTCGAGAGTTGGTCGGCGGCGCGTTACGCCGAAGCCGGCGTTCCCTCCACGTTCGTGCAGGACAACATCTCGCGCTCGCGTCGCGGCATCCTGCGCGGGCTGCACCTTCAGTACCCGCACGCGCAGGGAAAGCTCGTCAGCACACTCGCCGGCGAAGTCTTCGACGTGGCGGTGGACGTACGCGTAGGTTCTCCCACATTCGGCCGGTGGGTGGGCGAACTGCTCTCGAGCGAGAACCGCCGCCAGCTCTGGATTCCGCCGGGCTTCGCACACGGGTTCTGCGTGCTCAGCGCCGACGCGATCTTCCACTACAAGTGCACCGACGGGTACCACCCCGAGTGCGAGCTGTCGGTGGCCTGGAACGACCCCGCCATCGCCATCGAGTGGCCGCTCGACGCCCCAACCCTCAACGACAAGGACAGCAACGGCCTGCTGCTGGCCGACATTCCCCGCGAGCGCCTCCCCATCTACGGCGGCTGAACCCCGGCCGGTGACGGAGCAGCGCTGTCGCACTTGCGCGACCTGAGGACCCGAGATGAGCACCACCCCAACAACCCCCCCTCCGCCCATCCTGCTCATCAGCCCCGACGGCATGCTCGGCCATGCGTTCGAGCTTCTGCTGAAGCAGCGCGGCCTCGACTATGCCGGCGTCTCGTGGCCGGCCTTCGACCTGACCAAACCGGAGACGGTGGCGCCGTGGCTCACCGACGGCGTGCGCACGGTCATCAACTGCTCGGCCTACACCGACGTGGACGGCGCGGAGACGAACGAGGCGCTGGCCACCGCCATCAACGGCGCGGGTGTCGCGCTGCTGGCGTCGCACTGCGCGCGCCTCGGCGCCACGCTGCTGCACTTCAGCACCGACTATGTCTTCGACGGCCGCGCCTCGTCGCCGTACACCGTCGATCATCCCATCTCGCCGGTGAACGCGTACGGGCGCAGCAAGGCCGCCGGCGAAAAGGCCATCGCCGATTCGGGCTGCGATCATCTGATCGCGCGTACGAGCTGGCTCTACGCCCCGTGGGCAAAGAATTTCGTGCTGACGATGGTGGCGCTGGGCCGCGACAAGCCGTCGCTGCGCGTGGTGAACGACCAGGTGGGAAGGCCGACCAGCGCCCAGTACCTTGCCGAGCGTTCCCTTGCCCTTCTCAGCCAGGACGCGCGCGGGACTTTTCACGTGACCGACGGCGGTAGCTGCAGCTGGTACGAATTGGCCAGCGCCGTGATGAAGGAAACGGGCAGTTCCTGCCGCGTCGAGCCGTGCGCGAGCGAGGAATTTGTGCGCCCGGCCACGCGGCCTGCCTACAGCATCCTCGAGCTCTCGAAGACCGAAGAGCTACTCGGCACGAGCACCGACTGGCGCGACAACGTAGCCGAAGTGCTGGCGGAATTTCGCGCGGCCCAGGAAGCCTGACAGCGGCCGCGCGAAGACACGCTCCTTCGTCAGACCGTGCCGCGATGGACTCAACTCGCGCGTCAAAAAGTCAGCGCAGCGATCTCAGCGCGGTCCCATCACATTGTCGGAAGCCACCGCCCGCAGGTACTTGCCGTAGTCACCGCCGAGCTTGTCGCCGACCGCAAGGAGCTGGTCCGTGGTGATGAAGCCCTTGCGCCACGCAATCTCCTCGAGACAGGCCACCTTGAGTCCCTGCCGTTCCTGGATGGCCTCGATGAAATTGGAGGCCTGGTGCAGCGCGGCGCATGTGCCGGTGTCGAGCCACGCAATGCCGCGGCCCATCACTTCCACCTCGAGGTCGCCCATCTCCATGTACTTGCGATTGACGTCGGTGATCTCGAGCTCGCCGCGCGGCGACGGCTTCAGGTCGGCGGCAATGTCGAGCACGCGGTTGTCGTAGAAATACAGGCCCGTCACGGCGTAGTGCGAGCGCGGCTTCTCCGGCTTCTCTTCCAGCGACATCGCGCGTCCCGCGGAATCGAACTCCACAACACCGTAGCGCTCGGGATCGTGCACCGCGTAGGCGAACACGGTAGCACCATGCTCTCGCACGGCCGCGCGCTCGAGCGATTCGCCGAGGCCGTGGCCAAAGAAGATATTGTCGCCGAGAATCAGCGAGACGCGGTCGCGGCCGACGAACTCGCGGCCGATGAGGAAGGCCTGCGCAAGGCCGCCGGGACTCGGCTGCACCGCGTAGCTGAGGGAAATTCCGCAGTCGGAACCGTCGCCGAGCAGACGGCGATACGACGGCAAGTCGTCCGGGGTAGAGATCACGAGGATGTCGCGCACGCCCGCAAGCATCAGCGTGGAGAGCGGATAGTAGACCATCGGCTTGTCGTACACCGGCAGGAGCTGCTTGGAGACGACCCGCGTCATCGGGTGCAGTCGCGTGCCGGATCCGCCGGCGAGGATGATGGCTTTCAAGCTGGAACGTTCTCCTTGCGAATGAAGTCGCGACTTTGGCCACGCGGCCGGTGGGCTATCGGATCAACGGATAGTGCGCCAGATCCGCCAGAGGTCGAAGAAAGCGGCAATGCCCTGCCCCATCGTCAGCTTCGAGCCGGCCACGTCACGCCAGCGCGGAAGCGACAGTTCGACAAGGCGCGCGGCAAGCACGTCGTTTCCGAGGTCTTGCCGGAGGCGGGCCAGAATCTCCACGTCGAGGATCCAGCGGCTCTGGAACGGCTCGCTGAACGCACGCGCCAGATCGCCCGTGGCCCGGAACATCTTGGCACCGCACTGCGTGTCGTAGACCGCAAGGCCGAGCACCGCCGAAGCGAGCGTCGCAAAAATACGGCCGGCGAAGTGACGCAGCGCGCGACGGTCGATGTCGGCACCAAGGCGGCGCACGCGCGAGCCGAGCACGCCGAGAAGATGCGGGTTGCGGTCGAGTTCGGCCATGAACGGCGGCACCATGTCGAGTGGTGTCGAGAAATCCGCATCCCAGTAGGCCACGTAAGCCGGACGCCTTTCGAGCGCAGCGAGCACACCCCGACGCACGGCCTCGGTCTTGCCGGAGTTCCTCTCTAGGGTCAGGCACGAAAGGCTTTCCGGACGGCTCCGGCACAAGTCGCCCAGAACGCGAGCGGTATCGTCCGTGCTCCCGTCGTTGACGAAGAGCACCGCTACGCGCGGCTCAGAGTCGACGAGGTGAACAGTGGCGGCAGCATCGAGGCGCTGCGCCTCGTTGAAGCATGGAATGACGACAATGGTGTCGCGGGCCTCCGGCCGGGGAGATGTCTCGTTCGTCATTGCCGCTGCGAGTATAACAGGGCGCATGCCGACGCACGCCGTTGCCGGTTGACTCAGGACAATCGGTCCCGTACTCGCGCCTCTCATCGTCATGCCGAAGCGCGCTTTCATCACCGGAGTGACGGGCCAGGACGGGTCGTACCTGGCCGACCTGCTGCTGGAGAAGGGCTATGAAGTGCACGGGCTGGTGCGACGCTCCAGCGTCACCACGCGTCCCCGGCTCGACCACCTCCTTCAGAAAACTGACCATCCGGCCGCCGGCCGCTTCTTCCTTCACTCCGGCGACATCACCGACGGCCTGCGCCTGAGGGACCTCCTCGACTCGATCGCTCCGGACGAAGTCTACAACCTCGCTGCGCAGTCCCACGTCCGCGTGTCGTTCGACGAGCCTGCCTTCACCGTCGAGGTGGATGCCGTCGGGGCCATGAACGTGCTCGAGGCCGTGCGCCGCATGAAGAAGCCGGCCCGCTTCTACCAGGCTTCCTCCAGCGAGATGTTCGGCAAGGCCCAGGCCGTGCCGCAACGCGAGGACACTCCGTTTCATCCGCGCAGTCCCTACGGTTGCGCCAAGGCGTTCGCGCACTACCAGACGGTCAACTACCGCGAGGCTTACGGCCTGTTCGCGTGCAGCGGCATCCTCTTCAACCACGAGTCTCCGCGGCGCGGCGAGAGCTTCGTGACGCGCAAGATCACGCTCGCTGCTGCGCGCATCAAGGCGGGCCTGCAGCACAAGCTCCAGCTCGGCAATCTCGACGCCAAGCGCGACTGGGGCTATGCGCCGGACTACGTCGAGGCCATGTGGCGCATGCTGCAGCACGACACGCCCGACGACTTCGTGATCGCCACCGGCGAAACGCACTCGGTGCGCGAGTTCCTCGAGGAAACGTTCTCGTGCGTCGGCCTCGACTGGACGAAGCACGTCGAGATCGATCCGCGACTGGCACGCCCGTCGGAAGTGGAATTGCTGCTGGGCGACTGCACCAAGGCCCGCGAAGTGCTGGGCTGGAAGCCGGGTGCGACTTTCGCGCGGCTGGCGCAGATCATGATGGAAGCGGACATGAAGCTGGTGGCGGACCTCAACGCCAAGGCCTGAGCTGCTTCCAGCTGGTCGCCGCCCGGCGGCACGCGTGCTAGGGTCCGCCCGTGAAGGATCTACCGATCAAGCGCGTGCCTGCGCCTGCCTTCGATGTCGACGACCCCGCTGTCCGCAGCGCCGTGGACGAAGCGATGAAAGACGCCGGCATCGGCCTTGCCGTCGTGCACGGCTCGCGGGCGCGCGGATCCGCTCGTCCCTCGAGCGATCTCGACGTCGCCGTGCTCGGCCGCGACAGCAGGCCTCTGCCGTACTCGCGAATGGGCCTCCTCGCCGCGGACCTCTCGCGGCTGCTCTCGTCCGAAGTGGACGTCAGCGATCTTGCAACTCCCGACGCCATCTTCCGCTTTGAAGTCGTGCGTTGTGCCAAGCTCCTCTACCAGGACCGGCCGGATGCGTTCTCCGATTTCGTTGCGAAGACGTTGATCGATTACAACGACATCCAGCGCTTCCTTCCTGAGCTGATCGCCGGAGTCGCGCGCGCGGCACACCGCGCAAGCGATACCGATCCTGATCGGGGCGTGGACAAGTGAGCAACGAAGTCCTCGCGCGCAAGCTCGCCGCCATCCGGGCACGCACCGCGCGCGTCCGCGAGCTGCTTCCGCCCAGCGCTGCCGAGTTCATCGCCCGGCGCACCGAGGCCGAGGCCCTGATCCTGAATCTCTACCTCGCGCTCCAGGAATGCAGTGATCTCGCGTTGCACCTGGTTGCCGACCTCGGCCTGAGCATCCCTGGAGACACGCGTGCCGCGTTCGACGCGCTCTCGCGCAGCGGGCTCCTGCCGACGGATCTCGCACGCAAGCTGGGTGCGGCCGTAGGGCTGCGTAACCGCATCGCCCACGAATACGGCGGACTGGACCTCGAGAAGGTTTACGCGGCGGCCCGCGACGACCTCGGTGACCTCGACGCCTACGCCGACGCGGTCGCCCGCGCGCGGCTGCAGGCCTGAAGGCCGCGCATCCCGTCGGCAATTCTCGAGTTGGAAGGCCCCGGCCACCCGTCAAAAGAAGGCGCGACTTCGGCCACGCTCCGGCGGGCTGTCAACGTGACTTTGGCTTCGCTTCCGCAGGCTTCGGCTGCGTCCCCGCGGGCTTCGGCTTCGCGTCCGCACGCTTCGGATCCGCGCCGGCATGCTTCGAATTCGCGCCCGCATCGCGAAGCCCCAGTTCCACGAACGGAATCGGCCGCCCGGCCAGTGCATCGCGCCAGCCGCGCTGCTTGATCCACACTCCGGCGGCCTGGCCGCTCAGCGCGCGACGCAGCAACTGAAGCGGAAACGTCGCGACGATCGACATCGCCAAAAAGAGGGTCTGACCCCAATTTCCGTGGCGCCTGGCGTAGAGGATGGTGTTGCGGGCGGAGAGGTATTTGCGAAAGCCGCCGTAGTGAGCGGCGCCGCCGGAACTGCCGTGGATGTGGTGAACGACGCGCGAAGCCGGAACGTAGCGCGAGCTCCAGCCGTGCGCTCGTGCCCGCGCGGCCCAGTCCACGTCCTCGTGGTACGCGAAGAACTCCTCGTCGAAGGCGCCCACCTCGTTCACAGCCGCGGCGCGCAGCAGAAGCGCGCAGCCCGGGATCCACTCCACCTCACGCTCGTCGTCGAAGCGCGGTCCGTCGCTTTCGTTCTCGCCGGCGAGCGCAATGAGGCTCTGCCGCCAAGTGACGGTGCCCCACGCCACCCAGATCCGCGACGGATCGTCGCCGCGCAGCACGCGGCTGCCGAACGCTCCGGCACGCGGGTGACGGCGCGCGGCGTCCAGCAGCGGCGCGAGCGCGCCTGCTTCCACCTCGGCATCGTTGTTGAGGATCCAGATGAAGTCGGCGCCGCGCTCCTCGGCCCAGCGGATTCCGACGTTGTTGCCGCCGGCGTAGCCGAGGTTGACGCCGGTGGCGACCACGGCAGCGTCGAGGCCGGCTTCGCGCAGCGCTGCGTCCGGCGGCGTGCGCGAGCCGTTGTCGACAACGACGATCTTGAGGCCGGGATGGGCGAGGAGATTCAGCGAGCGCACGCACGCGACGGTGTCCGTGGTGCCGTTCCAGTTGAGCACGACGGCGACGACTTTCGGCCCACCCGTCGCGCTGTCGCGCTCGCCCTCCGACGTCGCGCGGTCGCGCTCGCCCTCCGACGTCGCGCTGTCGCGCTCCGATGGCCCCGGCGCGCTTTCGGGCTCGTTGGTCATCGTCGCGGCTCCGAGGCGGCCGGCGGCGACGCGAGCGCCGTGCGGTAGGCATCCATCGTGCGGCGCGCCGTTTCGTTCCACGAAAAGCGCGCCGCCTGCTCGCGGCCGCGACGCGAATACTCGGCCGCGATGCGGTCGTCGGTCATCAGCCGCTCGATCACCGGCGCCAGCGTCTCGACGTCCGCGCTCTCGAGCAGCACGCCGGCGTCGCCCACCACTTCCGGAAGGGAACTGTTGCGCAGACCCACCACCGGGCAGCCGCACGCCATCGCCTCGATGAACGTCAGTCCGAAGCCTTCGTACGCCGACGGCGACACCATGCAGCGGATCGACCCGAGAAACGGCGCGATCTCGTCGTCGGCGAGCGCGCCGGCGTAAACGACACGACGGTCGCGCGCCAGGAAGTCCGGCTTCTCGCCGGGTCGCAGCCGGCCCGCGATCACCAACCGCCAGTCGCGGTCGCCCGCGGCAGCCAGGAACGCGTCAACGAGCAATCCGAGGTTCTTTCGCGGCTGGATGGTCCCGAGATAACCGCACGACGGCTTGTCGATGCCGCGCTGCTCGCGCCAGGCCGCCACGTCCGCAACACTCGCGGGCCGAAGCCCGCCGGCCGGGGCCTCGGGCGTGACATGAACGGCGGCGGGCCCCGCCGGGAAGATGCGCGCAAGAT